>SCTB01000033.1 GCA_004297545.1 Alphaproteobacteria bacterium
CGTAAAGCCGAAGTCCGCCGCGGTCAGCGTATAGGCGGTATCCTCGTTGGTCGTGATCGTCTTGTCCGCCCCCGAAGGCGCGTCGTTCACCGAGGTCACGTCGAAGGTGATGGTATTGGCGATCTGATCCAGGTCTTTTCCGCCGTTCGTGGTCCCGCCATCGTCCTGCACCTGGAAGGTGAAGCTCGCATAGCCGGTTCCATTACCATTTGCCGCGGGAGTATAAACCAATAAACCACTGTTAATGTTCGCAAGGGAAACGGTCTGCCCAGCCGTCACAGCAACACCGTTCAGCTTCAGCGTACCGGCCGTCGCCAGCGTTGTTATCTTTACAGCGATGAAGTTATGCGCGGGAGCGTCACCCGGATCTGAATATCCAAAGTCCGCGCTGACAAAGGTATAAGAACCGTCTTCGAGGAGGCTGATTGTCTTATCCGTACCGGCAGGAGGTGAATTGAGAACAGCCACATCAATGGTCATCGTATTGGCCGAGGCATCGAGGTCTACGCCCCCATTTGCGGTCCCCCCGTTGTCCTGAACCTGGAAGGTGAAATTCGCATAATTGGTGCCTGTTTGACCGGCCACTGGAGTATAGACAAGATTGCCGGCGGTGATATTCGCGGCCGAAATAAACTGATTAAGGGTGACTGCGGAGCCGCTCAGGGTAAAGGTCCCGATCGTCGGCAGCGATGTAATCTTGACGTTCAGTAAAGCGTTCGCGGGGCTGTCGCTGGCATCCGTGAAACCGAAATCACTGGTCGTAAAAGCATAACTGCCGTTTTTGGGCGCGAAGATCGTGGTATCCGTCCCGGCCGGCACATCGTTTACCGAGGTCACATTGAACGTGATTGTATTTGCACTCTGATCGAGATCAACACCGCTGTTTGCGGTGCCGCCGTTGTCCTGTACCTGAAAGGTAAAGGAGGAGTAACCAGTGCCGTTCGCATTCGCGACAGGCGTATAAACAAGTTTGTTCGCCGCGATATCTGTCGCCAGAACGCTCTGCCCTGCCGTCACCGCAACCCCGTTCAGCTTCAGCGCACCCACCGACGGCAAGGTGGATATCTTCACGTTCAGCAACGTATTGGCGGGGCTGTCATTGGCATCCGAAAAGCCGAAGTCGGACGTCGAGAAAGTGTAACTGGCATCTTCCAGCATCGTGATTGTCTTGTCTGTCCCTGCCGGCGCGTCGTTCACGGACGTGACATTGAACGTGATCGTATTAGCCGTCGGGTCGGTATCAGGCGAAAGACCGCTGTTGTCCTGCACCTGGAAGGTGAAGCTGCCATAAGCCGTTCCGCTCGCATTCGCGGCGGGAGTGTAGGTGAGCAATCCACTGGTGATGTTGGCCGCGGAGATGGTCTGGCCGTTCGTCACCGCGCTGCCGTTCAGCTTGAGCGACCCGGCGCCCGAAATCGTTCCGACTTTCACATTCAGCAGGGTATTCCCGTCACCGTCCGAGAAGCCGAAGTCTGCCGTGGTCATTGTGTAGGAGTTATCTTCCAGCAGCGTAATGGTTTTGTCCGTACCTGCAGGGGCATCCGGCTCTGGCGTGACGGTAATCGCCACGGAAGCGGTGGCGCTGTCGCCACCCGAAACGGTAAAGGTCAGCGTTCTTGAGGTTGTTGGGTTATCAGACAGTATCCCATAGGTGATGCTTTCAAACAGGCGCTGCAGCGCGTTCGTGCCGATGTTGCCGACGTTGTTGAAGGTGAATACCAGGTTGGAGCCATTCCCGCCACTGAAGGTCGCCAGCTGAGCGCCGCCGTAGGTGACGTTACTGCCGGAGACGACTAATGCATCGCCGCCCACGCCGGTGTTGATAACGCCGATGATGTCTTCCGTTGGCGCCGTTGACGAAATCGTCAGGATGTCGCCGTTGGCGGCGTAATTCTTTGTGCTGCCGGCAATCTGGACCACGCTGTCGACAATGGCCGGGGCAGCGTTTTCGGCCACAGTGAGCGTGGTGACCAGCTGCGAAATGGTCACGTCGAGCATCAACCTCTTCTCCAAAGGGTAGAGAAGAGTTTTTATCTGTCCCTTATTTGGGTCCTTCGATTGGGTCATTTTGAGAAAGCGTCCCCAGGGCAGGTAAAATTACCTAATTAAATTATACCCTTAAGGAATTAATTAATTGTTGCTGGCAGCGTTAAGATCTTATAAACCACTCTCTTGCCCAACAATCGAAATCGCACGTTTTATCAATAGGTTAACTATGCTCTCAGGCTTGCTGGCCAGCTTGACAGACCCGCGCGCAACAAAAGGAATTGGTGCAATTATATTACGCTCATCCACCACAACGAGCCTGACAGGATAAAGGGGGTACCGAGACACCGTTGCGCCCTTTTGATTGTTATCGGATGGCAGAGGCCCGCCGAAGGCGGACGTCAGCTCCGGCCAGAAGATTTCGGTGCTGTTCGTGGCCTCGACCTGGCTCAACCTCACGGGATAACGCGTCAGCGGCGCGGCTTCCGGATAGAAATATCCCGCCGCCCCCTCGGTGATGCGTGCGTGGCCTTCTTCGTCAACATAGCCGCTGAGGACAAGAGATCTGTCGTCCGTTAAAATTGCCAAAAGATGAGAGGCAGCGACCCACTCCCCGGTATGAAGGCTGTGATCAACATCCTGCACGATGCCGTCAAAGCCGGCCTTGATGGTAAGCTTCTCCCGCTGCCTGAGCAGTCCATCCAGCTTCTTTTCCTGAGCCGTGATATCTTCCTCCCGCGTGAGCCATTTATTGGTCAGGGCGAGATTCGCCTGCTGGCGACCCTTGATTTCCTTCAGCGCCTCCAGCTTCAATCGCGCGATATTTATGTCATGCTCCAGCGACGGCGCGGATATCCTGAAAAGAACGTCCCCTGCATTGACATGCTGTCCTTCCACGACAGAAATCTCGTCAACCCTGCCCGCCGCTGGCGGAAAAACCCTGGAATAATTCTGAGCATGAAGCACGGCGGGAATCTCGACCGTATCCTGCTCCGGCAGAAAACCATAGAAAATACACACAAGAAGAAAGAACCCGATTGCGGCCCCGCGACGCGATGAGAAAATGCGCCCCTTGTTGCGCCACCATACCATTACCTCGCGCCATGCCGGCATGAAGACGAAAAAACCAATTTCCACCAGCATCAGAATCAAGCCGAGCGGCTTGAAAAAAATGTGATAGACCAGGATCGCGATCCCGGAAAAGAGGATAAAACGATATGCGATCAGCGCAAAACCGAAAATCTCCAGCAATCTCTGTCGCTTGGCGGAAACGACCTCCGGCTTCGGATCGTCCCATCCCCAGAGGACGCGGCGGAGACGCCAGCGCGCGAAAGCGCAGGCGCGATCCTGAAGATTGTCGATGCCGACCATATCGGAAAAAATGTAATAACCGTCAAAACGCATCAGCGGGTTCATGTTGATCGCCAACGACCCGACAAGCGCCACCGCAGCAAGGATGAAGGCAATGCTCCTGCCCATGCCGGGAGGCAGGAGATGCCACATCATGAGCGCCACCGCCGCCACCATCGTTTCTGCCATAACGCCCGCCAGGGCGATATGCATGCGCTGCCGCCGGTCAGCCATCCGCCAGGCATTCGAGGTTTCAGTGTAGAGGACGGGATACAGCACCATGACGGCAACCCCCAGCGTCGACACCGGCACGCCATATTTTGTGGCTGTATAGGCATGCCCCATCTCATGAATAAATTTCATGAGAAATATCGCCACGAGGATATAGACAGCCCCCTCACCGCTTAAATACGTCATGAAAGTGGCATAGAATTCATCCAGATGGCGAAACGTCAGGTAAATGCCCGCCGCGAGAAGCACCAGAACACAGGTAAAGAACTGTCGCGTGAAGAGGGGACGCAAAAGCGGAAAAGTCGCCTCCAGGAATTTCTGTGGCCTCGCGAGAGGAACGACGAAATACAGATAGCTATGCAGGGCCTTCTTCCAGAACGGCAGCTCACGCCTGGCGCTCTCCCGTTCCAGGTGGTCCGACACCGCGCTGTCGCTTGCCTGCACCAGATGCTGCACAAGCAGGAAAAAAATCAAATTCTTGATAATCTCCTCGTCGGGATGCAGGGTCGTTTCCTGCGATATTACCTGAATAAGCTCCCGAGCCGTATTGCACCGGACGAATCGCGAAATGCATTCGAATTCCAGCCAGCCGAACTTGTGGTATTTATTCGCCACCGGATCATATAAGGTCCATGTCGGGGATCCGTCCTCATCATCGGGGCCGGGATTCAGCTGGAGATCGCGCCGGAGACGCGGCAGGTATATCTCCTTTTCCATCTCTACGCGCACGTTGTCCTCAAATACCCAGCTTGCGCCTGATCGTTACGATAGGGCGCCGGAAGATGTTGAAAAAAAGAACACTCTGCTCTCCGTAGGCTTTAGCCGAACCGGTCGAACCCAGGCGCGGATGCTGCTCTCCCTGCTGAAACCTCGCGCGCGCCTTATAGGTCAGCAGACCGTCATGATCGGGGGTCGCCTGGTAGCTGACGCTTTCTATCTGGGCGGTTTGCGAACCAAGCGGCGTTATATTCAGGAAATAATCCACCGGTGCGCTCTGATCCAGGACGATCATGCCGTCGACCGGTATGCGGATCAGCAATTCGCTGTCTGCCGGGTCGGACATCAGCATGATCTGTTCACCCGCCTGCACCGGCTTGCCCCGCAACGCATTGGCGTCCGGAAACATGACGACGCCGTCCATGCCGGCAACAATATTGATTTTTGACAGCAGCTCGTCGGCATATTGCTTGTCGGCCTGTTTTGCCTTCATCTGCGCTTTCAAGACGTTTAGTTCGGATAATTTATTGGGTTCCTTGAATGCCTCGCGCTCTGTCTTTGCGAGAGCCGCCTCTGCCGTCAGCAGTTCCTGCCCCACCATTTCCGACCTGTTTCGAAGCGCCGTACCGTCCATCGTCGCCAGCAGGTCGCCCTTTTTTACGACCTGATTTGGCTTGACCACCACGCTTTCGAGGATACCGTCGAAGGGCACGCTGACCACGAGAGGGCTGCGCGCCACCACCTCCGCCGGCGCCGTGACGCTCATCCTGACCGGAAGAAACATGCCCAACACTGCACAGATGAACAGTGCAGACATCCTCCGTTTTCCGGGACTAAACAAGCGGGCGATCGTCGAACTTCCTCCGGAAGCGACATCGAATTTCTGCAATGCATAGGCATAGGCGTCCGCAATATCGTCGAGCAGGGCGATATCCGTATCCTGAAAGGGCTCTTCCCTGTCCAGCCAGAGACCGTAACGGATTTTCTTATCCTGACCCGCCATGGCGAGAACGATGGCGCGTTGCGACGCCCAATCGTTCCAGTGAGAACGCTCGGCTTCCGCGCAGTCGGTCGGAGAGATCGGAAAAACACGCGCGAAGCTTTCGCCGCCTTTTTTCCCGTCCGCAGGAAGCGCATCTTGTATTTTCTTGTCTTCGAGAAAACGGGATAGAACGCTCTTCATCCAGAGGGCGCAGGGGCCGTTCGGGTCCAGGTGCATCGCGCCCGAAGCCGCGTCTATCTCCAATGAATGGCCGTCCCACCGAAAGAAAAAACATTGCCGGTATTTAACCAGGTTGAATGTCTGGTTGACCATCAAAAATGCAAGATCCGCTGCCTTGTCTTTATGCCGAGCCTGCCGGTGCAGCGTGACAAGCGTCAGTGCCTTATGCAGCATCGGATCGATAGCGGATTTGTCCGCGCCGCTCATTTTGGACGGACAGGCATGGGAGGCTTGGGATCAAGGATCAGCCCATGATACCCAAACTTGCTGACGGCATCGGCGCCGTCGGTATTGAAAATAGCCTTTCCGCTCATGCCGGGAAGCAGTTCCTCGTTATAACCATCCAGTTCGGCAACCACCTGCACCGACTGGCTCACCGGGTCCACCTCTCCGTTTATGCGCACGAGTTTCGCGCCGTAACGCTTGCCGCTTTCATCGATATAGATCGTTACCGGCGTCCCCACATTGAGCCAGCGCAGCCATACGGATGATACGATGAATTCCGCCTGAAGCGGTTCGCGCGAAGAGACCTCCATCAAAACGCGGCCGGTCTGGGCGAATTCGTAGTTGTTCGCCATGGTGCGCATGATACGACCGTCGAAGGGCGCCACAATCCGACACAGGTTGAGATGCTGACTGATCTGGTCAATCTGGGCAAGGCTTTGAGAATTTGCCGCCGCAGCCGTCTCCAGCTCGATTTCTGAAACCGTCTTGAGTTTTCTCAGCTGATTATATGCCGCGAGCTGACGCGCAGAAAGGCTTTGCCTTGCCTGGAATTCCTTCAGTTTTGCGCGGTCAACAGCGCAATCGAATTCGACGAGCGTATCGCCTTTTCCAAAATGATCTCCGCTCCTGTAATGATAGTCGACGATCCTGCCGTCAATGGCGCTCGACAATACGGCGCTGTTCTTGGCGACCAGGACCGCCTGCACCTGATATTTGCTGTCGGTGTCGGCGGGGGGCGGATCGGGAATGTACTCTATAATTCTCTGCATGACATTCTGCTTGTCCGCGGCGGACTCAGCCGGGGCCACGAGTACTGCCGGCGACGCATTTTGCGCAGCGGCCACTACGACATTGGCAGCATTGGGAGCCTTCGGGACTTCAATGGTCACTTTGGGCGCAGTAACAACCTCGGCCGGCAGCGACGCCGCCGTCGCCTGCGGCATGAACTGGAAAGACGTTCCGCCAAAGGAAAGATAGCCTGCGAAAAACATGGCCGCCAATACCGCCATTTGCGGCGCCGACATGCGGCGTTGGCCATCCTTTCGGAAGCATGGGGGAAGTGTCTTTTTTAGCCGTGACAGTTGCACGTCCGGGCGCAAACCGAACGCCGGGCAGCCTGAATCCCCCCCTGCGCGGGGAATGCCGCTCCGTGATTCAGACCTGCCCAAACCTGTTTTCATAGGCCGTTCTGTTTTCCTTCAGTCATATACGCTCCCTTGATGACGTCTTGCTCCAGTACAGCTATATTCTGTTTTATCCGGGATCCGATCTGCGGCACGCTCATGCCCGCCGATGTCCCTGTCCATATGTCAACGCCCAGCGAGCTCAGGAGCTGGCCGTAAGATTCACTCACCTGCGCAAAGGCGAGCCTTTCATTGATGCGCGCAGCCCCCTCATCCAGCGCGGCGCCAACGACTTCGGTATCGCCGGACATGCCGGCATTCCTGAAGCCCCTTGCGCGCCTGAGGTCCTCGGCTTTTTCCCTTGCGATGGAATTGACCATGTCGTAGTCGGAATTGAAATAGCGCAGCCGCGCGCTCGCAATATGCACTTCCGTCATAACGGCCGCGAGCAGCGCCTGACGCCGCGCGTCCGCCAGGGCAGATGCATTGACTGCTTTGTTGTAACGGGCTGGAGCCGTGAGTATCTTCGTGATGCTTTGGGAAATCTCGCCGGTGATGCTCAGCCAATCCTTGTCGACCAGAAAGCGGTTGTTGTCGTGGTTGAGCGCCAGAATAATATTTGCGCCGGGGAAGGTTTCAAAGATAGAGAGACGGATATCCCTCAGCGCAATATTTTTGTTGAGCAGTTCTTCCCTGACCTCCGGCCGGCGTGCAAGCGCGATTTTTTCGAGATCGGCCATATTTCCGCCCGCGCGCGGCACGCGCTGCCGGGAAATCCATTTCACATCCGCTGGGTTCAGGCGCAACTGCGCATGGGGCGGAAGGCCGATCAGCGCCTTGAGCGCCAGATCCGAAAAGACGATCTGGCCTTCAAGCTCGATTAACTGCTGCTTCTTGGCCATCAGGTCGTTTTTCATTCTGCGCGCATCGGAGACGACGACGATGCCGGCCTTGATGCCCTTGTCGATTTTCCCAATCTGATCGTCGGCCTGTGCCAGAAGCCCGCGGACAAGAGGCCGCAATTCCTGCGCGGCTGCCGCGCGCCAATACGCGGAATATATGTCCTGAACAATACTGTGAAAGACCTTGCGGCGCCTTTCTTCCATGATGAGCTGCTGGTCGGAAGACGACTTGGCCCGGGCGACGCTGAGCGCTGCATCCAGCAAATTCCAATCCAATGCCAGCTGCTGGGTCGTGCGGCGCTGCTCGGTGGATATGGACGGCTCCAGCGACTGGGTGTTGGTCAGCACAGAAAGACTCGACGCAGCCCCCTTGTTGCTGCGGCCAATATAGTCCATTTTAGCCTGCATCGCGGGCAATGCGGCAAGCTTCGCCAAGGTAACGTCGCCGGAAGCCGCAAGCGCGTTGTAAGCGGCGACGCGGGCATCGAGGTTATATTTCATTCCGCGCGCGAGGGCATCTTCGAAGGACAGCGTCCCCCGCAAATCATCCGGATGATAAAGCTGCGCGAGATCGCTGCTGATTAACTGGCCAGCGGATTTAGGCGCCGATACATCCGGAGCGCAGCCCACCAATACAAATAAACCGAGGACCGCAAGAACTGCGGGCCTTAACTTGATCTGCATATCAAAATTTTATTTCTTCTTTTCAGAAGAAATCTCCCCAAATACGTAGTACCCCGTGGTCATTATACTACGCGTCGACTCCGGAAAAAAGAGAATTACTAACAAACCATTAATGAACTTTTCCGTATTCTGTATTTTTTTGAAACTTAAACGCGGTTCCATAACATAAAGAAGACCCGGGCATAAACCCAAGTCTTCTTTATTGATCGCAGGAAATATCAGCGCCCCATAATATTAAAAGACATCTCCGCCGATGCCGCCGCCCGGCCCCTTGGGGCCTTTCGGTTTCGATCCATCGTTCTTGCCAGCGGGCGTCAGGCTGCCTTGGACAAGATTGAGACCGCCCTTGTCATCCGCTTCGAGGCGGAAGGACGATCCGGAGACCTCGCAGACGCGGTTGAATACTTCGAAAAAGCGCGCGTCGAGTTTCTTGTCTACGCCCCACAGCGGCTGGACATCCGCATACAGCTGCTTTTCGTGCCCGGGCGGAAGCAAGAGCTTTTCTTCAGGGCGTTCTTTCGCGGCGCGCGTGATCTGCTCGGCGATGTTATTCGTACTGGACGAAAGCCAGGCAAGATATACGCGTTTTGCGTCCGCAGATGCCTCCACCATGTTTTCCGCGCGTTCGCCTGGATAGGCGTCAATATGCGCGATCTCGGCAGCGATGCCGGCGACCCGCGCGCCGAACTTCTCCGTCACCGTCTGAAAGTCCTTCGGCGAGCGTATGCATTCGCACAGCAATGTGGCGGCGATCATCTCCGCCGTCGGCGTTTCCGAATTTTTCGCCATTTCCAGTGCCGGGTTCACACGGCGCGCGACAAACATGCCTTCCAGCGCCTGCCCGACCAGGGCAGGGCCCTGCTTCAGCTGGTCGTCGTGCATTTTCTCCAGCAATTCCTTCTGCCGCTTGTAGTCGCCGTCCGGCATGCGGCTGGCTTCCTTCTCCTTGTCGAGATCGGCGACCAGGTTGGCGTGTATCTCATCCATCTGCCGGTTGAAGTCCTGCAGGGCAATCTTCTGGGCCTTCAGGGTAAATGCATGGCTGTAATCGAAGGCCGCCTCGATCAGTTTGTCCTTGGGCAGGCCTGATTCATTGAATTTCATGGCAATCTCCTTGGCGAATGCGGAACGCTAACATGCGATGTTTCAAAGCGCAATAAGGCCGAACGTACTTATTACACCCGGACTCCAGCCAGCTTGGAAGGCTGGAACTCTACGGTTACCCGTGTGCCCTTTCTTGTACGTATAATGGGTCGGCTTAGTCAGGTCCCTTTCAAATCAAAGGCTTGACTGCGCCCTCCTTAAAGCACATCCCCGCCAATACCGCCATACGGGCCTCTGGAGCCCAGCGTCTGCACTAGGGAAACCGGCGGGCGGAGATTACTGGTTCAATGCCTGAAACGGCAGCTTGAGCTGCACGGCCGGCTTTTTGAGGTCGTCGTTGGCCGGCGCGAGCTGGACTTTGGGCGCGGCGCCTTCGGCGGCGCGGCGGCATCTGGCGTTGAAGGCGCGCGTCAGTTCACCCTTGTCGACGAGCGCGGGCTTGTCCGCCTTGCCGGAACCGCCGCGCCATGTATGGCCCGGCTGCTCCGCCGAGGTGTTGTCGCCGTCGATCGGCAAGCATATGTCTGTCATCTTCAGGTTTTCCCGGCCGATGAGTTCCTTGTCGACCTTGCAGACGAGGTCGTTCCAGGCGTTGCTGCCCTTATGCGCGGATTTCAGGCCGGTCTTGTAATACTCCTCGAAGAACTTCCGGCGCGCGGGCACAAAGCCCCAGAGCTGGTTTTCGATGCTGAGACAGCTCGACCCGGAGCTGCCGATCATCAATCCGTTCTTGAACAGCATGCGCTGAACCTTTTCGGAGTCGATGTCGAGATGCGCGTGGTCGAGGTCGGCGAAGAAAGTCTGGTCGTACTTCCCCTGCAGCGAGATCAGGATTTTCGCGGCGTCCACCTGGCGCCAGATCAGCGATCTTTGCCCGCTGTCGCGCCACTTCGGATTGGTTTCACCCTCGTTGTACAGGGATTCGTGGTCGTAAGCGGGGATCGAGCGCAGGTCTTTGAGGTGCGCATTGGGCAGTTCGTCTTCGAGCGAGCCCTGCAGGAATTCCCACTGGCGCGGCGTGAGGCGCTTTGAATCCATCCAGAGTAAGAACTGCGCATCGGGACGAGCCGCCGCGGCGCCGCGGACGTTCGCGATATAGCGCTGTGGCAAGGGCTGGCGCACGGAACCGTCTTCAGGATCCGGCGGCGCGGGAAGGTCGAGGTTAATCCACAGGAAATTCACGGCCTGCGATCCGGGTGGCGGAAGCGGAACGGTATCCAGCGGATCGATTTCTTCTTCCACACCTTTCTTCTTGAACGCCTTCCAGATGAGGCCTCCCAACCATGATTCTTTGAACTGTTGCTTGAATTCCGCCCATATCGAATTATCATCTTCATCGTCCGTACCGGAATCCTCCGCATCCGCGACGTCCGGCCCGCTATTATCGGGAGCGGGCGCTGCACCCGGCAGGTCGGCCTTGCGGCGGTTGAATTCTTCCTGGAGCATGTCGTAGAACGCCGCGCCCTCGAAATCATACATCGGCTTCCATTCATCCGCCGACTTATATTTGACGAGGCCGAAGTCGATGACGCCCTTCAGCCGCTTCGTTTCGGGGTCGATCAGGATATGGTTGTAATAAAGGTCGTCATGCACGGCGAACTTGCCGTCCTTCATGGGAAGGGCATGCGCCAGGGCGACGACGAAATCGATGACGTCCTTCGCCAGCACACGCTGCTGGTGTTTCGTCAGGGCCGATTCGAAGTCGCTGCCCATCTGCACGCCTTGTACTTTGTTCATGCCGAAGAACAGGTAATCCCTGCTGACAGTCGTAATGTGCGGGATCTCGGCGGGAAGCGCCTTTCCTTCCAGCTGCCGGAGAACGTCGCATTCGGTCTCATAATCCTCGAGGCATTCGCCGCGCGGCTGCTGCGGGCCCTTGAAGACCTCGTCGCCGATGATGGCGACACTGCCTTTCTGGCCTTGGCCGGGGAACGTCGCCGGCTTGCCATCGAGGTCAGGCCTTTCGCGCAGGATCGCCTTGAGAAGATCCATCTTCTTTTCTGTCGAACCCGGCTTTGGAAAAACGTCTTTGGGCATTGTCAGGCTGCCTCGAATTTCTTGGCCACAACTGGCGCTTTCTTGCACGCTGATTTCGATACCGGCCTGTCGCGGCGGCGGCTGCGTGCATTGAACATGCGGGTCAGATCGACGTTTGAAATCGTCGAGGGCGTCGACCTGTTATAGCCGTCTCTCGATTCATGCCCGGGCTGTTCGGCCTTGGTGCCATCGGCGGCGATCGGGAGGCAGATTTCTGCAAGGGGGATGGACTCGTTGCGCACCAGTTCCAGCTCCACCTTGCTCACCAGCTTGCTCCAGGCATTGTTGCCGTTGTGCGCCTCGACAAGTGCTTCACCGTAGTAGGCGTTGAAGAAGTCGCGACGACGGCGCTGGAATCCCCAGAGCTGGTTTTCGATGCTCAGGTCGCCGCTATCGCTGTAGCTGCCGATCATCAGCCCGTGCTTTTTCAGCATAGCCTGGACCTTCGGCGAGGTGACGCCAAAATGTGCATGGTCGAGATCGGAGAAGAATGCCTGGTCGTAGTCGCCTTGCAGGGAAATCAGCACTTTGGCCGCATCCACCTGGCGCCAGATCAGCGAAGACTGGCCGCAGCTGCGCCACTCGGCATTCGTTTCCGGCTCGTTATAGAGCTCATCCTGATCATAGGCGGGAATAGTGCGCAGGTCTTTCACCTTCGCGTTCGAGCGATTGGTTTCGATCGATTTTCTCAGGAATTCCATCTGGCGCCCGGTCAGGCGTTTGGAGTCGACCCAGAGGACCACATCGGTCGTCGGGTGCGCACGGGCGGACTTGCGCACGGTTTCGATGTACTTGGGGGGCAGCGGCTGACGGATCGTCCCGTCCTCCGGATCAGCGAGCGCCGGAAGATCGAGATTGAGCCACAGGAAATTGAGAACACGCTTCGTCGCCACGTTAAGACACCCCATTAACTTTTGGTTAACGAACATTTTATATATGGAAAATCATTATGTCAAACAATTTCCTTCTTCCTGATCGCGCATCTATAAATTTCCATTTTATTACAATAATTTAATTGAAAATTATACGCCGGAACGGTGTAAGATAATCTGCCCTCTATATGGAGCATTCAGGTGAATGACGTCGATACGGAAAAGATTGCGAACCTTATCTGTCAGGTCGCGGCGACGGAAATCATGCCGCGATTCAACAATCTGCGGCAGGCCGACATCCGCGAAAAGAAGCCCGGCGATCTCGTCACCGCGGCCGACGAAGCCGCGGAGGAAGCGCTCACGCGGCTGCTTCAGGAATACCTGCCCGGCTCCCTCGTTGTCGGCGAGGAAGCGGTATCAAAAGACCCGGCCATGCTGGGAAGGCTTAAAAAGAGAGAGCCGGTCTGGATCATCGACCCGGTCGACGGCACGTCGAATTTCGCGAAGGGCAATCCGCAGTTTGGCGTTTATGTCGCGCTCGTGCAGGGTGGCGTCACGCGCTACGCCTGGGCTTACGATCCGCCCGGCGACCGCATGGCACTTGCCGCCCAGGGCGCAGGCGCCAGACTGAATGGCCGGCGTATCACTGTGACCATCCCCCCGGGAGACATGAAACAGTTGGTCGGGCAGTGCGACGGCGCTCCCGCCGCGCATTTCGATTCCGTCCGCCCGCTGTTCCGGGAGCTCGTCAAGTCCGGCTGCTGCCTGCACGACTATATGAACTTTCTTACCGGGCGCGCGGATTTCGTCGCGCATGTCGACTGGACCACGCCCTGGGACCATGCTGCGCCGGATCTGATCGCGCGGGAAGCCGGCGCCTGGGTTGCGCTCGACAACGGCCGCCCTTACGACCCGTCGCAATGTCGCCGCGCCTTTATGATGGCGGCACCCGGCAAAATGTGGTGGGACAGATTGCAGCCGATCTTTTATCCGCTGCATGTGGCGTGATGCAGCAAAGCTCCTTAAGCCGCGGCCTTCGCCTTGTGCGCGCGGAGGAGGTCGCGGAACCAGAAATAGCTGTCCTTGGGCGTGCGCTTGAGACCTCCGTCATAATCGACGTGGACAAGGCCGAAGCGCGGGCCGTAACCTTCGGCCCATTCGAAATTATCCAGGAACGACCAGGCGAAATAGCCTTCCAGCGGCACGCCCTCTTCCCGCGCGCGCAGGGCGGCGTCGAGGTAGGCTGCGTAATAGTCGATGCGGCGGCGGTCACGGATGCGGCCGTCCGGCCCCGGTTCATCGTTAAAGGCGCAACCGCCTTCGGTGATGATGATGCGCTGCGGGGCGTAGCGGGTTTTGAGGTCGACGAGCGCGTCGTAGAGACCGTCGGGCACGATCGGCCAGCCGAGATCGGTCGTGCCGATCGGTTCGATCTTGCCTGCGTTATGCGCGAAGGTGAGTCGCGCGGGCAACTCCTCCGCGGCGGGTTTCGCATAGTCGGGACAATAATGGTTGAGGCCAAGAAAATCACCCGGCGTGCGGCACAGGTCGAGATCGCCTTCGCGCACGAAGGGGGCAATCTGGCCGGCAATCTCGCGCGGGTATTCGCCCCGGAACAAAGGTCCGAAAAACCCGTCTGACCAGACGGCGCGCATCAGCTGCGCCGCGCGCGTGCTTTCCGCACTGTCGTTGAGCGGGTAAATCGGGAAGTGCGTATAGGTCGAAGCCGCCTGCGCGCGCGGAAACGCCGCCTTGATCTGCCGCATGCTTTGGCCGTGGACGAGATTCAGGTGGTGCATGGCCGCATACATCGCAGCCGCGCTCTTTATCCCCGGCGCATGCACGCCCTCGTAATGGCCGACGTAGGCGACGACGGAAGGCTCGTTCAGCACGATGAAATTGGGAATATCCGCTCCGAGATGCCGGATGACGGCATCCACATATTCCCCGAACCAGCGAAGGATATCGCGGTTCGTCCATCCGCCCTTCTCCTGCAGGACCGACGGCAGATCCCAGTGATAGAGCGTGACATAGGGAACGATGTCCGCTTCCCGCAGCGCAGCAAGCAGGCGCTTGTAGAAGTCGAATCCCTTCGGATTGACGGCGCCGATGCCGTCCGGCAACAGCCTTGACCAGCTTAAGGAGAAACGGTAGGCGCCCATGCCGAGACCGGTAAGCAGGGTGACATCCTCCGCCCAGCGGTGGTAATGGTCACAAGCGGTTTCGGGCGTATTTCCATGTTTGGTCGCGCCGGGCCTGCGCGCAAAATCGTCCCAGATGCTGGCTTTCCTCCCCTCGGCCAGCGCGGCCCCCTCCACCTGGCAGGCAGAGGTGGCCGTTCCCCAGACGAAATCACGGGGAAGCCGGGAGACGATTTTCGCAATATGGTCGGCATCAGCCATCCGAGGAACCCGCAAGCAAAAAGCGCCGGCGTTATCGCCGGCGCTTGATTGGTTGCGGGGGACAGGATTTGAACCTGCGGCCTTCAAGTTATGAGCCTGAAATGGCCACCGCCAAGCGTCTGATTTACCGACACAATGATCTCAAAACCTTTATACGTGCAAGAAACAGTGTAAGTCAAGTTCGCAAGGCTTTACCAGCCCTCCTGGACGATTTTGTTCCAGACGCGGTCTATTTCCCGCTGCAGGTCGGGTGAAGCCTTGGCGCGCTGCTCGTCCAGATAGGACTTAGCGGCCGACCCCATGACGAGGATATCCTTTTCAACGATTTTCCGCACGATCGGGTCTTTGTCCAGCAGCTTGGTCGCTTGGCAAACCGGGCGGACGCCAGCCTTCATGTTGTCGACAATCGTGGTGTCCCGTATTTTACCGTCCTCGCCGAATGTTGCGGTCGCCTTGTATTCTCCGCGGCCACCACGCGTCGCGGTAACCTTCGACGTGACCGTCAGATCGGCTGTTGCGGAGCGGGAGGTTACATTAACGGGCGCCAGCGCCGAGAACTCGTAAAACCCGTCCTGCTTGAATTCGAGAGCCAGATTCATCCAGGCCTTGAAGACATCGCGGGCCTGGTCATTGCGCTGCGCGGTGGGGGCGTTGTGCCTGACGAAGTCCTTCAGCGAATCCATGTCGGGCATATGGGTGACTTCTCCCTGCGGCGAAAGGGCAAAAACATTGGCGGGCTTCAGGGGGGCAGGCGTGGCTACGGCGACGGGGAACATCCGGAAATGAAGTGCGTAAAAACGGTAGCCGGGAAATGCCGCCTGCAGCATATCGCTGGAAACAACCGACATCTGTCCTTTATCGGCGTCCTTGATCTTTGCGAGAAAATCGTCCAGAGGTTTACGCGCCGGGTCGGGCGGCAGCGGCACCACGGGCGGGGGAGGCACGGGGGCCTGCTGGACCGCGTCATCAGGTTTCGCTGCAGGATCGGGATCCGTATGCAGCATCCCTGGCGGCAGCGGCGCCATGATTTCGTAGCTGTCCTCCTGCGCGAAAGCAATGGAACTTGCTGACAAGACCACGCAAAAGGCCAGACATATCGCGATAATTGTGTTTTTCATGAATTTTCTCTCCGCTCAGGCTCGTTCAAAAACGATGATACCAAAAAAAACCAGTTTTCCAAGTACTTATGGGCAGGATGCGGTACGCCTGCTGCGCGGAGATTCAAAGCAGCCACGTCTGGTAAAATCCATCCATTTCGGCGCGGGCACTGCCCGGAACAAAATTCCACAAAGCGCTCAGAAGGATGGGGGATAATAATAAAATACCCATCCAAAAATCATAACCTTTTACATCCTAAGAGCAAAATCTCAAGTTACGCTGCCCAAGCGGAAAATGTGTAAATACCGTGTAAGTCATCCGGACGGTGATTGATGATTCTTAGTCTTTGATAATATTGATTTTTATAAGCGCCCGGATCATCGACCTTCAGGCACTAAAAAAATGGCCTAGTGAATTTTCACCAGGCCATTGATTTTATTGGTTGCGGGGGCAGGATTTGAACCTGCGGCCTTCAGGTTATGAGCCTGACGAGCTACCGGGCTGCTCCACCCCGCGTCATCTTAAAATCTTGCCCTTATTTACGCGCGCGGCGCGGAAAAGGCAAGCGTTTCGCCAAATAAAAAAGCCGGGTCGCCCCGGCTTTTTAAATTGGACATAGTGAATAGGTTAACCTTGAACTTCTGATTTGCGAGCTTGGAAGACCTGGCAGCGTCCTACTCTCCCGGGTCTTAAGACACAGTACCATTGGCGATGAGGCTTTTCACGGCCGAGTTCGGAATGGGATCGGGTGTTTCATCCTCTCTCTGACCACCAGGTCATCCAAACTCACAAATCAGTTATTGACTCCGTAAATTTTTAGCAACTTGCTTCTTTCGAAGATCCAAGAGCGCTTTCTGCGGCTTTATCACTGCACGTGATATAGATTCAAGCCGATCGAGCTATTAGTACCAGTTAGCTTAGAACATTGCTGCTCTTACACATCTGGCCTATCAACGTCGTAGTCTACGACGACTCTATGGGGAATACTTGTTTTGAGGGAGGTTTCACGCTTAGATGCTTTCAGCGTTTATCCTGTCCGTACGTAGCTATCCTGCTATGCCACTGGCGTGACAACAGGTCTACCAGAGGTACGTCCATCCCGGTCCTCTCGTACTAGGGACGGCGCCTCTCAATATTCCAACACCCACGGTAGATAGGGACCGAACTGTCTCACGACGTTCTGAACCCAGCTCACGTACCTCTTTAAATGGCGAACAGCCATACCCTTGGGACCTGCTCCAGCCCCAGGATGAGATGAGCCGACATCGAGGTGCCAAACACTGCCGTCGCTGTGGACGCTTGGGCAGTATCAGCCTGTTATCCCTAGAGTACCTTTTATTCGTTGAGCGATGGCCCTTCCATTCAGAACCACCGGATCACTTTGACCTACTTTCGTATCTGCTCGACTTGTCAGTCTTGCAGTCAGGCTGGCTTATGCCAATACACTCTTAATCTGATTTCCGACCAGATTGAGCCAACCATTGCGCACCTCCGTTACAATTTGGGAGGCGACCGCCCCAGTCAAACTACCCGCCATGCAGGGTCCCGATCCTGGATAACAGGACCGGTTAGACATCAGAAATAACAAGGCTGGTATTTCACATTGTGACTCCACCAGAGCTAGCGCCCCGGTTTCAAAGTCTCCCAGCTATGCTACACATGGCATCTCTAATGCCACTGCAAAGTTATAGTAAAGGTTCATAGGGTCTTTCCGTCTAGCCGCGGGTACCCCGCATCTTCACGAGGAATTCAACTTCGCTGAGGAAATGTTGGAGACAGTGTGGAAGTCGTTACGCCATTCATGCAGGTCGGAACTTACCCGACAAGGAGTTTCGCTACCTTAGGACCGTTATAGTTACGGCCGCCGTTTACCGGGGCTTCAATTCAGAGCTTGCACTCCTCCTTTTAACCTTCCGGCACCGGGCAGGCGTCAGACCCTATACGTCGTCTTCTACGACTTAGCAGAGCCCTGTGTTTTTGGTAAACAGTCGCCACCACCATTTTTGTGTCCCTCATATTCACTTGCGTGTTAATGAGGCATCCTTATCCCGAAGTTACGGATGTAATTTGCCGAGTTCCTTCAACATTCTTCTCTCAAGCGCCTTGGTATACTCTACCTGACCACCAGTGTCGGTTTCGGGTACGGACTATAATGCTGAAGCTATTTCCTGGAACCCCTGGCCAGCCCTCTCAATCCAATAAGAGAAAACTGATTTCGGTGTCCGTCACTTTCAGCAGGCACAGGAATATTAACCTGTTTTCCATCGGCTACGCCTTTCGGCCTCACCTTAGGGTACCGGCTCACCCTGCGTGGATTAACCTTGCGCAGGAACCCTTGGTCTTTCGGCGACAGAGTCTCTCACTCTGTTAATCGCTACTCATGTCTGCATTCTCACTTCCGATACCTCCATCACCCCTGACGGGATAACTTCGCAGGCTTACGGAACGCTCCGCTACCGCGTCATGTCTTGCGACATGACACCCGAAGCTTCGGTGCATAGCTTGAGCCCCGATACATCTTTGGCGCGGAAACTCTTAATTAGACCAGTGAGCTGTTACGCTTTCTTTAAAGGATGGCTGCTTCTAAGCCAACCTCCTGGTTGTTTTGGAATTTCCACATCCTTGTGGATCACTTAGCTATGACTTGGGGACCTTAGCTGTCGGTCTGGGCTTTTTCCCTCTCGTCACCGGACCTTATCACCCGATGACTGCCTCCTATGATAGTACTCCTCGGTATTCAGAGTTTGGTTAGATTTGGTAGGGCTCGCGCCCCCCTAGTCTATCCAGTGCTTTACCCCCGAGGGTAAATTACATAGGGCTCTACCTAAATAGATTTCGCGGAGAACCAGCTATTACCCGGTTTGATTGGCCTTTCACCCCTAACCACAGCTCATCCCAGACTTTTTCAACAGTCACGAGTTCGGACCTCCAGTAGGAGTTACCCTACTTTCATCCTGGCCATGGTTAGATCACCGGGTTTCGGGTCTAATCCTACTAACTTGTCGCCCTATTCAGACTCGGTTTCCCTTCGCCTACGCCTATCGGCTTAAGCTTGCTAGCAAGACTAACTCGCAGACCCATTATACAAAAGGTACGCCATCACCCCTTGCGGGGCTCTGACTGCTTGTAGGCATCTCGTTTCAGGTCTATTTCACTCCCCTCATCGGGGTTCTTTTCACCTTTCCCTCACGGTACTTGTTCACTATCGGTCTCTAAGGAGTACTTAGGCTTGGAAGATGGTCCTCCCATGTTCAGACAGGATTTCACGTGTCCCGCCTTACTCGAGGATCATATGGCTTTCTACTTGTACGGGGCTATCACCCTCTTTGGCCTGCTTTTCCAGCACAGTTCCAATTCTTACCATACGACCACTGGCCTGGTCCGCGTTCGCTCGCCACTACTAACGGAGTCTCGGTTGATGTCCTTTCCTTCAGGTACTGAGATGTTTCAATTCCCTGAGTTTGCTTCATCCAGCTATGTATTCACTGGAAGATACCACTTGCGTGGTTGGTTTCCCAATTCGGAAATCCGCGGATCAAAGCTTATTCGCAGCTCCCCGCAGCTTATCGCAGCGTATCACGTCCTTCATCGCCTCTTAGAGCCAAGGCATTCACAAGATGCCCTTAATAACGCTTGAATCGAAAATCACGTGCAGAGATAACTCCGCAGTCGCGATCATTAGAACTTCGAATTTAGCAAAGTTGCTATTAAGTGCAATTCCAAAGCCGGCTCAGCGCCGACTATGGATTGCGGCTAGTTCATATTTACGGTGTCGTTAACCTATTCACAATGTCCAATAACCCTGCAGCTTGCGCTGCTGATCGACGAGATGTCGATCGCCCAAAATTTTTGCAAATTTTGAGAAACCAATTCTCATTCTGTATCCTGCGGTCTTTCCACCAGCGAATGGTGGAGGTGAACGGGATCGAACCGATGACCTCCTGAATGCAAATCAGGCGCTCTCCCAGCTGAGCTACACCCCCATATTCATTCAGTAGTCTTTCGGCGCCGTCCAAGAGTAAGTGGTGGGCCTGGGAAGACTTGAACTTCCGACCTCACGCTTATCAAGCGCGCGCTCTAACCAACTGAGCTACAAGCCCTTAAGATCAAAGCTCCAGTAGCAGGATACGAGAAGAGATACGAAGACAGCGGTTTGCTTGGTTCTATCACGAACCAGATCACATTAGACGCTTCCTTAGAAAGGAGGTGATCCAGCCGCAGGTTCCCCTACGGCTACCTTGTTACGACTTAGCGCCAGTCACTGATCCCACCGTGGTCGGCTGCTTCCTTACGGTTAGCGCCCCGCCTTCAGGTGGAACCAACTCCCATCGCTTGACGGGCGGTGTGTACAAGACCCGGGAACGTATTCACCGTGGCGTGCTGATCCACGATTACTAGCGATTCCAACTTCATGCACTCGAGTTGCAGAGTGCAATCTGAACTGAGGTGGCTTTTAGGGATTTGCACGTCATCGCTGACTAGCTGCCCATTGTCACCACCATTGTAGTACGTGTGTAGCCCAGGCCGTAAGGGCCATGAGGACTTGACGTCATCCCCGCCTTCCTCCGGCTTATCACCGGCAGTATCGTCAGAGTTCCCACCATTACGTGTTGGCAACTGACAAAAGGGGTTGCGCTCGTTGCGGGACTTAACCCAACATCTCACGACACGAGCTGACGACAGCCATGCAGCACCTGTGTCCCTCCCACCCGAAGTGAAGAATCCCATCTCTGAGATCCATAGAGGGCATGTCAAGGCCTGGTAAGGTTCTTCGCGTTGCGACGAATTAAACCACATACTCCACCGCTTGTGCGGGTCCCCGTCAATTCCTTTGAGTTTTAACCTTGCGGCCGTACTTCCCAGGCGGTGTGCTTAACGCGTTAGCTTCGTCACCGAAGGGTGACCCCCCGGCGACAAACACACATCGTTTACGGCGTGGACTACCAGGGTATCTAATCCTGTTTGATCCCCACGCTTTCGTGCCTCAGCGTCAATGTTGGTCCAGATAGCCGCTTGCGCCACTGGTGTTCCTGTCAATATCTACGCATTTCACTGCTACACTGACAATTCCGCTATCCTCTCCCAAATTCAAGTCCTGCAGTTTCAAGAGCGCTTCCAAGGTTGAGCCTTGGGCTTTCACTCCTGACTTGCAGAACAGCCTACGCACGCTTTACGCCCAGTGATTCCGAATAACGCTCGCCCCCTTCGTATTACCGCGGCTGCTGGCACGAAGTTAGCCGGGGCTTATTCTCCGACTACAGTCATTATATTCGTCGGCTAAAGAGTTTTACAACCCGAAGGCCTTCATCACTCACGCGGCATGGCTGGATCAGGCTTGCGCCCATTGTCCAATATTCCTAACTGCTGCCTCCCGTAGGAGTCTGGGCCGTGTCTCAGTCCCAGTGTGGCTGATCGTCCTCTCAGACCAGCTATGGATCGTCGCCTTGGTGAGCCATTACCTCACCAACTAGCTAATCCACCGCGGGCTAATCTTTTGGCGATAAATCTTTACCCCGAAGGGACCATACGGTATTAGCTCCAGTTTCCCGGAGTTGTTCCGTACCAAAAGGCATATTCCCACGTGTTACGCACCCGTGCGCCACTCTTGTATTGCTACAAGCGTTCGACTTGCATGTTTTAGGCCTGCCGCCAGCGTTCATTCTGAGCCAGGATCAAACTCTTAAGTTGAATTCGATCCCTTTGCTTTTGATGTCAAAGGATCTCTGATTTAGTACTTGAGACCTGCTTTAATGTCCATTACAGGACATTCACTGTTGAAAAGGCAGAAGCTTGTACACTTCTGTTCTTTTCTATTGAGACAGAAACCGTGAGGGTCTCTGTCTCGGCTGTGCTGAGATACTCAGAGCAGGTTTTTGTAAAAGCGTAAAACACGATCACAAACCGCTGCCTGCGTATCTCTTCTCATCGATCTACAATGTTCAATAACCCTGCGGTTTTCACCGCCTCTAACCTTTGCGTTTGACCGCAAAAAACCCCCAGCGGAAAACCTCGTGGTTTACCAAACCGGAGAGAATCTGTCAGAGCCACGAAACATATAGAAAAGCTTCCTATAGGTCAACAAAAAATTCGCTATCCTGCGCCTTTTTTGCGGGCTTCCGCGAATCTGCGGAGCGACAGTGCATGGTTTATACGTACGAAAACGGATGATGTCAAAGATAATTTAAAGAATCGCTAAAGCGCCTGAAATACCTATAAATATTGGGGATTCAGATGCTTTCGATAAAGCGAGATATGCCGCAAAACCGCGGTTTCAAGGGGTGGCCCGAGTCATTTCGTCTGAATGCCCCATGAAAGCACGCCAACGCACGGTCAGGAGGACCCCTGAAGCCTCCAGAAACAGGGCGCAAAAGCTCGCCTTAGAATGCCCCAAAACGTACGAAAATGGCCGTAAACAGCGCGTTTTCCGCGTATCTGACGTCCATCTGGAGGGGCTGGAGATCTGCATACCATGCGCACATAACTGCCCATGGAAGAGCCCTGCAAACGACGAACCGCTGGAACAGGCTTAATAATTTAACATAATTTATTATTTGGCGGTAGCCTCCGTATTTTCGGCTGGCTTGGGCCGACGTTCAGACGGGTCAGGCTTATTTTGTTCCGAAAATCCGGTCCCCGGCATCGCCGATTCCGGGCAGGATATAGCCGTGATCGTTGAGCTCCCGGTCAATCGCCGCCGTATAAATCGGGATATCGGGATGCGCTTCATGGAAGGTCTTGATGCCCTGCGGAGCCGCAATCAGGCACATGAATTTGATATCCGTGGCTTCGGCGTCTTTGACGCGCTCGACAGCGGCGACAGCTGAATTCCCCGTTGCGAGCATCGGGTCCACGACGATCACGCGGCGGCTCGACATATCTTCAGGGAACTTGAGGTAGTATTCGACGGGGACCAGCGTTTCCGGGTCGCGGTAGAGGCCGATATGCCCCACCCGCGCCAGCGGCACAAGCTGCAGCAAACCGTCCAGAAAGCCCGTTCCGGCGCGCAGGATAGGCACGATACACAGTTTCTTGCCCGCCAGCATCTTGGTCTTCATCTTTTCGAGCGGCGTCTCGATCTCGACCTCTTCCATCGGCAGGTCGCGCAGGATTTCATAGCCCATGAGGATGGAAATCTCGCGGATAAGATTGCGGAAGTCGTTGGTATTCGTATCCTTGCTGCGCAGCACGGAAAGCTTGTGCTGGACAAGCGGATGGTCGATGACGATAACCTGGTTGTCGGGCATTTCTCTTTAGTCTCCTGAAAGCTAGAATACGGTGCCGTCGCTCAAGATGCGTATGGGCGGATCGGCTGACTTGCGCTTTTCTTTAGCAATTTTCCGGCCGGCTTGCCAGCTCCCGCCTTCCAGCAGCCGCGCCAGCGGGAAATCCCCGGGCGCTAGGCCCAGGCGCTCGGCCACAGGGATGCGCAATTCATCCAGCAGGGCGACGGTGAGCGCACGCCACTCCACGATAATTTCATCGGAAGGCTTGTGCGCCTCTTCGGCTGCATCGGGATCTTTCAGGACAAGCATTCCCATATCAACAAATAGCCCCCCGTTGCGATATTCGGCCAGCCCCGTCAGTTCATCGAGGCCGGTCACCTTTTTGCCGGACCATTCGAAGGGCTCCAGCAGCGAATAGGTCAGCCATTGGGACAGCTTGTGGAACGGCATCAGGTGGTTCGTCTCGTCCGGGAAGGCAAGCAGGCTGTGCGTCCAGACATCGCCCATATTATGTCCGCGCACGATGATGCGTCCGGGCCAGATGGTTTCGAAACCGGTAAGCATCGCCCCCAGAATATCTTTCGCGCGAATCTCGGCCTTGCCCTTGCCTAGCGCGTCGTAAAGGAACCCCGGCCGTGCAATGCCCTTGCCGAATAAATCCGGGCGGGCGGTGAGCGCAAGGGCAAGGCTCTTTACAAGCTGGATGCGCCCTTCCAGTCCCGCCATCGGGTTGCGGGGACCTGCCTGGAAACCAGCCGCCAGCTTACGATCGTCCAGCAGCGCCAGCGCGCCTGCGTCCGCGCGCAGAGGGGTTTTCGGGTCGCTCGAGAACAAGCCGTTCTTGAACATGTAAAAGCTGGCGAGCGCCAGGCCTTCGGAGCGGCCGACCTCGATATCCGAACGTGACGGCTCTTTATACTTCCATTGCGCCCCGGCTCCCGCGTCAAGCAACACGCTGATCACGGCAAGGTCGATGGCCGCGCGCACCATTTCATCGGTGTTTGAAAAACGTCCCTGCAAATCATGCCAGCGATCGACTTCGCCATACGAGAAGTGGCGCCAGCGCCCGTGATAGGGGATTTTGAGGTCGGGGTAATTGTCGCGAATAACGGTCGCCACGAAATCGGCAACGGCGCCCAGCCTGTTCATATCGACGCTGAAATGGCGCAGCCCCCCTTCTTTACCGATCCCAAGGAGCGTATGCGCCCGCGCGCGGATGGTGGCAGGGTCGCGCAGGATCGCTACAGGGTCGGCATCGACGGAGGTCCTTGCCTTATTCTTCAAGCTTGCGCCCCTTTACTTTCTCGAGGTCGGCTTTGGATTTGACTTCCGTCTTGGCGAAATACCCGGCCGCTTTCTTGGCTTCCATCTCGACCGCGGCGTCAGCCGGTATCAGCTCGGGCGGAATCTCGACCCGCTCGATAACCTTGATGCCCGCCTTGTCCAGCGCATTGAATTTCATGTCGCTCATGGAGGCGAAACGGTCGATTTTGGTGATGCCCAGCCAGTGGAAAATATCGGGCATCAGCTCCTGGAACCGCATGTCCTGCACGCCAGCCACGCATTCGGTGCGCTGGAAGTATTTGTCGGCGCGATCTCCGCCTTCCTGACGTTTGCGCGCGTTATAGACGAGGAATTTGGTGACTTCGCCCAGCGCGCGGCCTTCCTTGCGGTTATAGATGATAAGCCCGTTGCCGCCCTGCTGCGCCATCTCGATGCAGATTTCAAGGCCGTGGCACAGATACGGGCGGCAGGTGCAGATGTCGGAGCCGAACACGTCGGAACCATTGCACTCGTCATGGACGCGGCAGGCAAGCTTGACCTTTTCATCATGCATCGTCGCGGGATCGCCGATGAAATACATCGTATGCCCGCCGATAGGCGGCAGGAAAACTTTCAGGTCGGAGCGCGTGATCAGCTCGGGAAACATGCCGCCGGAATGTTCGAACAGCGCGCGGCGCAGGTCTGTTTCCTCGATTTCAAAGCGCTTGGCGATGCCGGGCAGATACCAGACCGGGTCCACGGCAGCCTTCGTCACTTTCACGTCGCCGTTCTTGGCAAGAATATCGCCGTCGGGCTTCAGGCGACCGGCTTCGATGGCGTCCTTGATTTCCGGCATATTTATATGTGCCTTGGTGACCGCGATGGTGGGCCGCACGTCGAGGCCCTTTTTGCGCAGGTCTTCGAACTCGTCGCCGGCCATGTGGCCCCAGGGGTCGAGGCTCACGATCTTGTCCGGGTCGCTCCACTGCGGAAACGGACCGATTTTTTCGGCCGGCTTCGTATTCGTCAGGTCCGGCACGTGCAGCGGGTCGAGCGCGCCGATGGCGACCGCCACCGCACGATAAATCGAATAAGCACCCGCATAGGCGCCGATGACGTTGGACGATGCATGGTCCGCCATGCTCGCGATCAGCGGCCCCCGCTCCTTCAGCGTTGCCGCGCCCCATTTTATCTTCGGAATCTTTCCATCCTTCGGCGGGTGGGAGGTCAATACGATATGGGAGGGATTATTGGTGCGGTTCTTTTTCATCTCGATCAGGTCCGGCCTTCAATAATATGTCTAAACTAATAACGTATGATTCTGTCACGGAAAAACCAGCAACGCAAGGATAGCGCCGATGCTGCGGCGCAGCGTAATACGGCATCGCCCCAGTCAAATTGTAACCTCGATTAATTTACCATATGAGCGTCGGCGCCAACTTGTGGGTGAAAGGTGCATCTGGCACTATTTCATTATTCCTTAACCGATTATTGAGGGTGCTCAGGCACAATATTTTAAAGCCGTTCCAAAGGTTCTGCCGCATGTTTGTGAAGCCCTCTTGAAAGTCCTGGTTGTCGACAATAATGACGTGGTGCTATCCCAGCTTTGCGAATTGCTGGGAACTGAAGGATATACGCCTGTTCAGGCAAAAAGCGGCGAAGAAGCCCTGCAACTTTACGCAGCGCAGAAGCCGGATTTTATCTGCCTCGATATCCAGATGGATGGCATCTCCGGATATGAAGTTTGCCGCAAAATCCGGGAAACCGACAAGACCATTCCCATCGTCTTTATTACCGGCAAATCCGCTCCCTTTGAAAAGGTGACCGGGCTTGATATTGGCGCAGACGATTATATCACCAAGCCCTACGACATTTTCGAGGTGCGCGCGCGCATTCGGGCGATTGCGCGCCGCTGTCTCTCGGGCTCGACGCCCGATGCGGCCGTGGCGGCGTTTTCGCTGTCAAATGTGAAGGTTTTTCCGGCCAGGCTTCAGGCGGAGAAAAACGGCAGTGTCATCGATCTCAATCCAAGGGAAGTCAAACTACTGCGCCTCTTTCACGACCGCAAGGGCCAGGTCCTCGACCGCGATGCGCTGCTGGACCATTGCTGGGGAACGCATATCATGTCCGACAGCCGGACGGTCGACTGGCATATCTCCCAGCTGCGCAAAAGAATTGAAGACGACCCGGCCCGGCCCAATATCATCAAGACCGTGCATGGCGCCGGTTACAAATATGAAGATGCCTCGTGATCCAGCAGTCGCTTAAAACATACATACGGTGGCACCGGACGCTTTTTTACGAGTCCATCGCGGTCGCGGCTCTCTTTACGTACCTGAAATTTTTATCGGTCGGCTGGAAAAACGTCGGAGACCTCCTGCAAAAGACGTTCCCTTACAATATTCTGGGCGCGCTTATCGCCATCGGCGTCGCTTCCGGCCTGCAAAAGCAGTTTCGCAGCTTCCTCAGGGAGGAGCGCCGGTATTCCGCCGCCGAATGCCGGGAGATGGTAATCTCTGTCATTCTTGCAAAATCCGTCTATATGTCGATCTGGCTCGTGTTCCTTTTCTATCCGCTGAAGGGCTCGCTCTACGATCACCTGGCCGGCTATGCGTTTGTGCTGGCCGCTATCTCCGCTTACAGTACCGTCAGCGCCTTTCATTACCCCCTGTTCCTTTTCGACATCGGCCTGCAACTGGCGATGGTCGGCATCGTCACCGGATTGAATTTCAATGCCAAGGAGACCGTCTGGGCGGGCGGCGGCGTCCTGCTGTTCGGCATTCATAATCTTTTTACAGGACGCATCCTCAGCAAAACGGCCGGAAATCTTTTCCTGAGCCAGCAGCAAATGGAAAAAAGCATCCGCATGGCGGAAACGGCGAACCGGGGAAAGCTGGATTTCCTCGCCATGATGTCGCATGAAATTCGCACTCCTATGGCCGGCGTTATGGGCATGGTTGACTTCCTCAAGGAAACCCCGCTCTCCCCGGAACAGACGTCCTGCATGAAGACGCTGGTCCAATGCTCCGAAACGCTGCTGAATACGCTGAACGACGTGATTGATACGGCGCGGGAAGAATCGGGCAGCCTGACCATCCAGAAGACGAATTGCGATATCCGGGAAGTCATCCTCGCTGCATCGAGGTCGATGGAGCATGTCGCCCGCAAAAAGAATCTGTATCTTGAAATAAACATTGACGAGCACCTCCCCGAGCAGATGAACGGCGACCCTTTCCGTCTTCAGCAGGTATTGTTCAACCTCCTCAATAACGCCATCAAGTTCACAAAAAAGGGCGGCGTCATCCTGACAGCGAAGCTGCAGCACGACGAGCTTCTTTTCGGCGTTACCGATACGGGGATCGGCATCAGCGAAGAGCAGCAGGCGCGGCTGTTCAAGAAGTTTTCCCAGGCTAACGCTTCCATATCGCAAAAATTCGGCGGCTCCGGACTGGGGCTGTCCATCACGAAGCAGCTGGTGGAACTGATGGGCGGAAAAATCAAGTGCGTCAGCCGCGAGGGAAAAGGGACGACATTCTATTTCTGGATACCCTACCGCCCGCCGGTGGCCGTCTCGCCGGAGCAGAAGCCCGAAGCCGCGAACGACGCAGCCGCAAATATCCTGCTGGTGGAGGACAACCAGGTCAACCAGATGATCGCGATCCGGTTTCTTTCGAAGAGAGGTCATCACGTCATCCTTGCCGAGAACGGGGAAGCGGCGCTGACGGCGCTGCGCGAAGGGCACTATGACATTATCCTGATGGATTCCAACATGCCGGGCAAAAGCGGCCTTGAAATTGCGCATGAGATTAAGAAAATGGGCTCCCCCATGGCGGATATTCCCATTATCGCGGTGACCGCAAATGCGGTCCAGGCGCATATCGACGCTTGCCTGAAAGCCGGCATGGTCGACCATGTCGTCAAGCCGTTTTCTTCCGAGCAGCTCTGCGCAATTGTCGCAAAGCATGTCGTCCAGTCATCCGGGGCTTCTCCCGTCCAGCCCGGCAACCCGGCAAAGCAGGAAAATGGCGCCGCGGATATCCCGCTGCCCGGAAAATTGTCCGTTTTTGTCGAAGAGTTCGGGAGCGAATACGCGCATAAGCTGGCGCAAAAGAGCCGGGCGGAAATGGAGCGCCTTGCCGGCGTCATTGCGAATAACAGAACGCCGCTGCAGGCTGGCGCAATTGCAGGCGCAGCGCATGATCTGAAGAGCGTCAGCGGATATATCGGATTTGAAAGGACCCAATTCGCCGCGGTGGCTGTTGAAAATCACGCAAGTCATGTGGGGCAGCCGCCGTTAAGCGATCAGTCCCAGCAGGCACTGCTTAACCTGGTCGATAACCTGCTGTCGGTCTGCCGCGAGGACATCGAAACCCTGAAAAAAGCCACTCCCGCAGAGGCAATGCCCCGGAATATGTAGCTGATTTGGCTATTTTACAGCTTTTGAACCAGTAAATGCGCCAGAACCAGCGCACCGAACCCGCCGATGATCACCCCGGACAACAGGTTCGTGAAACGCAGCGCCTTGCGGTCAAGCTTGTGCCGGAAGACGCCGATGCCTCCCGAAAGAATGCACCACCACATCAGGGACCCGAGGAACACGCCCGCGACCATCAGAGCGGAAACTTCGAAATCAGGAGCCTCTTCGCCGACCAGCCCCAGCCCCGCAAATATAGCGACAAATGACAGAATTGTCGCCGGATTGGTAAGAGTCAGCAAGAAAGTCGAAGCAAAGTCACCCACGATCTCCTTCAGGCTATGCCAGTCTTTCCGGGGATGGCGGATTTCGTCTTCTTTATGCGGCTTTTGCATCGCAATGCGCACACCGAGCGCCGTGAGGAAAAAGCCGCCCAGCACCTGCAGCCAGACCGAATAATGCTGCAGAAATGCCGCCACGGCGGTCAGGCTGAAGGCTGCAACCGCGCCATAAAGACAATCCGCTAAGGCTGCCCCCATGCCGGAAGCAAGGCCGGAAGCCACGCCGTTCAAAAGGGTGCGGCGGATGCACAGGATGCCGATAGGCCCGACCGGCGCCGCAATGGCAAAACCGATCATGACGCCCTTGACGAAAAAATCCGGATTGAATTCCAAGTGAACTGTCCTTTTGATCCAGTGCACAAGATAGCTGAAACCGAACCTTATTGAAATAATGATGACAATTGTCGCGGATATGACAATAAAGGATCAGGATGCCCTGATACCGCAGGGCTTCGGCACCGTCGCGTCGTGCAGGCGGATCGCCAGTTTTTTGAAGCCCAGCCATACCATGATCTGCATCACGGGATGCGCGACAAGGTTGTGGAAAGCCCAGGCATTCTTCACCCACTTCAGCCGCCTGCCCTCAAGCGCGGACGGCTGCAACAGCATGACGATTTCAAAGGCGTCGAAGTCGTACGCGTCATGGCGCTGACCACGGGCCGAGACCGTTACCAACCCCTGCTCGATGCGCGAGATATCGACGCTGTCGATATCCCGCACGGACAGCATGATATCTCCTGCCTTGATGAAACTGCGGTTCATCCTTCCACACTGCCGCCGGTTTTGTCGTCGAGGTCGAAGTTGCGCTCGATAAGCGCGATGACGCGCTGGGCCGGCACGTCGCGGCGATAGACGATATTCGGCCCGTGCTGCTCGAGCATGACCGCCCAGATGCCGGGCTCGATCTCGCGCAGACCGTCCGACGTATTCTTGCCGCATTGGTGACTGCCGCATTCAAAGGGCCGCTGGGAACGCACCGGGATTTTATCCGGAGCATCCTCTTTGAGCGGGCAATGAAAATGCACGATGTTGTCCAGCTCGGGATGATCCTTGAAAATAATCCGCTGGCTCTGCCCACCGACCGACGGCTTGCCGCCATAAGCGATAACCTCATCATCGCCCACGGGCTTGATGACGACCATGCCGTTTTTGTGCAGGTCATTGAAATTCGACCAGCGGCGGGAGGTGACGATTTTACCGTCATCGCCGCGCGCCGCGAAATGCCCTGCCGTCACCGCGCCGCGGACAGTCTGCACGGGCTTGTAGGCGCCGCGCCTGATGCAGTGCTCCACGACTTCAACGAGGCTCTGGGAAATATGCTTTTTATCCCACGGAAGCCCTTTGGAACCTTCCACAACGGCAGACCGCGTAAACGTCGCCTGCGAGCGCAGCAGCGCCATTTCGACCAGCCCCTCGAGCGCTTCGACGCGCTCATCCGTCACGTGATAACGCGCCTCTTCCGGCGTCACAATCATGTTCATGCGCGTGACCACATCGTTAACCAGCACAAGGTTGATATGCGAGCCCTTCATGAGTTTCAGGCCCGCGACATACATTTCGTCTTCCGTCGCTCCGGTCGTCGTCTTGAAGGCGACCAGGAAAATGTCTTTTCTCTCCTTCCGGATGGTCGCGACGATTTTTTCGGCAGGCGTCAGGTTCATGACCTGCGCTCCAGCGCGGGATTTCAGGCGCTGGGCCTTGCGCGCCGGCGTAACATCTCCTACCTGACCGGTAAAATCGCAGATGGCGGGATTCCAGAAGACGATTTTCGTGTTTTTGTTGGCGACGATTTCAGAAGCCAGCCGCGCCATATCGTCATTCGTCTCGTATTCCGACGACGGATCCGCCATGCGCGTCAGCGTCAGGCGCACGCCCTGCCCGCCGCGGCTGCAGATGCCCGCGATCTCGCGCGCCGTCGAGCCATAGGCGGGAGCCGCCAGCGCCAGGTGATTGCGCACATGAACGATGGTCCCGCCGCCCACGACATGGATGGCGGCTTTCTCGTTCGCACGCTGGGTGATTTTGCCGGTGCCGATTTTCTCGAGCCTGTCCGCTTCCGCCATGATGCGGGCGGTGAGCGGGCGCTGACCGTTCTCCAGCTTCTTATAGGTATCGCGCTTGATATTCAGCTGCGCCGCCGCCTCGTCCCGGCCCCAGCCCATACGGTTGCGCCATGCGCGCAGTGCGGAAGCGGTGAGTTGTTTTTGGACCTTGGCCATGCGAATCTCCTGAATGAGTATTTTATACCCGGGTATTAAATACCCGTTCTGGGAGACGCGCAAGTGTTATAAATTTTGCATAATATTTATTTCACGGTGTAACTGATTTGTGGTGCTTCATATAGGGTTTGAGCATCCTCTCTTACACGTGCTGATAGCGTGTAATGCCCCCTTTTTACCGGCCATAGATAGCGCTCCTTTGACGTCGCAATGGGGGTTCCATTGAGTATCCACTCCACTTTCTGCGTGGATTTAAGGCCATTCATGGTGAACGGGAGCTTCTGCATATCCATGGGTATACGCGGGTCGACAGCCATCTGCAGCCCGTCCGTCGGCCTGACGATTTCGAACTTCTGCTCCCCGTCTGCGCGCGTTCCACCAGGTTCCGTACCGGGTATAAACAGCTCCGAGCGCATATAACAGCGCGCTGCATCCTGCGGATCTTCGATGCAGATATCCTTCTGTACAAGCTTTGGTGACCGCCACAGCGGCCTCGATGCCACGTTTTTACTGAGCTCGTTAAAGATGCTACGGAGCGCCAGCGCCGGGCCCGTCGAACCCGTCACGCCGTCGGTTGGCGCGCGGTCGAGGTTGCCCATCCAGATACCGACGACATACTTGTGATTATAACCGGCCGTCCAGGCGTCGCGGTAATCGGTGGAAGTCCCGGTCTTCACCGCCGTCTGCACCGGCAGGTTGAGCACGCTGCTGTTGCCGAATTCCAGCCGCCGCGCCCAGGCATCGGAAAGGATATTGCCGATAAGAGAAGCCGACTCCTCTGAATAAACCCTGCGTTGCATAACAGGCGCCGGATCATCCGACAGGAAACGTAAAGGCCGGTAGACACCGCGGTTAGCAAGCGCCGTGAAGCCCTGCACAAGCTCCAACAGCGTCACCTCGCCGTTGCCTAGCGCAAGGCCCTCGTCATAAATCTCCGCACCACGATCAAGGCTTTCGAAACCAAGGCGGTGCAGCGTGTCGAGGTATTTCGCCGTGCCGACATGATGAATGGTCAAAAGCGCCGGAATGTTCAGAGAATTGGCCAGCGCCTCGCGCAGCGTGATGCGGCCGTAGTAAATGTTGCTGTAGTTCTTGAAATTATGCATGCCCGTGCCGATGGCTTCGGACAGCTGCGCATCATCGATAATGGTGGCGGGGCTCCAGCCCGCATCAAGCGCCAGCGCGTAAAGAAGCGGCTTTTGCGCCGAGCCCGGCTGGCGCGGCACCGTCACGGCATCGATGCGGCTGCCCGGGGCGCCGGGATTATCTGCGTTGGCGACAACCCAGGCGAGGATTTCCCCGGTCGTATGATCGACCACAATGGCACCGGCATTATGCAGGTTCTTGCGCGAGAGGGCTCGCACGCGGTCGTCGACAATCTTTTGCACGCGCGCCTGCAAGTCTGCATCCAGCGTGGAATGGATTCCGCCGCCGCCCGCCTGCGCATGGCTGCGCGCATAGGCGGCAAAGTGTTCGGCATTCACCGGTGGCGATGGCTGCCCGAGCTCGAAAGGCTGCGATTTTATCTGCGTCGCGTCTTCAGCGTCCAGTATCCCGCGCTGCGTCAGCGCGTCCGCCAACCTCCCCATGGCGCCGGCGATTTTCTTGTCTCCCCGGTAGAGGTCGTAACTCGACGGGGCGCGCGCGAGAACGGCAAGCGCCAGCATTTCCTTGCGGCTCAGCGTCGAAAGATCGCGCCCGAAGTAATAGCGCGCCGCCTGCACCACGCCGCGGCGGTTGGAGGCATAGGGCACCTGGCTCAGGTAGAATTCAAGAATATCGGACTTGGTATAGTCGCGCTCCAGCAGCATCGCCTCGATGCCTTCGACCCACTTCGACCACAGGCTGCGCGGGCGCGGGTTGACCATGCGCACGACCTGTTCGCTGATCGTGGAGGCGCCGCGCACGGTATGGCCGGATTTCCAGTTCTGCAGCAGCGCGCTGCCCCGCGCCTGCCAGTCCACGCCGGCATGGTCGAAAAACCGCTTGTCTTCCGAAACGATAAAGGCTTGCTGCAGGAACTCCGGCACGTTATACAGCGGCACGCTGTCATAGACGTTCCAGCGGTTCTGGTAGGAAACCGTCAGCGGCTTTCCATTCCGGTCGGTAATCTGCAGCGTCTGCGCATCAGACTGTATGGCGCGCAGGGATGACTGCAGCGGCGTGACGGCGGCATAGGTGGCAAGAGAGAAGGCGAAAACAACCGCCGTCGCTGCGAGCGCCAGGTATTTTATTTTAAACCGCATCGTCAACCAACCCGTAACCCCGGCGAAAGCCGGGGTCTCCAAACTCTCCACGTAAACGGTGGATACCATTTCCGCCGAAAGACGTCAGACCCCGGCTTCCGCCGGGGTTACATCATCACTCTTCATTATCTTTCGGCGCTTCGTCCTTCGGCGACTCCGGTGCAGCCTCAGGCGTCTTGTCTGTCTTCTCCGGTTCCTTCTTCTCCGGCTCCGGCGCCGCTTCAGCCTTCTCCGCGACGCTCAGTTCGCCCGTTACGTCCTTGCCGTAAACGTCGGGGTCGTACATTTCCTCCGCCAGCGTCGGCATGACGGTGAAGGTGCCTTCCGCAATCGCCTGCGCCGTATAGCTTAAGTGATAATTGCCGGGCGGCAGGTAGTCGGAATAGAACCGCACGCTGTCATGCCGCAGTTCCTGGTGATAGAAGCTCCAGCGGGACACGTTATAGCCGCGCCAGTCGCTGAACTTGAAGAACCAGGAACCGCCAGCCGCCTCGAAATCGCCCTTGTCCACATCGACCTGCGACGATGTCGCCAGTTCGCGGTTCACCGGCTCCAGCCCGCCGGGCACCGGGTCGTTCACCGCCACGAAATTGCGCGCGGCGGGCAATGACAGGAACAGGTCCACGCGCACAAGGTCGCCGCGGTTAATTTTGTCCTTGTTCTGCAGGATCACCCATTTGCCGTCTTTCTCGACGCTGTATTCGCGGTGCAGCTCGATGCCGGAATTGACGGGCTTGCTGAAATCCGAGCGCGGCGCATAGCGTAGGCGCGTCGAATAATAGAGCCTGCCCTCGCCACGCCGGTCGATCTCAACGGTGCCCTTGGTGCCGACATCTTCGGCCTGTATCGGTCGGTCGAAGGTGACCTGCTTGTCGCGCAGGTCGACGAAAGTCGCATCGCCGAAACGCACGTCATTCAGCGCCGTTGTCACCTGCATATGCGGCTTCACGTTCTCATAAATCTTGCTGTAATCAACCAGCGCGTTCATGCAGAACATGTTTTCCTGCGTGTTTTCCCAATGATCGCGATTCTTGCGGGTCTGGGTAATCGTGCGCACGAGCTTGAACGGCACGTCGCCGACCAGTTCTTCGCCTTCTTTCTTCTCGCCGTATTCGACGAAAGCGTCCAGTATCGCGCAGTTTTCGCGCAGGGGGCTGGCCAGCAGGCGCAAGTAACTGTCATCGAGCGCCTCGTTGAAGATGAACTTGCCGCCCGTCTGATTGGAATGCGACAAAATATCATTCGCCACATCCTTCGCCATGCCGATAGAATCCTTCACGCGCAGCGTCGCCATCAGGAAATGGGTCTTGCCGAACAGGCTCATCTGCGGCAAGTGCGGCTTGTACCGGTCGAGGTCGGCCTTGGTGATCTTGTCATGCTCGGCCAGCGCCGCCAAAGCGACCGCGCGGATGGTCGAGCTCATGCCCTCGTCGTAGAACGTCGGCATCACGTTGTTTTTAAGCATGTTCAGCAGATAGCCGTGCAGCTTGTTCTCGACGGTTTCGGGGATTTTGTAACCCGCATGGCGCAGCCAGTTAAACGCCAGCGCCGTATAAGCGCTCAGGTACGGGTCGACATAATCATCCTTGGCGAGGAAATAGGTCATGCCGCCGTTGGGTGCCTGGAAGGCGGACGCGATATCGAGCGCCGCCTGCGGCTGCTTGTCGGCATCTTTCCAGACAAAGGTTTCGGGCATGTACTGCTTCAGGTTCAGGTAATGCGATGCCATGACGCCCTTGGTCAGGATTTGCTCCCAGCAGATATAGGGATAGTCGCGCATGTATTTGAACGCGCCCTGCACCGCCCCGATGACGGTGGGCGACAGGACGACGCTGACGCTGCCGATATCCGGAAAAATATTCTCCGGGAAGGCGATGCTCTCGGTCACTCTCTCTTCAGTCGTCGTGCCGTAATTGGCAGCGGTCTCGAGCGAGCGGAATTTGTTGACGGGCATCGTGTGGACCATGCCATCGCCATCCACATCGTCCCAGGCGCGGACTTCAAACTTAAGCTCGCCCTGCGGCTCGTCGCGCGTTTCCGGCACCGCCATCACATGCACGGGCATATAGACGGTCGTGCGTTTATAGGGCTCAAGCTTCACCGTTTCGGAATAGCTGTCCGGCGTCTTGGCCGTATCGATAAGACCGGAAGCCTTGATCGTCACCTGCAGCGTGCGCGACTTGTCGGTGCGGTTCATGACGCTGAAACCGGCCCTGAAGTCGTCGCGCTCCAGCACCTGGTTCGGCATCACGGCGCGCACCTCGGTCGGACGGTTGACCTTGAAATTCGCCTGGCCCAGGCCGAGACGGTCGGACGGCGTGGCCGCCAGCGCAAGGATGCGCCACCCCGTCAGGTTGTCCGGCGCCTCGAATTCAACCGAAGCATTGCCGTTCTCATCCGTTTTCAGCGACGGGTTCCAGTAGGAAACGAACTTGAACAGGTCGCGCATTTTCAGGTCGGAGCCGCCGTCGCCGCCCTGACTGGCGCCTTTCTTCTCGAACTTCTGGCGGCCGATAAGACGGCTCAGCAGGCTGTAGTTGCGCAGGTCAAGCCCGTCCAGCGTATAGAAACCGTTATAGGGGTCAAAATTCGCAGCGCCTCCGGTGACGAGATCGAACACGGATTCATCCAGCACGGCAATCGCAAGCTCAATAGGCTCGCTCTTATCTTTCATGCGCGGCTCGGCATGCAGCGTGACCTTCACCTTGTCGCGCGGACGATAGACATCCTGATCGGCCTTCGCCTCGACCTTCATTTCCTTGTAAGGGTCCTTGACCGGAACGGTCACATAGCCCATGCGGAACGTCGGCTTGCCCAGATCCACCTGCCCGTCTTCCAGCGGCTTGTCCACCCGCGGCGAAACGACGAGAACAGAAAGATAGAACCCGGGAAGGTAATCGGCCTTCACGGGGAATTCGATAACCGGCGTGGAGCCATCCAGCACCTTCACGAATTTGTCGATAATGCCGTAGCGCTCGACGGTGACAAGCGCCTTCGCCCCGGGATAGGGGTTCTTCACAAGGTAACGCGCCGTGTCGCCGACATGATATTCGGTTTTTTCCGGCACGATGGGCAGCAGCACGTCGCTTTCGTTGTTCCACAGCACGTATTCGCTGCCCGTCACCCAGAATTCGAGTCCGGCGGCATGATCACGCCCCTGCGTGTCCTTGATTTTTGCGATGGCGCGATACGACCCCGCCTGATCCGGCGTGAAGCTGCAGGTCAGCGCATCGGCCTCCGATGTACCATCGCAGTCGCCGGCGTGTTTCCATTCGCTAGTATAGTTGGTGAGATAGGCGTTACCCGCGCCCTTGACCTTCGCCGCGACCGTTTCCATGCGCTCGAGGTCGATATGGACCTTGGTATCCTTCGCAGGCGCACCTTTTTCGTCAACAACGATGTATTTCAGGTTGACGGGTTTCTTCGCCTCATAAGCCCATTCAGGCGATTTCACGCCGACAAAACGGTCGACGCCGACATAATCGGCCCCGCTCTGCGCCGCCACGTATTTGCCGCGGTCGTCCTGCACGGCGCTTTCGACGGTCAGGCGGCCATAGGCGAATTCCTGCTTTTCGATCTTGAATTTGGTGACCAGCTCGCCCTTGGCGTCCAGCGGTTCGACTTTCTGGTATATCTGCTTGCTGCCGTGCGAATTGTAATCCGGCAGCGTGAAGGTGAAACCGGCCGCGAGCGGGTTCTTCGTGCTGAACACGCGCTCGTCCAGTATCGCGGTCGTGCGCACAGAAGCGTCCGTATACGGACCGCCAGAATGAAGTTTCGCGTCCGCCTGTGCTTCCACTTCCTGCTCCGCACGGAACAGGTCGCCGTTCAGCTGGCTGCTGACATGGAACGGCACCGGGGTAAAATCACTGACCAGCACGCGCAGGGGGTACCAGGTTCCCGTCTTCACGTAACCGCCGGCATCCTCGCTGTATTCGCCTTCCTCGTCGTCGTTGCTCTCGCCCGGGCCCGCGAAGGCGCCGATAAGGCGGAAGCGGTACCAGCCGACCGGCGCTTCCTTGCCGACCTTGAACTCGCCGGCATAGGCGCCGAAGTCGTTCAGGACGAGGTTGTCCACCGTCTCCGCCACGTTGTCCATCGGGTCGACGATCTCGAGCTTGTAGCCCGATTTCGGCGCGACGGTGAATGTGCGGTCGTCCTGGTTACGGACATAGAATTTATACTGGATGGTATCGCCGGCCCTGTATATCCCCTGCGCCGTCGTACCCCAAGCGTGGATATGCCCGTATTTCTTCTTGTTGTTAGGGTAGATATTTTCATTCGACGCGCGCCAGGTATCGATGACGAAGTCGTTGTTCAGCGGCATGACGGCGATATCCTCGCCCTTGTCGACGCGCACGAAGAGTTTCGGGTCGCCGTCGTTCCAGCCGCGTTGCAATTCGAGCTGCGGGTCGGCCGTTTCGGTGCCGGGCAATTCGGCAAGACCATCGCCGTCCGTCGTGGCCGTCCCGAAGATTTCCGTCGGCGCCGTTAGCGACGACAGGGCGTCCTTGTACAGCGTGATTTTGGCGTCTTTCACCGGATTGCCGTTCGCCATTTCCGTGACCCAGACGAGCGTCGAGAAGTGGCCGAGCTTCACATGCAACTGGTACGGCGTCACTTGCGCAAACAGGCGGTATGCGCCCTCTCCGCCCTTGTCCACAAAGGGCGTGGTATCGAGATGCCCATAGAGCGCGCCGGTCTTGCCATGCAGTGCCTCGCGCACGCCGAAAGGTACGGCGTACTGGATATCCTGCACCTTGTTCAGCGGCGTTTCCTGCTTTTCGTCTTCCTTGACGCCTTCCGACGTCACCGTGCGGTAGTTGAAACTGAATTTGTCGAGGTTGTTGACGTAGAAGGGAACTTCGCTATCGATCGCCTTCTCCAGCACGGCCTCATGGTGGGCCAGCTCGAAATTCGGCTTGCGGTGATCGGTCGCGAAGGTCATCGTGACCGGCTTCATCAGCTTTCGGGCGAATTCGTCCTCGAGGTCGGTTTCGGGCATGTCGGTGAACTTGGACTTTATCCAGTCCCAGACGCCCCGATCCGCATCCTTCAGCGTCACCTTGTATTCCTGCGCGGCCTTCAATCCGAAGGGCAGGTTGATGTCATAGGTGCGGCCCTTGGTATGGGGGCTGTTAAGATGCGAATACTCCTCCCCGAAATCTCCCCAGACGTCGTCCTGCGCCTTCGCGCTGCCGAGCGGCGGGTCGAAGGCGAAATTCTTCTTCACCTGAGATCGCTGCACGGGCGCGGAGAAAGCGATGGAGATAGCACCCATCGGGTTACATTTCTTGTCGCCATAGCTCTCGCCCGGTTTCACAAGAACTTCTTCGTCCGCATTGGTGCGGCAGCGCACGCCGACGATGGCAAGTTCCGGATAGGTATCGAAAGCCACCACGTCACGCTTGACCACGCTCGGTTCCGGCCCGCGGGCGGAGACAAGACCGGGTTCCAGCTTCATGACCATGCCGGTGTCCAGCGGCAGTTCATGCTCGGGCTCGACAATCCAGATGCGGCGCGCTTCCTCGCCGTAGTTCACGACAAGCTGGTCATCGCTCTTGCGCTTTTCCTGCTTGCCGAAATCCAGCCAGCCCTTTTCGCCGGGCACGGGCAGGAAAGACGGCGCTTCGTTATCGTCATTATCCTTCGTCACGTTGAGATGCGTGATGCTGTCGGCTTTATCCGCCTCGACAAGGTAAATCGATTTCGCAACCGATGTTTTCGTCACCGGCTGGTCGAAGGTCAGGCGGATGACCGGCATGCCGGGCGAGCGCCAGGTGCGGAACCATGAATATTCGACATCCGCGCGCTTGGTGATGAAGGTTGCGTTATAGGCTTCCGGTATTGTGGACCCGTCTTCGGCCTTGATGCCGGGGCTGATGGTGATGTCAAACTTCGTGGACCGCTGCAGTTCCGCTTTTTCCGTGAGCTGGCAGGCGAGCGATGACGTATTAATCCAGCGCCATTCGCAATCGACCTCGGGCTTGATCGTCACAGGGATTTCGCTTTTGTCGCGTTCCATCTTGCCAAGCGGCACGACAGGGCGGTTGAAGGTAATGACGATCTGCCGCTCGGAGGCGACGTCCTCGCCCGTCGGCGTCACGCGGATGATGCGCAGGTCTTTTTGTTCGTCCGCCTTGGCGGAGTCATAGGCCGCATGCGCCTGCCCCCCCGCCATGAAGAGGACTGCAAAAACCAGCAACAAATTCCGCATGTTATGCTCCGGGAAAAGGCCTATGTATGAATTGCGAGTGTCCATCATAATGATGAAAAAGCCGTGAACAACTGGCAAAAGCGAAGGACTTGCAATAATTCGCGCAAGGTCCTAAAAGTGAGGTCATGGAAGATCAGAGAGTCATGACAACAAACAGCCTCAAAGACGTCATTTACGCCGCCTTTACCGAACATCCGCGCCAGGCCGGCGAGACTTATTGGCAACATTTTCGCTTCACCATCGGCATGGCTTCGCGCCTTGGCATCATTTCCATCCTCCTTATTGCCCATGGGATCCTGCCCTTTACCCTGACCCATGCCGCCAGCTACCGCCTGCAAAAGTGCCAGAGAATCCTGGCGGACCGGGCGGCCCGCACCGGGTTCTACGAGATTAGCGACGGCTTCGGTATATAAGTACCATACCCCTGATTTTTTTACCGGAAAACAGGCATGTTGGCTTGACGGGAATCTCTGTTCATGGTTATTTCATCTGAACATTGACCAGATATTTATGTTAATTGGGCGTCTGCCCCCCTCAGGCAGGTTAAGTCCCCCTACCCGCTACGGAGAAAACCATGAGCGAACCAGAGAAACAACCTGAGAGGGTTGAGCCGAAAACCGGCACGACCGACGACATCAAGCCCATCAAAGACGCCGTGCAGCCCGAGAAAACGGAAAAGCCGGCCCCCGCAGCCGCCAACACCAACGAAAAGACGGTCGAAGAACCCACCGTCAACGTAACGCCGATTGACGTCGCGCCCAAAAAAGAACCCGTTGTGACGCTTCCTGTTCCGCCGGTGACGCCCGCTGCGGAAGCGCCTGTCGCGAATGACAACGCAACAGCTGTCAAGATTACGCCCGCACCGGAAACGGCTGCGGAAGCAACCGCTCCTGAAGCTCCTGCGGCAACCACGGAAGCTGCTCCCGCCCCCGGCAAAAAGGGCTGGGCAAGAAAAGCATTCAACTTCGCCGTGAAAATGGGCTTCGGCGCCGCGGTTTCCGCGACACTGAAAACCGCTGCCGTCGTCGGCGCCGGCATCGCAGGCGCCCCCGCCTGGGCGACCATCCTCGTCGCCGGCGTTGCCGTCGGCGTTGGTGCGACGCTGGTCCACAACTACTACGACCGCAAGGCGCAGAAAGCCGAAGGCAAGGAACTTTCCAAATACTTCAGCAAGGCGCATGGCAAGGAACTGATCTCGAGGAAGAGCCTCAAGACCTTCGGCATCTCGACCGTTGCCGCCGTCGCCGGCTCGATGCTGTTCATGGGCTTCCATGAAGGCATCATCCAGGGCTGGTGGAACAACCTGACCGGCCATGCTCCCGACGTAACGCCCGCCGTGGCGCCGCCGGTCGTGGCCCCTGTTGTAGCTCCGCCCGTCGAAGTGGCGCCTGTCGCGCCGCCCGTCGAGGCAGTACAGCCCCCTGTCGTGGTGGCTCCGGTTGTGCCTTGCGTGACCCCTGTCGAGCAGTTCAATACGCTGATCGACGGCCACCAGGTCTCCGCCCAGGTGACCGACGCCATGCACCGCGCGGCTTCCACCAACGCAAGGGTGGCCGCACAGGGCGTGAAGGACCTCGCCTTCTATGCGCACAACGGCTTCGGCGGCGTGCCGAAGAACCCGAACGTGGCGGTCGAGCTGTTCAAGCAGGCGACCGATGCCGGCAACGTCCAGGCGAAAGTGGATCTGCTCTACATGCAGCACCACGGCCTCGACGGCATCACCGCCGACAAGACCGCATCGCTTGGCGCCATGAAGGACATCGCCCACAACGCGCGTGCGGGCGAGTTCGTCAAGGCCTGGGGCGGCGCGGGCAAGTCCATCCCCTCCGTCAAGTTCGACACCGGCACCATCCTGAAAGGGATGAAGGTCGGCTGCGCGGTCTGATTGGATTGAAATACCGAAAAGAAGGCCGGGAGCAATCCCGGCCTTTCTTTTTTGATGGCGGAAATTGTAAACTGTACAGATGAAGATCGCAGCCCGGCTCGCAAAAAAACTGAAGACGCCCAGGCAGGTGCAGGCTTACCTGAGCCGCCTGCCCTACAACCGCGAGAAGAAAGGCGAAACCCTGTTTTCCGCCGAGGCGGCGCTGCGCCGGGGAAGCCTGCATTGTCTGGAGGCCGCTCTTGCCGCGGCGGCCATCCTCGAGCATCACGGCTATCCGCCGCTGGTCATGAGTCTTGAGAGCGTCGATGACCTCGACCATGTCATCTATGTTTTTCAGCAAAAGGGCCGGTGGGGTTCGATCGCCCTGTCGCGCGACCGCGGGCTGTATGGCCGCCCGCCCCGTTACCGCAGCTTGCGCGACCTCGCCTGGAGCTATTTCGATCCCTATGTCGACAAGTCCGGGCGTATCAACGGTTACGGACTCGCAAATCTCGACGACAGCAAGGCGGACTGGCGCGCGAGCAAGCGGAACGTCTGGAAGGTGGAGCAATTCCTGATCTACATCAAGCACAAGAAGCTGAAATCATCGAACGCCCGCTATAAAAAACTCCATCGCGCCTACAAGCACCGCGGCGCCATGCCGCGCCTGAGCCACTGGTGGTGATGTAAGATGGAACTTGACCTTACCACCCGCATCCTCTACCGCGACCAGCTGATGATCGTGCTCGACAAGCCGCCCGGCATCCCGGTGCATGCGGGGCCGAACGGCGGGCCGTCGCTGGAGGATTATTTCAGCGAACTGAAATTCGACTACAAGGAAACCCCTTGCCTCGCCCACAGGCTCGACCGCGATACCAGCGGCTGCCTTATTCTGGGACGCAACGAGCGGGCGCTGAAAAAACTGGGCCAGCTTTTCGAAACGGGTCAGGTCAAAAAGACCTACTGGGCGATCGTGGAGGGCCGCCCGCCCGCGGAACAAGGCACCATCGACCTGCCGTTAAAGAAGGTGAAGCTGCCCAAAGGCTGGAGCATGCAGCCCGCAAAGAAGGGCGAGCCCGATGCGCAGGAGGCCGTGACCGATTACAAAGTCGTCAAGCACCTGCGCAAGGACCGCACCTGGCTGGAACTCAAACCCCGAACGGGGCGCACCCACCAGCTGCGCGTGCACCTGAAATCAATCGGCTGTCCCATCGTGGGCGACTGGCTCTACGGCGGCGGCGACAAACGCCCGCCCCAAGGCGAATTCCCCACCCTGCACCTGCACGCCCGCGCGATCGAGGTGCCGCTCTATCACGACAAGCCTGCCGTCATGGTTTCCGCCGAATTGCCGGAGCATATGGTGGAGTTGGTAGATTAAATCCTTTCCTCCCCTTTGGGGGAGGAAGGGGCCCGTCGCTTTATATGCGCATGCGAAGCATGCGTGCGACGGGAAGGTGGGGGGTACTCCGTCCAGACAGAGCTTTTGTTGCACGGAGTACCCCCATCTTCCCACGCCTTCGGCGCGGGCCCCTTCTTCCCCCAAAAGGGGAAGAAAAGAGTTACGCCGCCGCCTTCTTGTCCGACATATCGCCTTTGAGCGCTTTTGAGTTGATCTTAGTCCGACCCCGTTGTTCCTAATATTTCGGATGCCCGCCACTATATACTGGAGCAAATACCGCCGACGCCAGCCATAGGAGCAGTGCAAAATTTGCACTAAATACCCACCAGGAAAAGAGCTTATTTTTAAATACGTCCGTCCTTTGACGTTTAATAAAAAAGTGCCATATCGGATAACCGACGTTAATTATCATGCAGATAATCCCGCAAATATAAGAGTAGTCTATCAGCAGTCTGGTCCGCAGGGGAAGCATCTTCCCGATGTTCTTTAAAAACCCCGTAGTCTCCGGAATAACGAATGCGGTCAGCCAAAAAGGAGCGGACATCCAGAAAACGCAACCCGCATAATACGCAACAATTAAAATGCCCCTAAAAAACGGCCTGACAATTTTTCCTTTTGGCTCGATGGTCACGCCGCCGCCTTCTTGTCCGACAAATCCCCCTTCAGCGCCTTCGAGAACACCTCGGCATAATCAGTCGCAGTGAGCGGAATGGGATTGCCGCCGGCGGAGGGGTCGGCCAAGGCCATCTTGCCGATCTCCTGGATGCGGTCAGAGGGTACGCCGATTTCGGCCAGCGTGTTGGGGATGCCCAGCTGCTTGCGGAAATCCAAGATCCATTTCAGCACGGCGTCGAACCCGGCGGCGTTATAGCCCTTGCCCGCCAGATGCAGCGTGCGGGAAAGCTGGTCCATCTTCTCTGCCAGCGCGGAGCGGTTGCGCAGCACGACATAGGGCAGCAGCACCGCGTTCAGCAAACCGTGCGGCTTGTCGTAGGTACCGCCCAGCGGATGCGCCAGCGCATGCACGCCGCCCAAGCCCTTCTGGAACGCCATCGCGCCCATCGTCGCCGCGACCATCATGGCCGAGCGTGCTTCGATATCCTTGCCGTCCTTATAGGCGCGCGGCAGGTATTCGGCCACCAGGCGCATGCCCTCAAGCGCGACGCCGTCCGCCATCGGGTGGAAGCCGGGGGCGCAGAAGGCTTCGAAGCAATGCACGAAAGCATCGATGCCCGTCGCCGCCGTGATATGCGGGGGCAGGCCGATGGTCAGTTCGGGGTCGGAGATGACGAGCGCGGGGCAAATCTTCGGGTGGAAAATGAGTTTCTTTTCATGCGTATCTTCGTTGACGACGACAGAACAACGTCCCACTTCGGAACCGGTGCCCGCCGTCGTCGGCACGGCCACTACGGGGGCCATGCCGGATTCGATCACGCGCAGGTAATTGTCGCCCTCATCCACGAAATCCCACAGAGGGCGGATCTGGCCGACCATAAGGGCAATGGCTTTTGCCGCATCAAGGCCGCTGCCGCCGCCAAAGGCAATGACGCCGTCATGCTTGCCGTACTTGTATGCTATCACGCCGTCTTCGATATTCTTGCCGGTCGGGTTCGGCTTGATATTCGCGAACACGGCTGTTTCCAGCCCCGCGTCCTTGTTGATCCTGAGCGTGTTCAGGACGATGGGATTATCCTTCAGGCCCGCGTCGGTAATCAGCAGCGGGCGTTTCATGCCCAGCTTTTTGCAGGCATCCGGCAATTCCCTGATGCGGCCCGGGCCGAACAGGATGCGGGTGGGATAATTCCAGCTGCCGGTGATGGTTTTGAGGGTCATGGGCTTGTTCCTTTCAATAAAAGCTGGTCACCCCCGCGAAGGCGGGGGTCCGGAAGCGCGTCTGCGCGTCATATAACTTAAGGAGCGCCTGCGGCGCAAGATTACTCCCGGATACCCGCCTACGCGATGCGGCTGCGCCGTACGCTAACGGGTATGACGAGAATATAAAGGGCGCTATTTTCATTTCGAATTCTTCAGATGTTTCTGCAAATCGCCCAGCCGTTCCGCGGCTGCCTTCAGTGTTTCGGGCTTCTTGCAGAAGCAGAAGCGCACGTAATTTTTGCCCAGTTCCGGACGGCTGAAGAAGCTGGAGCCCGGCACATCGGCCACGCCGACCTTTTCGATCAGGAATTTCGTGAAGGCAATGTCGCTCTCGAAGCCGAACTTCGAAATATCGGCCAGCACGTAATAGGCCCCTTTCGGCACGAAGAACGGAATATCTGCCTGCTTCAGCACATCCATGAAAAACGTGCGGCGTTCGTTATACAGCGCCGACAATTGTTCGTAATAGCTGTCCGGGAAGCGCAGTGCGACAGCCCCTGCCCTTTGCAGCGGCGCGGCCGCGCCGACGGTCAGGAAATCATGCACCTTGCGGATAGCGCCCGTCAGTTCCTTCGACGCCAGCATGGTGCCGATGCGCCAGCCCGTGACGCTGTAGGTCTTGGACAAACCGTTGATGGTGACCGTGCGGTCTTCCATGCCCGGCAGCGTCGCAATCGCAATATGCTTTTCACCGTCGTAGAGGATATGCTCGTAAATCTCGTCGGTGAAGGCGAGAACGTCCCATTTCTGGCACAGGTCCGCGATCAGCTGAAGTTCTTCGCGGTTGAAGACCTTGCCCGTCGGGTTGTTGGGTGTATTGATGATGATGGCCTTGGTCTTGTTGGTGAAGGCGCGCTTCAGCTCGTCCGGGTCGAAAGTCCAGTGCGGCGGCTTCAGCGTCACATATTTTG
>SCTB01000034.1 GCA_004297545.1 Alphaproteobacteria bacterium
CCCATTGCAAATCGTCCAGCCAGAATAACTTCACGGTCATGATGCACCTCTTATAAGGTTGAATCACAACGGTGCGGACAGTACAATCAAAAAGTTAAATTGGGTTTAAACCCTAAATAAGCTCGTCGAAGCGCCTGCGGCGCTTCGACGACGAACGCAAGCGTTCCTTTGCCCGGCAAGGGAGTCTCTGGTGGCCGAAACTCATTAGAACCGGAAAAGCAATTATATTGCGATTTTGATAATTTAGTTGCGAAAATAGCAATTATCCTGTACGATGGGTTTTGAGGAAAGGATATCGCAGATGGCCGCAACCCCCGACCCAACCGCCTCTTCGCCTGAGATTGTTTTCATGATCTGCACACCCGAAACAAACCGGCGGCGCGGAGCGCCGCGCGGCAACCGCAACGCCCTCAAATCCGGCCGCTACACGGCCGAGGCCAAAGCCGCGCGCAAAAGAAAAAGGCTGCTTTTGCGGCAGTTGCGGGCGGGGCTGACATATACGCGCTCTGTCCTCCGGGCACGCGCCGCCGCCGCAAGGCTGCCCTTGTTTCCCCGCCCGGCTGGAAAAAATTTTCAAAAATCGAAAAACAATTCCCGCAAGGCGGGAGCCGGCCCCAGCCTTTCGCATAACCCGGCCTCGACGACAGCTTCTTGCGCAGTTATAATCCGTAAATCGGTCGCTACACCGGGCCTAATCCCGCCGGGCACCAGGGAAAATAAATGCGAAGAAAACCAAACTGCAAAAAAGGCTTCAGCCTGATCGAACTCGCCGTCGTGATGGCCATCGCCGGCATTCTGCTGGGGGGGTTCCTGCAGCTTTATTCCGTCATGGACCAGCAGAAGAGACAGGAGATCACGAAACAGCGCCTGCGTGATATCCGCACCGCGCTTACCCATTACGTGATCACGCATGGGCACCTGCCCTGCCCGGCCGGGCCGTCGGGGGAATATTCCAAAGAACAATGCGCCCATGACGCGGAGCCGGTGCTGGGGGTCATAAGGTTTAACGTGAACAAGATGAGTGCGGGGGCAGACCCCAAAAACGAAGTCTGGACCGGCATTCTGCCGATGAAGGAATTACGCTTTGACCGCGAGCAGATACAGGACGGATGGGGCGGTGCATTCACTTATGCGGTCAGCCGCCGCCTGACGCTTCCGAACGGCATGCTCGGCAATCCGCTGCCGCTGGGGGTCATTTCCGTCGTGGATGAGAAGGATGGCAACCTTCTCGATAAACCCGACACAAGCCGCTATGTCGTTGTTTCTCACGGCCCCACGGGAGATGGCGCTTGGCTGCAGGGTGGCGGACGCAAGCCCTGCACCGAGGATACGCTGGACGGCAGGAACTGCCTTGGCCGGAATGTTTTCGTTATCGCGCCACTGTCAAACCAGCCGGGGAAAAACTTTTACGATGATATCGTGATTCACGACGACCTGAATGCGGGCGGCGCCCTAGTGGATTATCTGGCCATATGCAGCGCCAAACAGGGGTTTTATGACCCTGCAAATCCCTATGCCGACCGCGATGGCTGTATCCTGTCGCGCCCGAGATTGCGCTGATTCCGGAGGGGGAATCGGCGCGTCTTTTTATGTAATCCCCACACGTTCCCGTCATGCCCGCCTTGCGCGGGCATCCGGAAGCGCGTCCGCGCGTCTCATGACTCATATGACGGCCGGACGGCCTAACGGACCCCCGCGCAAGGCGGGGGTGACAACAAGTACCGACTTGTCATCACCCTGAGCAGAAGCTAGAATAATCATTCACATTATGAGAAAGGCCGTGGCCCATGCTTTGGAAGAAGAAGCCCAAAAAGCCTCTCCCGAAAAAGGTTTTGATCGTCGGCGCCGGCACGACGGGGCTTACGTCGGCGTTTGAGCTGGCGCGGCGGGGGATAGTGCCGCAAGTCATCGACGCGAAGAACGAGATTGCGCCCACCGCCCGCGCCACCGGCGTCAGCGTGAGGTCGCTCGAGCTGCTGGAGGATTCAGGCGTGACGCCGCTGCTGATTGCGGCGGGCATCAAGGTCAAATACGCCAAAATCACCGGGGAAGAATGCAAGGGCCTCAAGCTGGATTTCAACGACCTGCCCCATAAATACAATTTCCTGCTCTGCCTGCCGCAGAACCGCACCGAAGCGGTCATGCAGAAAAGATTCGAGGAACTGGGCGGCAACGTGCAGTACCGCACGAAGCTGATCAGCCTGACGAAGAAAAAGGACGGCACGATCGACGCCGTCATGGAACGCGACGGCAAGCGGCTCACCGAAACCTTCAACGCCGTGATTGGCGCGGATGGCGTCAACAGCCGGGTGCGGCAGGACATGGGCGTCAAGCTCACCGAGCATGTCTATCCCGATAAATGGAGCGCGGCGGAGTTCGACAGCAAGGACTGGCCGCGTTCAGGGGATGAAATACAGTATTTTCTGGGCAAGGGCGGCTCCTTCGCCGTTGTCGTGCCCTTGGGCGGCGACCGCTATCGCGCCGTGGCCAACACACCCGATGCGATGTCCTGCATATCCGTCAAGCACACCGTGGACAAGCTGCATTTCAACAATGCCTTTGCCGTCAGCGTGCGCCATGTGGATACGTACCAGAAGGGCAATATATTTCTTGCCGGCGACGCAGCCCACGCCTACCCGCCCGCCGGCGTCCAGGGCGGCATGAACCTTGGCATCAAGGACGCCTGCTCCCTCGCCCGCCGTATCGCCGAAGACGACACGAAAGGATACACAAAGGAGCGCCGCAAGGAGGCCGAAGCCACCATCAGCCAGGCCAGGATGATGGTCAGCATCGCGGGAATGAAAAACGCCTTCATGAAATCCGCCCGCAACCGCACCGTCGCCATCGCCACGCATATCAAGGCGATCAAGAAGCAGATTTTGAAGAAATCGCTGGGGGCGTAGAGGGTGCGAGCAGCTCTTTGATTGCCATTCATTGCCAATTGTGCATTTACGTAATGTTATACAAATGTAGAATATATCATGATATATAAAAGCATATCAATTCAAATGATATATTAAAATATATCAACCTTATTATAATATATAATATCATATATCATCAAGTTGACATGTCACCCTAAATTGATATATCATTATATATATAGACATAGAACTGATATAGAATAGAGTATCAAACATGAGTTACGCAATAGACAGTATAGCTACAGAATTGAGGCGGGCGCGTAACGCGCAGGGGTTAAGCCAGCGCGCCCTTGCGGCAAAGGCCGGCATACCTCAGGGACATATATCCAATATAGAACATGGCACCGTCGATCTTCGCGTATCAAGCCTGATCGAGATAGCGCGCACACTGGGATTGGAGCTTGTGCTGGTGCCGCAAAAATCCCTACCCGCTGTAGAGTCCGTCGTCAGAAGCAGCACGCAGATTGAGACCCGCAAAGAGATTGAAGATATCCAGTTCCAGGCAAAAAAACTGCTTACGACAATCCAACATGCGGTACCGCAACTTCCTAAAGTGAAGGTTCCCACCAGCGAGATTGAGAAGTTCCAGATTGATGTCGCCAGAATCCCCCTTGGGAAATTCTCTCGCGATGACGTTAAAGCGCTGCAGCGAATTCATTCACACCTTACGAGAGTAAAAAACCGGCCGGAAAATATAGGAGAGCTCAATAGGGCCTTCCTGGAGATGGCAAATCTGCGTAATAAGATGGTACATGCCGATGAGACGCCGCAAGAGGACAAAGTTCCTGCTCTCCCGGCTTACAGACTGGAATAATGAAGATGGCTGACGTAGCAATCCTTGACGTCCAGTTATATGGTGAATCGATCGGTACGCTTACACGCTTTCCGGACGACCGCATATTGTTCGCGTTCCGTAAGTCCTACATCGACAATGCCGATCGCCCCATTTTAAGCCTGAGTTTTAAGGATGAATTCGGTGGACTCATCGCTGATTTCCCCCCCACACAGACCGCTGCCTTGCCATTCTTCTCCAATCTTTTACCGGAAGGGCAAATGCGGAAGTACTTGGCTGAGCGCGCGAAGGTAAAGCCAATTAGGGAGTTCTTCCTGCTTTGGATGCTTGGTCAGGATATGCCAGGAGCGGTCGTAATTCGTCCCGCCGATGGCGAGAGTGCCCCTCCTGCGATCAATGAGGAAGACGAAGAAACCGCGGATGATCAAGATCAGGAAGGGATGCTGCGATTCTCACTCGCCGGCGTTCAACTCAAATTCTCGGCAGTCAATAAAGATCGGAAGGGCTTGACGATACCTGCCGGAGGAATTGGTGGATCATGGATCGTCAAACTTCCGTCGCGTGAATACAAAGATGTTCCGGAAAACGAGTTTTCCATGATGACGTTGGCAAAGCTTGTTGGCATTAACGTACCGGAAATTAAACTGGTGCCCACCAATAAAATCTCGAATTTGCCCGAAGGTTTTACCTCGAAAGGACAAGCCTTCGTCATTAAAAGATTTGACCGGCTGGAGGGCGGCGAAGCGCTCCACATCGAAGACTTTGCGCAGGTTTTTCGCGTGTATCCGGACGCCAAATACAAACGGGGAAACATGGCCCGCATCGCTGAGGTTATTAATGCCGAAAGCCGGGGACAGGACATTGAAGAATTCATCCGGCGCCTGACGTTTAATACGCTAATAGGCAATGCCGATATGCATTTAAAGAACTGGTCAATTATATATCCTTCGCCCACACAGCCTCGCTTGGCTCCGGCCTACGATTTTGTATCGACGATACCTTATCTTCCGACCGACGAAGCTGCCTTAAAGGTTAGCCGCTCCAAGCTATTTTCTGAATTTACAGACGATGAGTTAAAACACTTTTCTGCAAATGCAAGATTATCGGAAAAAATCGTTTTAGATGCGGCATACGATACAGTGGAAAGGTTCCATCAACATTGGAAGCAACAGAAAAAAGACCTTCCAATTAGCCAAGAAATCGTTCAAATCATCGAGAAGCATCTAAAGACAGTGCCGATCGCAAATAAGTAAGTATCCTCACCCTGCAACGTCCCCTTAACGGAGACCTTAGTATGTTTACCAGACGATCTGGTTAAACAAGAATTGCAGCTTCCCTCCCCGCGACGGATTGAGCCATGCGGCATGCGTCACGCGTCCTTTGAGATGCGCTTTGAAATCAGGATGCTTATCGTGGTTCTGGCTTTCGGGGCCGTGTTTTACGCAGTTATGGAGGGTCGCCTTTAGCCGGTCCCAGTCCGCCCTGCTGCAATTCACCCTTTCATTGACCACAACGCCGGCAAGGCGCTGGCGTTGCGACGCGAGGCGGAGCCGCGTCTTGCGATGGTTGAGAGAAAATCCTTCTTCCTGCGCGATGGCACCGGTGAGCGCTTCGATGAATCTGGCGCGGCCGGCCAGACTTGACGGGCCCGAGAACGCCAGATCATCGGCATATCTGGTGTATTGATACCCGTAGTGGTCGGCCAGGCCTTTCAGGCGGCAGTCCAGCCCCCAGGCGCAGAGGTTTGCCAGCTGCGCGGAAGTGGGCGCGCCCTGCGGGAGATGCCTGCCCTGCAGGCGTTTTCTGTCGTGCCATGACAGTCTGGTGAAAGGCTTTCCCGCCAGCGAGGGGGAGACAGAGTTGGTGCAAAATCCCTGCAACACGCGCGCGGCGTTCGGCGGATAACCAAGCCGGCGGAACAAAGCGGCGATACGGGCGACGGGCACCGAGTGGAAGAAGTCTTTCAGATCGAGCCGTAGAACCACCTGCTGCCGCAGGTGAGGCGCCGCAAAAGTCTTGATCGACCGCCCGCGGGTGAAACCATGCGCAGAGTCATGCGGCGGCACGTGCCTGAGGATGCGGCTTACGATCATTCGCTGTATCTCTTTCAGCCGCACCTTCGGCGTTTCTATCAGGCGAATCCCGCCGGATCGTTTCGGTATCCAGAGATAGCGATAATGATGCAGCTTCTCCTCAGTAACCCTGCCCTGCCGCAGTCTGGTATCCGCGAACCACGAAATTTCCGCATCAGACAGGCAAAGCCAGAGCCCGACGTCCCTTAAGGTCGGCAATTCCGGCAACTGAAGCGGCGCGAGGTTGTCTTGCCTGCGGCCCATGACGGGCGGGTCGAGCAGCAAACCCCGGATGCCGCCCTTCTGAAATACGGGCTGAAGCAGCGGATGGTCGATCAGGAACAACGTAAGCGCCTTCAGGTTCGGAGGCCCGTCTTCGTAAAAACGATTACGAATGCTCGCCGCCAGCGCCACCGGGTCCGGCCCGTCAGCCGGCAATGCCCTCGCAAGGCGTTCTGCAACGGCCGCGCGTTCCCATGCGCCGGTACACACCGAGGACGCTAGCCATTCCGCCTGTTTGAATTTTCTGGGCAAGTTGCAACCGACCTTCGACAATTCTGGTATTTCCGGTGCCGTGCTGCACAACGTGCAGGGACGCACCGGACACGAAATGTCCTCGGAAAAACTCTTCCCCGGGGTAACCCCGGAGAATTCCTCAATCCAACCGAAGTTGAACGCGGAATATCTCGAAGGCCGGTTGCGGGAATATCTTGGTAGGCTGCTGCGCGAACGTCAAGCTGGGATGCAAGTTTGGGGTAATTCGTAAAATAAGTGGAGACGTAGCAAAATGAGAATCCGGCAAGTACCCATCAACGACGTCCATCGGACGAGATTATAAATTTTATATTTTCCTTCGCGCAGCGAAAGTCAGGAATCCCCTCTCCTCTTGGGAGAGGAGACTAACGACGTCCTGCGGACGAGATTATAAATTATAGGTGCGCCTGAAGCCATCCCCTTAAAGCGTGAACTTGTGCGTTACGGGGTCGAATTTTTTTGGCTTCACGCCCTGGCCGCCGGGGTTTTTGTACGGGGCTTCGTGGCTGGCGGCGCCGGCGCTCGATGGCATGGTTTGCTCTTCCCGTGCGCAAACCGGGCGGACGACCCCTACAAGCCCTTGATTCATATAGCGCTGCGCGCCAATTGCGGGCTTGAATGATAACACGATTGTCCCCTAATATCAGTCAGCCTTAGGAGGAAGCACCAAATGAAACTCGCATCGCTGAAGCACGGACGTGACGGAAAACTCGTGGTCGTCAGGCAGGATCTCACCCAATGCGCGCCCGCGGATAAAATCGCGCCGACGCTGCAGGCCGCGCTCGACGACTGGGCGGCCGCCAGGCCGAAGCTGGAACATCTGGCGCATGACCTCGAGCAGGGCCGCGCGAAGGACGCCATGCCCTTCTACCCGAAGCTCTGCGCCTCCCCCCTGCCCCGCGCCTACCAGTGGGCGGACGGCAGCGCCTATGTGAACCATGTCGAGCTTGTGCGCAAGGCGCGCGGCGCCGAGATGCCGGAAAGCTTCTGGACCGACCCGCTGATGTACCAGGGCGGTTCCGACGCCTTCCTGTCGCCCACCGACGACATCGTCTTCGCCGAGGAATCCTGGGGCATCGATTTCGAGGGCGAAGTCGCGGTCATCACCGGCGACGTGCCGATGGGAACGCCGGCGGAAGACGCCGGCCAGTATATCCGCCTGCTGATGCTGGTGAACGACGTGACGCTGCGCGCCGTCGCGCAGCCGGAGCTGGCCAAGGGCTTCGGCTTTTTCCAGTCCAAGCCGTCGTCGGCCTTTTCGCCCGTTGCGATTACGCCCGACGAACTGGGCGACAAATGGAAGGACAGCAAGGTCCACCTGCCGCTCCACGCCTACTGGAACGGCCAGAAATTCGGCGCGCCGGACGCCGGGACCGACATGATCTTCAACTTCGCGCAGCTTATCGCGCATGCGGCGAAGACCAGGCCGCTCGTCGCCGGCACCATCATCGGCTCCGGCACGATCTCCAACAAGGACCGCAGCAGGGGCCATGTCTGCATCGTCGAAAAGCGCATGCTGGAAAAAATCGAGCAGGGCGAGAGCAAGACCCCCTTCATGAAGTACGGCGATACGATTAAAATCGAGATGCTGGACGCGCATGGAAAATCGATCTTCGGCGCGATCGACCAGAAGGTCGCCCCCTACCGCTATGAGGCCGCAGCCCCCAAAAAAGCCGCCGCCGGGTAAGCCGGCAGGGCGCTGAAAAAACCCTGAATGTCATTCTGAGGGAGCGTAGCGGCCGAAGAATCTCCCTTTGTTTTTAAAGGAAGCGAGATTCTTCGCTGCGCTCAGAATGACAGAAGAAATCGTTTTTTTTAGCGCCCTGCTACAGCGCCATTTCCCAGTCCTGGCCGACGACGTCCTTGCCGAACCGCTGGTGGGGCGTTTCCCGGACGATTTTCAGGCCCGCGGCCTCGAACAGCGGTACGGCGTATTCGAGAATGCTTTCCGTGCGCATGGTCATCTTTTTATAGCCGACATGCCGCGCGAACCGGATAACTTCATTGAGCATGCTGGTGCCGATGCCTATGCCGCGCGCGTGCGGCGCCACAAAAGGCAGGCGCATCTCGCCGGTATCGTGGCCGCCGTCGACAAGGAATACCGACCCGACCAGGTGGCCGTCGATTTCGGCGACCCAGCACCGTTCCCTGGCGGGATTGAAATTGCGGATGAATTCGGCGGATTTCTCCGCGACCAGCGCCTCGAACTCGCTGTTGAAGCCGTAATCTTCCGCGAAACGCACGGCATGGTTGTGGATGATAAGGCCGATGTCGCCCGTCCGGTGCGGCCGCACCGTAAACGGCGGCGGCGTCACGCGGTCTTCGGCGTTCTTATCCCTGTTGATGATGCGGTCGATCGAGGTCATCGCCGCGACGAGGCGTATCTGGTCCGGCACGGGAAGCGGCCCGATGATGGAAGTGATGATCTTGCGCGCTTCTTCCAGCACGTCTTCGCCGGTCTTCTTGCCCTTTTTGGTCAGCAGTATGTTGCGCTGGCGCCCGTCCTCCTTGGACTTTTCCTTGCTGATAAGTCCCTCCTTTTCGAAGCGATGAAGAATGCGGCTCAAATACCCGCCGTCGAGCTTGAGTTCGCGCGCGAGGATGGAAGCCGTGGTCGCTTTCTTGAAGCTGAGTTCGGCGATCACGCGCGCTTCGGCGGGCGAGAACGGGCTGCCGAAGATATTTTCCGCCAGCAGACCGATGCGCTGCATGTACATCCGGTTGAAAGTGCGTATGACTTCAAGTCGCTCTTCAAACCCCGTATCTGTTTGCGGTTCCGCCATAGCGATACATTAAAAAATTAATTTGGTAATTTAAATTTAAGGGTAATTTTCATACCCTCCCCAGCCAGAAAAGGATAACAGAAAAAATCCGGTTACGCCGTAGTTTTGTTTCCGAAGCGGGAAAGCCGCCGTTTATTGAAAATGGCTTATTTCAGGCGATTCAGCGTCCAATCTTGAACGCCTTTCTCAAAATGAAACGGCTGCACGTTGCCGCTGTGATCCAGCTCCGTAAACAGGCACCGGCGCAGGACACGATAAACGCCGCCATGCGCGACAAACAGGATATTTTCGCCTTCAAACTGTTCAAGATTCCGCCGGAACGCCGAAATCGTCCGGATGCGGAAGTCGGCATAAGGCTCGCCCTGCGGCGGGCAGGGATAGCCGTTTTCCTCGGCCGAAAGCCCCTTTTTCAGCATGCCGTCCCGCAGGCTGTCCATCTCGACGATGGCGAGACCCTCGAAATCCCCGAAGGACCTCTCCTTCAGCCCGTCATCCACGATGAGCGGCTTTTGCAGCGCGGCGTTGACGATGGAGGCCGTTTCATAGGCGCGGGAAAGCGTACTGGCGACGATGCGGTGAATGGGCGTCCGGGCCAGCACGGAAACCACCTGCTCCGCCTGGGCGCGACCTGTTTCGTTCAGCGGAATGTCGGTATGGCCCTGGATTTTGCCGTCTTTATTCCAGTCTGTTTCGCCATGGCGCAGGAAATAAAATGAACGCGGAAGCATGCGGCACCTGAAGTGGACTTATGCTGTGAAACTGGATACCCTTATACAAGAAACAACCACAGGGTAAATATGATTTATCGGATTTTTACGTGCGTCGCGCTGCTGGCGCTTGCCGGCTGCGAAACGGTGCAGCTTCCCGCCGCGCAGCCCGCCAGCAGTCAGGCGCCGAAGCCTGTCTGCGACAAACTCGACAACATGCTGCATAAGCTGTCCAAGGACGCCAGTTACGCCTATACGGCAGATGCCATCGACAAGCGTGAAGGGGTGCATATGTGGTTCGTGAACCCGAAGACCCATATGTGGAAGCAGATCCGCGTCTACAACAACCTGCGCGCCTGCGTCGAAAACGAGGGCTCGGACTGGCACTGGGCGATAAATCGTTAAGATGCGGGTGGAGAGAAATGGTGCTGTTGAGGCGGATCCGCCTTCGCCAAGGCTTCGGCGGACGAGTTGTTACTGAATCTTCAGCTGGACGGCTTGCCTTCCGAAGCTCGAAGAGCGAAGGAATGGTGCTGTTGAGGCGGATTGAACGCCCGACCTCCCCCTTACCAAGGGGGTGCTCTACCACTGAGCTACAACAGCACTCTCTTGATTATCAATAGGTTAGGCCTACGGCCTTCCCAGACGGATAACAGGATGTATGGATAAGATATAACCCCCTGTCTTGTCAACAAATCTCATTTGCTTTAAAAAAGTCGATACGCCCACCCATTACAGAAGAAAGAAGGCCAATGACGCCTGATTCCGGCATTAACCCGTCCCCCAAAACGCCGAAGGACGCCCTCAAATCCCAGACATCCCTGCCCGTTATCGTGGCGCCGATGTTCCTTGTCTCGAACCCCGACATGGCCCTTGCCTCCTGCAAGGAAGGCCTGGTGGGCAGCTTCCCGGCCCTGAACCAGCTGACCAGCGCGGGATTCGAGGACTGGC
>SCTB01000035.1 GCA_004297545.1 Alphaproteobacteria bacterium
GGTCGGCAAGCGTCGGCTTGTACGAAGGGGTTTCCCCCGGCGGCGATTTTTCGCTGTCCGGCATCGGTGGATATATCTCTTTGTTTTTAAAACAGCCTCAAGCTTTGCATTTCGGGAAAGCGATTGCAAGCACCCCTATATTTTATGGGAACGGATAAGCAATTGACATATCGGCTGGAGGGCTGCCTTAATGAGCCGAAGCGTCAATGCTTTATTTAAAGGCGCCGGAGCTTGGGTTACAATCCAGAAAACGCTGTCTGACTTTGGGGGGACCCGTGATGAACAAATCTGAAATCGTGCGCCTGCAGAAATACCTGCAGGAAAAATTCGGCAACCGGAAGCTGAGCCTTGCGGAGCGCAAGGAAGCCAAGGACTCGGTCGAAGTGATGCTGGACGGCGAGTTCATCGGCGTCATCTACCGCGACGAGGACGACGGCGACATTTCCTATGACTTCAACATGGCGATCCTGGAAATGGATCTGCCCCCGGCCGCCTGAGCACCCGTTAACGCATGAAAATCTACGGCAAAGACCTGTCCGAAGTTCTGGCGGAGATGCCCTGGCAGTTCAAGGTCATCGTCATGGCAGGCATGATCTGGATTCCCTTCGCGCTGATTCACGCCGTGTACATCTTTGCGACGATCGGGAAGAGCATTTCGAAGCCGGGCATCGTCAATTTCGCCGCCAGCCCGGTCAACGCGGGCGTTGCGGACCCGTCGATGACGGAAGGCCCGGACAAGAAAACCATTTACATGGCCCTGACCATGATCACGCGCCAGGCGGACGCGAAAAATCCGGCCGAGGGCCGCTGGTCCCCCAGCATCCGGCTGGCATCGTCGAATTCGCCCTGCAAGCTCTGGAACGACATGGGAGAGGCCATCGCCTCGGAACAGCAGGAAATTATCGGCCCCGACGGCGTGACGCCGCTGGACTCCGCCGGGGTATGGTGGCTGGAGCACCCGGCCCTTATCCACGACCCGACGGACCCCAATCCGATCGGGGAATACAAGCTGTTCTACTACAAATACCTCTGGCTGGGACCCGATGACAAGAGCAAGCAGCTGTCGCGCCGGTACTGGATGATCGCCTTTAGACACACAAACAACCCCGTACTCAAGGACTGGAAGGACGAGCAGTGGATATTCGGGGGTCGAGGCCCCACGGCGGAAGATCCGTTCGGGGCCCCGCCGGAGCCCTATGGCAGCCTCGTTCAGTATCATTTAAACGATTTCGACCCGTCGCTGAAAGACATGTTCTTCTATGCCCGGCCCAGCGCCGCCGTCGTGGACGGCGTGATCTATATGACGCTTTCGGCGTTTTTCAAGGACGACAACACGCCCAACCGCGTCATCATGGTATCGTCCGCCGACCATGCGAGGACCTGGCACTATGTCGGCACGCTTCTGACCAAAGAAGACGTCGCCAAAATGGGCCCCTATACGAAGCTGGGCGGCGGTTCTCTGATACAGAAGAAGGGAAAGCTTTACTTCGCCGCTGTCCTGGGCGACGACAAGGTGCTGGGGCTCGGCAGCTTCATCATTCCTTTCGAAGATGCGTCGAAAGCCTTGCTGAAAAAGGACCAGAAAACCGGCGCGCCGGCGGTCATCAACAAAATTTCACGCGTCTCGGTGCAGCCCACGCTGGAAGGCGGCGGCTATGCAGCTTATTCGGATTTATGCAAGGGGCTTTACGTCTCCGAGTTCTCCGGCCTCAAGAAGAACTTCCATATTTTTTCGACCCAGAAAGACCCCGTTGAACAATAAAGATTTTTTGTCAGGAGCCGCCGCGGCACAGCCGTTGTCGCGGCCGTTTTTGAAAAATAATTTCTTTTTTCTGAAATCGCTTTTTTGCCTGTAGCGGAAATTTTTTTTCTCCGCTAATATCCCTCTCGCCTCATAAAAAAATATCCTCGAAGCGAACGATTAAAGGGAGAAACGAATGGCCTCGCTCTACTTCAAGTATGCCGCCATGAATTCGGGCAAGTCCACGCAACTCCTGCAGGCGCAATACAACTACTTCGAACGCGGCATGAACCCCGTTGCCATGACGGCGCAGATCGACAACCGCGCCGCCGTCGGCAAGATCACCTCGCGCCTGGGCATCGACTGCCCGGCCTACACTTTCGACAAAACCACCGACATCTTCGCCTTCGCGCAGGAAATGCATGATGGCAAGCCGGTCGACATCCTGTTCATCGACGAAGCCCAGTTCCTGTCCGAAGCGCAGGTGCTGCAATGCGCGCGCATTGTGGATGAGCTGGATATTCCCGTCATGTGCTACGGCCTCAAGACGGACTTCATGGGCAAGCTGTTTCCGGGATCCGAAACGCTGCTGCGCCTTGCCGACAATATCGAGGAAATCAAGGCCATCTGCTGGTGCGGCAAGAAAGCCATCATGACCGCGCGGCTGACCCCCAAAGGCGATATGGTGACGGCGGGCCAGCAGATCGCGATCGGCGGCAACGAAATGTATACGGCGCTCTGCCGCAAGCATTTCATGAAAGGCGAGGCCAAGGCCCTGCCCGTGCAGCAGAACGTCAAGAAAAGCGCCGCCTGATATTTCTACAGAGCCCGGTCGCGGCCTGTCGACGGGTCGACTTCCGCCTTCAGCGTTTCTTTCAGGAAATTTTCGGCCCTTTTCGCCTCGGGGCGGAAGCTGAAATGCATCAGAAGAAAGCCGAAGACCGCCATCGACCCGATAATGATGCAAAAATGCGGATCCATATGCTTGCCGGCCTTCCATGCCCCATACCAGACGCGGCCCGCGTCGAGCAGGCCGAAGACGGTGAAGAAAAGCCATATGGCCATGAAGCCGGTCGTCGAGGCATGCATCTTCATGTAAACATTGATGCGGCTGCCGACGATGTCAGACACTATCGTGCCCCGGACATTGGGGAGGAAGCTGTTGCGCCCCGGAATGTCGCGTACAATGTCAAAGCTGTTTTCGGTCACTTCCCCCATGAAGTTCCCCGCGCCGCGGCTCCAGACCTGGGACCACCAGCCGCGCCTGGGGCGGACAGCCCCCTGGAGCAGCCGTGCCGTATCCGCCGGCGGAAAGGGGGATTTCAGCGCAAGCTTTCGCGACGGGAAAATCATATATCGAGGTTGGAGACTTCCAGCGCGTGCTCGTGGATGAAGTCGCGCCGCGGCTCCACGATATCGCCCATCAGGGTCGAGAAGATCTCGGAAGCCATGTCGTCCTTGTCGATTTTCACCTGCAGCAGCGAGCGCACGTCGGGATCGAGCGTGGTTTCCCACAGCTGTTCCGGGTTCATTTCGCCGAGGCCCTTGTAGCGCTGGATGGTCAGGCCTTTTTTCGCAAGCGCGATGACCTTCTGGTACAAATCATACGGCCCGTAGACGGCGATATCCTTTTCTCCTTCGGCCAGCAATGCGCCGGGGCCGCTGAAGAATTCGGTGAAGACCTCCGAAACCTTTGCCAGGCGCTGGCCGTCATGCGAATTGAGGTGATCGGCGCCAAGTTCGACGCGCGTCTCGACGCCACGCATCGTGCGCGTAAAGATAAAGCCTCCCTCCTGGGCGGCGCCTTTCCAGCCCCGCTCATAGATGGGAGAAATGGCATCCAACTGCTTTGCGACGGCCTCCGCCGTTTTCTGCGCGCGGTTGGCGGGGTTGAAGGCGTCGGCCGCCGCGGCTTGTTCCACCACATGCTGGCTGCCGATACGGTCGATGATAGGCTCCATGTTCGCCCGGACGCTTTTCGCGATGAGCAGGATGCGCTTGAGGTCCTTGCCCGTGGTGACTTCTCCGGAGGCAAGCCTGAACCTCAGGTCCTCGATCGCCGCGTCGATAAGGTAATCCTCGAGTTCCGCGTCGTTCTTGATATAGCGTTCGTTGCCCTTGCCGCGCTTGACCTTGTAAAGCGGCGGCTGCGCGATATAGAGATGCCCGCGCTGCACGATTTCCTTCATCTGGCGGAAGAAGAACGTCAGCAGCAGCGTGCGGATATGCGAGCCGTCGACGTCGGCGTCGGTCATGATGATGATCTTGTGGTAGCGCAGATCCCCGATCTTGAACTCCTCGGCGCCGATGCCGGTGCCGAGCGCCGTAATCAGCGTGCCGATTTCCGCGGAGTTGAGCATGCGGTCGAAGCGCGCGCGCTCGACGTTCAATATTTTCCCCCGCAGGGGGAGGATGGCCTGGTTCTGGCGGTTGCGCGCCTGCTTGGCCGAGCCGCCTGCCGAGTCGCCCTCGACGATGAAAATTTCGGAGAGAACCGGGTCTTTTTCGGAACAGTCTGCCAGCTTGCCGGGCAGCGAGGAGATGTCCAGCACGCCCTTGCGGCGCGTCAGATCCCGCGCCTTGCGGGCCGCCTCGCGGGCGGTCGCTGCCTCCACGATCTTGCCGACGACTTTCTTCGCGTCAGCGGGGTTTTCCTCGAACCAGTTGGTGAGTTTCTCGCTCAGCACGGATTCGACGACCGGCTTGACCTCGGAGGAGACCAGCTTGTCCTTTGTCTGGCTGGAGAATTTCGGGTCCGGCACCTTGACGGAAAGCACGCAGGTCAGACCCTCGCGCATGTCCTCGCCGGTCAGATCTATTTTTTCCCGTTTCAGCAGGCCGGTTTTCTCGGCATAATTGTTGATGGTGCGCGTGAGCGCGGCGCGGAAGCCCGACAAATGCGTGCCGCCGTCGCGCTGGGGAATGTTGTTGGTGAAGCAGACCGTGTCCTCGTGGTAGGCGTCGGTCCATTCCATGGCCGCTTCCACCGTGAGGCCGTCCTGCTCGCCCTTGATATAGATGGGCGGCTTGTGCAGCACAGTCTTGGCGCGGTCGAGATAGCTGGCGAAAGCGGTCAATCCGCCTTCGTAGAAAAACTCGGTGGTCTTCGCTTCCTTCTTGCGGTTGTCCGTCAGATGCAGGCGGACGCCCGAGTTGAGGAAGGCGAGCTCGCGCAGCCGGTGCTCGAGCGTGGGGTAATTGAATTCCAGCATCGTGAAGGTTTCTTCGGAGGGCAGGAAGGTGACTTCCGTCCCGGTCATCTCCTTGTCGCAGGTGCCGGTCGGCTTCAAAGGCGCTTCCGCCACGCCGTGACGGAACCGCATGGTCCATTCCCTGCCCTCGCGCCAGATGCGCAGGTCGAGGATTTTGGAGAGCGCGTTCACGACCGAAACGCCGACGCCGTGCAGCCCGCCGGAAACTTTGTAGGAGTTCTGGTCGAACTTACCGCCCGCGTGCAGCTGGGTCATGATGACTTCGGCGGCCGAAACGCCTTCGCCCTTGTGGATTTCGACAGGAATGCCGCGGCCGTTGTCGCGCACGGTGACGGAGCCATCCGCGTTCAGCGTGACGTCGACGCGGTCGCAGTAGCCGGCCAGGGCCTCGTCGATCGAGTTGTCGACGACTTCATAGACCATGTGATGCAGGCCCGTGCCGTCATCGGTATCCCCGATGTACATGCCGGGGCGCTTGCGGACGGCGTCGAGTCCTTTCAGGACCTTGATGGAATCCGCATCATAGCCTTCGACAGCCGCCTGTTTGTCGGGCTTTTTTGCCGTCTCCGTCATGTTCAGATCCTTTTTCATTCTTCTTGGATTTTCTGTCCATAAAATATAGCAAAACGGGCGAAAAACAAGCAGCAAAAAATCGTAAAATCTTTCAAAAAAATCAATATTTTAGCAGTCAAAAAAGGAGCCGAAAAAGCGCCCGAAATCAGGGGCTTATGGGGCGCCCCAAAAAGGGCCTGAAATCCGGTCCTGTCCTGAGTGTTTTGCGGCTGCGTAAAGGCTTGCCCACGGGCGGGAAAGCCGGTTCCGGAGGCCCTCTTTCGCCCCGTAAGGGCCCATGGATTCGCGCTTCCGCCGGGAGCCTCCGGAGACGGCGCGCGAAACCACCGCACAAGTTGGTTATGTCATTTTTATTTTTCCGGAACATGAAAAACTTTGCCGTAACCCTGAAACGAATTTGCGAAATTCGTTTTTCAGAGGGTTCCGTCTTTTTATGGGGATAAATCTGTCGTAGCGTCCGCTCGCCCCTTAAAGATTGCCGGAGAAACGACATGAGCCCCAAGCGCGACGTGAGCCACATTTTCAACAAATTCGCCGGGCGCGAAGTGCCGATGAAGGAAGAACCCTTCGTCATCCGCGGCAAGACCTATACGCAGGTCAGGCTCGCCAACGACGACGACCCGACCGTCGGAGAACTGGAGCAGGAGGCGAAGAAGAACGGCCTTAAATTGAGATTATGGTGGCCCGGCGTCGCGGGCACCGCCGACTTCCGCATGGACCGCGTGAACGCCCATATCGAAAAGGGCAAGGACGGCAAGTACCGCATCGGCAACCGTTTTGATTTGGGATAGGAAGAAACGCCATGCGCAGGGACGTCAGCGGGATCTTCAACAAATTCGCGGGCCGCGAGGTGCCGATGCATGAGGAAACGAAGACCATGCGCATCGGCTGCGTCATCAAGAAACTCACCGCCGTCAGCCTGGCCGACCCGGCCGACCCGACGCTGAAGGAAATGTCGGACGAGGCCCGGAAGAACGGCCTGCAGCTGCGCGTGCTCTGGCCCGGCAAGGGGTATACGGACGATTACGTCCGCACCCGCGTGAATGCGCATATCGAAAAAGGCACGGACGGCAAATACCGCGTCAGCCGCAAATTCGACATCGGCTGAACTTTTTTAAGGAGAAGACAGATGAAACCCCGCGACGTCAGCCATATCTTCAACAAATTCGCCGGACGTGAAGTGCCGATGGTCGAGGAAAAAAAAGTTCATCATTCGCCTTATTCCGGCGACCATGAATACACGCAGGTCAAGCTGGCCGATCCCAACGACCCCACCGTGCAGGAAATGCGCGACGCAGCCCGGAAGAACGGCCTGAAACTGCGCCTCTGGTGGCCCGGCATCGCGGGCACCATGGACTTCCGCACCGACCGCGTGAACGCCCATATCGAAAAAGGCGCGGACGGGAAGTACCGCGTCAGCAAGCGTTTTAATATCGGTTGATACTCGATAACGTCTAGTGGACGGTGGCCAGCGCCAGCAGCACGGCGCAGGCGACGATGCCCATGCCGGATTTCACATCGGCCTGTTCCCTGTGCTGCACGAAGTAGTAGAAAATCGCGATGAAGACGGGCGTGGTGAGGCCGATCGCCACCTGGTAGGAGGGGTTGGGCGTAAAGGCCATCGCGTAATTCTTGTAAATCATGTGGCAGATCCAGGTCATCGCCGCAATCAGGGACGCCGCCAGCAGTTCCTGGCGCACCCAGCTTTGCGGCCCCGGCGTCGCCGCGCCTGCCGCAACGGGCCGGGCCTGCCGCCACAGGGAGTAGATGCCGATGCTGACAACCGCGATGACGGACTGCGCGTACATATAGCCGTAGACGGCGCCCTCGAGGTTGCCGCGTCCCATGGCGTATTTGTTGAGGGCATTGGTCAGCGTGTAGCCCAGCAGCGCCGGTAGCATGTAAATGAAGGCGCCACGCGTGATTTCGCATTTGTTCAGCCGCATCGAGAAGAACACGCAGCCCAGCAACGCGACGAGTATAACAGCTGCGTTCACGGGGCGGTCGAGATAGGCGCCGAGCGACGCCGGCTCGAACAAAAACCACAGCAGGAACGTGCCCCAGACAGTCAGCGGCTGCACCCGCGCCACCACCCCGCCGCCGTATTGGGACGAGGCGTTGAAGGATCGGATATCGGAAAACGTGCCCACGAAAACGGTGACCAGCACGGCCAGATAGAACTTCGGGTCGTCGGGCAGCCGCACATAGCGCATGAAGGGCGACATGCAGAGCACGATGATGACGCGCATCCAGAACACAAGAAGATGCCCCGGCTGGCGCAGGTACTGGTTGACAAGGTAGAACCCGCCCCCGAAAACGGCTGAAACGACAGAGAACAGCACCCAGCCCCAGCCGGACATAAAATCCTGGAAGCCGGTCACGGCATGGCCTGCTGCCGCGTGGAACCCTTGTTCGCGATGCCGACGCGGCCCGGCTCGACCGCGCAGAACATCGCGGCGGGCCTCAGCGCGGCGAATATTTCCGGGTCAGTGCCGGTCAGGAAGATCTGCCCGTTCAGCGACAGCAAATAACGGAAAAGCTCGTCGCGGCGCGCGTCGTCGAGATGCGCGGCCACCTCGTCCAGCAGCAGAATCGGCGTGAACCCCTGCTCGCCCTGCATCATCAGCGCATGGGCGAGCACGATGGAGACGAGCAGCCCCTTTTGCTCCCCCGTCGAGCATTGCGCGGCGGGCATGCCGCGATCCCTGTGCGTCACGAGGAAATCGCTGCGGTGGACGCCTTCGTGCGATTTGCCGGCCAGCATGTCGGCGCGGCGGCTGTCGCGGAAACGGGCCCTTAAATCTTCCTCGATGTCGACGGCGGCGCGCAGGCCGGTTTCGCTTTCCGCCCAGCCCGACACGGAAATCTCAGGCGCCGGAAACAGCGTTTTTCCTGCATAGAGCTTTTCAACGTAGCGCGCCATCTGTTCCAGCAGTTGCCGGCGCGTCGCCGCGATGCAGACGGCATCTGCCGCCAGCTGGGCTTCGAGGTTCGAGAGCCAGACCGGGTCCACGCCCATCTCGCCCTGCAGGACTTTCAGGCGCTCGCGCAGGCTTTTGTCGTAGCGGTTGAGGCGCGCCGCGTGTTCTTCATCGAAAGCAAAGGCCAGCCGGTCGAAAAACTTGCGGCGGCCCGAAGCGCCGTCGAGGAAGAGCCGGTCCATCTGCGGAGTGAGCCAGACGGCGGAGATTATCGACGCCAGCTCGTTCTGGCTTCTGGCGTCGCGGCCGTTGATGCGGATCAGCCGCCGCTTGAATTCGCGGTCGAGGCCGGTGCCGATGCGCATGGGCAGGCCTGAGGCCGTTTCGACCTCCGCCGCCACGGCCCAGAGGTCCTCGGCGGAAGCCAGGCGGTTCTTCATGTCGAGAAGATCGGCCCCGCGCAGGCCCTTGCCGGGCGCCAGCAGGCTGATTGCTTCCAGAATATTGGTTTTTCCGGCCCCATTCAGGCCCGTCAGGACCACGATTTGCGCCCCGGCAAAGTCGAGTCTCAGGGCGTCATAGCCCCGGAAATGGGTCAGATTGAGCTTATGGAGAAGAAGTGGCACGGGCTGTTTTAACCTTTCTTCCTTTTATAGTGTTTTCAAGGGGAAAAGCCAATTTCAAAGCAAGGGGACGAAACTTTATTACCATAAAAATGACTTTCCAGTGCATTATATTATTCCATCGGCGGGCGGCGATGTGTATAATCCCGATTCTGTAAGCCCCGAAAATTCACGTTATGAAAAAATATAAAGAGTGAGTGCACCGAAAATGGCAGATGAAACACCGAAGCCTCCCCTGGGTCAAAGGCTCCGCGACCTGATCAACCCGGCGCTGGAAGACGAGCGCGCCAAGCCCCTGCAGAGCCAGATCGTGAGCGACATCTTCGGCCAGATCGCCGACAATGTTCCGAAGATGTTCGAGCGGGAACTGAGCAGCTTTTTCAATCATGTTTCCTCGGCGCCCGAGCGGAAGAAAACGCCGATCATCATCAACGCCCTCACCGTGGCGCAGGGCCAGGAAGGCGAGCCGGCGTTTAACCCGATCAAGAAGCTGCAGCTGCCCGTGTCGACATCCTTCACGAGCTTTTCCGCCGAAGACATCCGCGACATGCCCGGCTGGATCAAGCTGCATGAAGTCTGCCGCGACATGGACATATCGATCAAGCTGATGTCCATGACCACCGAAGAATCCAAGGGCAGCCTGATGCCGCCCCTGCTGATCCTCGACGCCTCCAAGAGCTATAACGACGGCGCGATTGAAAACGCCCAGCTCTATCCGCAGCTCGCGGACAAGCCGAAGCCCTTCGACAAGAAGACGGGTCAGGAGTTCCACTTCTGATTCCCAGGCAGTTTCACCAAAACAAAAAGGGCAGGTATCAAAACCCGCCCTTTTTTATTTTAGAAGTCCGCCAAAAACCGCAGCTTTGTACCTAAGTATTCGCATATCTCGTACAAGCTCATGCTAAACACCAGTGCCATAAGTACGGCGAGAACTATTTTTTCTTTCCGAGACCAGCGAGTTTTTTCTTCGCGTTGATCGCTCAAACGCGCATCGGCATCAGCACATACAGCGACGAGTTGTCGCTGGTGTCCTGGATGATGGTCGGCGAGGCGGGGTCGGAGAGCGAGATACGGCAGCCCTCGCCCTCGATCTGGCGCGTGACGTCCATCAGGTAGGCGGAGTTGAAGCCTATTTCCATGGGCCCGGAGTTGAAGCTGATCTCGATTTCTTCCGATGCCGAGCCGCTGTCGGGAGAATTGGCCGAAAGCGTCATGGTTTTGCCGCCCAGCGTGAGCTTCACGGCGCGCGATTTTTCCGACGAAATGGTTGACACGCGGTCGACGGCGGAGGCGAACATCAAGGGGTTGACCTGCAGGACCTTGTCGTTGTTCTTGGGAATCACGCGCTCGTAATCCGGGAAGGTGCCGTCGATGAGTTTCGTCGTCAGCGTGACGTGGTCGAAGGCGAAGCGCAGCTTGTTGTCGGAGAGGCCGATTTCGATGGAATCGCCGGCTTCGTCGATGAGCTTGCGGATTTCGTTGATGGCCTTGCGCGGAATGATGACGCCCGGGATATCCTTGGCGCCGTCGGGCAGCGGCATTTCGAAGCGCGCCAGGCGGTGGCCGTCGGTCGCGACCGCCCGCAGCACGGGAACGCCGTCGCTGTCCGCCGCATGCAGGTAGATGCCGTTGAGGTAATAGCGCGTTTCTTCGGACGAAATCGCGAAGCGCGTGCGGTCGATGAGCGTGCGCAGGTCGGCCGCCGGGATAGAGAAAGTATAGGCGAATTTGTCGGAGGAGCCCATTTTGGGGAAGTCTTCCGTCGGCAGGCAGCCGAGGCGGAAGGTCGATTTTCCCGCGCGGACGGTCAGCGTCGTGTCGTTCGCCCCGGCGATTTCGATGCTGGAGGCATCGGGGAGCTTGCGCACGATGTCATAGAGCGTATGCGCAGGCACAGTCGTGGCGCCCGGCGCCGAAGTCTTGGCCGCGACGGAATCGATGATTTCGAGGTCCATGTCCGTTGTCGTGAGGGACAGGGAGTCTTTTTCCGCCCGCAGCAGCACGTTAGCGAGGATTGGAATGGTGTTCCGGCGCTCGACGACGCTGTGCACATGGTTCAGGGAACGAAGCAGATCGGCGCGATCAATCGTGAATTTCATGGCAAGTCCTTAAAAAGGATTTGTAGAGTTGCACTATATATAGGCGACACCCGAAATTATAGCAACCGCGAAGGCGCGGGAACAGCGAAAAACCCGAGGTTTTGCAGGGGATTTTCGAAGGAGTCCGCAAGGCGGGCGGAAAACGGACTTGGGTCCTCTATTTTCCATACTCGATAAGACGGGCGAGTTGCAGGGCGCAGAGGCTGCTGAGGCTGTCGAGAACCGGCAGCTTGTCCGGGTCTTTCAGCTTGACGCCCTGCAGGCCCTTGCGAAAGGCTTCGTAATAAGCCCAGTTTTTGTCGAGAATCTGCCTCTCCGCCATCTCGACCAGGGCGTCGGCCTGGGGGTTCCCGGGTGACAGCTGGCCGATAACCCAGCGCAGGACGCGCCGCAAAGTCTGCGATTGCGCCGCCGGTATCAGGAGGAAGCTGACAGCGATGCTCCTCTCGGACCGATCCAGGACCTGCGGCAGGTAAGGCGACAGGTCTGCGAGCTCCGGCGGCGGACTGGGGTGGTCGGCAGGGGCAATATAGGCGTGAACCCGGATCATGCCCGCGCCCGGCAGGTCGATCTTGACCGGGACGGAACGCATGAAATTCGCGTGCTCTTCGATGAAGTTGTAGATGAGCCAGCTATCGAGGCTGTCAAACGTCCCGTAAGAAACAAAACATTCGTCGCCGAAGCGTTCCGGAAACTGCGTCCGGCGCACCGCGACGCCCCCGCCTTCCTGGTTCGGAGGAAAGTAGTACGGCCGGGCGAGGGCCGAATGATTAACGAGTTCGCCGACGGGCATCAGCACGGCGACCTTGTCGATCCGGAGCAGGCGGCTCAGGAGGAACGTGTCGATCGCGATGTTCGAGATATCGCCCAGCCGCAGGCGTTCGATGAGGTGGCTCAACACCGGCTCGTCCCTGCCCTCCGCGAGAATGGGCACGAGCTCGGGCTGCTCGGACAGGAGCAGCCAGGGCGAAACGCGGCGATGCATCGCCGCCTTTCCGCAAAGGTTGTAAAGGTTTATCAGGGCGTCGATGATCTGGACATGCAGGGGGGGCGCCGCTTCGGACCACTCGGCAAGCACAAGTTCGTCGCCGTCCAGGCCGAACTGGAAATGATCGAGACGCGGAAGGCTGCGGCGCGGCAGCCGGATGAAATCCTCGTCCTTGCCCTTTCCCTTGCCACCCTTCGAGGCGACGCTGAGGCTCCCCTGTTTACAGCGGATGGTGACGTCGCGGGAAAACTCGGCGCCGCAGGCCGTGGAAAGATTGACCAGTTTTTCGATCGCGCGCCGGATTTCCCGGCTATCGGCTTCAATTGCAACCATGATGCATTATCCGAAAACTTCGGCGCGGCGAAAAGCGTTTCTTTGCCAATAAGAAAGGCGAATATGACTAAGACCGCTTGCGGCCTAAGGTATGCAGCCCCGGTTCGGACAGGGCGGGGAGGAGGCTGTCGAGGAAGATTTCCGCCCATTTCACGGCCTTCTTCTTCGTATCCACCAGATCCTGCCGGAATTCCACAATCACATAAGGCAGGCCCTTGCGCTCGGCATGGGTGCTGATGGTGTTTTTGAGGAAGTTGGTGGCTTTAAGGGAATAGGGCTCGTTTTCCCCGATGACGAGGTTCGGGTTGTTGCGGCGCAGGTTTCTGACCAGCGCGCGGGCGATCTTTTCCTGCCGGTTCCACAGCACGCCGATATGCCAGGGGCGCTTGAATCCGTCCATTTCCGGCGTGAAGCTGTGAATGGAAATCAGCGCCGGCGCGATGCCCTTCCCGGTGAAGCGCGTCAGCGCCTTCGCAATTTCGCCGTGGTAGGGCCGGAAGAACGTCTCCATCCGCTGGCGGCGCTGCGCTGCGGTAAGCCCCGCATTGCCGGGAACGCGGATATGGTCGGAGGCAGGACGCATGATTTCCGGGTGATCGTCGCCGCGGTTGAGGTCGACGACGAGGCGCGAATAGCCGGCGATGACGGCAGCCGCGTCCATTTTTCTGGACAGGTGCAGGCCGATGTCCTCGGTGCCGGGGTCCCAGGCGATGTGCTTCTTAAGATCCGCTTTCGACAGGCCCAGGTTGTTCAGCGCCTTGGGGATGCGGTTGCTGGCATGGTCGCAGACGATGATGTATTTGCCCTTGCCCTTGGGGTTCACCACCCTCACCACGGGCGGTTCGCCTCTGGCGACGAGCGGAGCGGGCTTTTTGCTGCCGGGTTTTACGCGCACGGAGACGCGGGAAGAGGTTTTTTTTCTTTTCTTTTTCGCGGTTTTCATTTTCTTTGTCGTTCTATTACGCCATATCGAAGCCGCGGCGGGTGAACTTGACGTCCCGGTGCACATGGGCCGACAACAAAAGGCCGAAACCGAACAGGACCGAGAGCATCGCCGTGCCGCCGTAGGAGATCATCGGCAAAGGCACCCCCACCACGGGCAAAAGCCCCATGACCATACCGATATTGATGAAAATATAAAGCGAAAAGTTGATGATAATGCCGGTCGACAGCAGCCTTCCGAACTGGTTCTGGCACTGGAAGGCCATGAAATAGCCATAGACGATGATGAGCGCGAAAAGCGTCATCAGGGCGATGCCGCCGACCAGCCCCCATTCCTCGGTGAACAGGGTGAAAATAAAGTCGGTCTGCTTTTCGGGCAGGAAGTTCAGGTGGCTCTGCGTGCCGTGTAGGAAACCCTTGCCCGTGACGCCGCCAGAGCCCAGCGCGATCTTGGACTGGGTGATGTGATAGCCCGCGCCCAGGGGGTCGCTTTCGGGATCCATGAAGGTCATCACGCGCTGGCGCTGGTAGTCATGCAGGAAGTGCCAGGCGACAGGGAGCATCGCAAGGCCCCCGGCCGCCACGATGCCGAACATCCAGTAGGAAACGCCCGCGATGAAGAACATCGCGCCCGCCACGATGACCAGCATCATGGCCGTGCCGAGGTCCGGCTGCAGCAGCACAAGCGCGACAGGCGCGGCGAGGAGGCCCAGGGGGGCGATCAGGAACAGGGGGTTTCTCACGTCTTCGGGCGTCGCGCCCTGGAAGAACCGCGCCAGCGTCATGACGATGGCGATTTTCATCAGTTCCGACGGCTGCAGCTTCAGGAACCCCAAGTCAATCCAGCGCTGCGCCCCCATGCTGGTGTGGCCGTGGACGTCGACGACGACCAGAAGCGCGAGCGACGCCAGAAAGATGGGATAGGCGAGGCGCATCCAGATGCGGATGTCGATGACAGCCGTGATGACGAGGCCCACCATGCCCATGGCGAATTTCACCATCTGCGAAGCGGCCCAGGGTTGCATACTGCCGGACGCTGCCGAATAGAGAGAGACGAAGCCAATGCAGGCGGCAAGGGTGATGAGCACGATAAACGGCCAGCTGATCGCCCTCAGCTTGTCGACCGCGTTCATGCCATCACGAAACAGGGAACGGTATGACATAGCCTAACCTGCCTTCTTCTTGCGCGGCGGCGTCTTCGGCGGCGGGGTTTTCTTGATTTCCGCCTCGGTGACGGCGTCGTCGACGGTGTG
>SCTB01000036.1 GCA_004297545.1 Alphaproteobacteria bacterium
CACGGGCTTTATGCGGCGAACGACCGGAACTACAACTATCTGGGCGTGCGCGGTTTCCTGAGGCCCGGCGACTATAACTCGCGCATCCTGATCATGGTCGACGGCCGCCGCATGAACGACAACATCTATGACAGTGCGAATACAGGCCAGGAATTCATGCTGGACATGGATCTTGTCGACCATATCGAATTCATCCCGGGCCCCGGCTCGTCGCTCTACGGCGCGAACGCGATGATGGGCGTCGTCAACGTCATCTCGAAGAAAGGCTCGGACATCAACGGGCTCGAGGTCGCGGGCGGCATCGGCAGCTTCAATACGAATACGGAGCGCGCGACCTTGGGCAAGGCGTTCGACAACGGCGCGGACGTGCTGCTTTCCGCGTCGCGTTATTACAGCAACGGCCCCGAGAACCTGTTCTATCCCGAATTCAATGACCCGACGACCAACAACGGTATCGCTCATGAAGGGGACGCTGAAAATTCGCGCCGCCTTTTCGGCAAGGTGAAATACCAGGATTTCACCGTCACCGGCGGCATCGTCGATCGTTTCAAGCAGGTGCCGACCGCGTCTTACGGCTCCATCTTCAACGATCCGCAGGACAACACCACCGATATCTGGGCCTTCGGCGAGGTCAAGTACGACAGGAAGCTCAACGACAAGACAAGTGTAGAGCTAAAGGCTTTTTTTCAGGGCTATTACTACGAGGCGTTTTTTCCCTACGACAACGATCCGGGCGTCCTTGTCGACCGCATCGTGAACTTCGACGCGTCGGACGGGCGCTGGGGAGGCGTCGAGGCGAACCTCGTGACGAGCGCCTTCAAAAACCAGAAGCTGGTGGTGGGCGTCGAATATCAGTACGACCTGCGCCAGCACGTTTATAACTACGACATCTCTCCCTACACCCAGTATCAGGACGACAACCGGATGGGGAGCCGCGCAGGCATTTACGCGCAGGACGACTACTGGCTGCGCGACGACCTGATCGTCAGCGCCGGATTCCGCGTCGACCAGAACCACATGATCGACAATCTGCAATTCAACCCGCGCCTCGCGCTGATCTGGAACCCCCTGAAGACGACGACGGTCAAGCTGCTTTACGGCTCCGCTTTCCGGGCGCCGAATATCTATGAGCGCGACCGGGGGGCGCCCAACCCCGACAACGAGGAAGAGCATATCCGCACCTACGAAGGCGTTGTCGAATGGCGCCCGCAGGACGGGGTCAGGCTGACCGGCGGGATATTCAGGAACGAGTTCACGAAATTGCTGTCGCAGGATCCCGTGACGTTCCAGTTCGTCAATACCGGGAAATTCACCGCCAATGGCGTCGATCTCGGGGCGGAAAAGAAATGGGCGAACGGGCGCAGCCTGAAAGGGTCTTTCAATCACACCCTTTTGTACGATGAGTCCGGCGGTCTTTCCGTCTGGGCGGTCAATGCGCCGAGAAACGTGTCCAAGATTCAGTACGCAGAGCCGCTGTTCGACGGCAGGGCGAAACTGGGCATCGAGAATGTCTTCGTGGACGAGCGCAAGACGCAGCAAAGCACCACGGCCTCGCGCTACGACCTCGTCAACGCGATCCTGAGCTCGAAGGAAATCCTGCCCGGCGCCGACGCATCTTTCGGCGTCTATAATCTTTTCAATGCGCATCCGGAGATGGTCGGCGGTGCGGGCGCCGGCGTGGACGATTTTCTCCAGGACGTCGTCCCGATGAACGGCCGGAATGTGTTACTGAAATTGCAGTACAGGTTCTAAGGCGCGGGACTTTACCCCGTCCTTTTTTTGGCGCAGAATGCTCCCGTCATTCATCAAGGAGCCCGCCATGCAACCCGCCCAAGCCCACAAGCCCGCCGCCCACGCCGCCCCGTCCCCTGAAAAAATCATGCAGCTCGGTTTCGCCTTCTGGGGCTCGAAGACGCTGCTGAGCGCGGTCGAACTCGGGATATTCACGGAACTGGCGAAAGGGCCGCAGAAATTCGCCGACATCTCTAAAAAATTCAAACTGCATCCGCGCAGCGCGCGCGATTTTCTCGATGCGCTGGTGTCGCTGGGCATGCTGAACCGTGATGGCGATACATATTCGAACACGCCGGATACGGGCATTTTCCTCGACAAGGCCAAGCCCTCCTATATGGGCGGCATCCTCGAGATGGCGAATGCGCGGCTGTACCCTTTCTGGGGTCGCCTCACGCAGGGCCTGCATAGCGGCGAACCGCAGAACGAGGTCGTTGACGGTGCCGAAGGGCTTTTCGAAACGCTTTACAAGGACCCCGCGAAGCTTAAACAATTCCTGCAGGCGATGACGGGCATTTCCATCGGTTCCGGCATGGTAATCGGCAAAAAGTTTGCGTGGAAGGATTACAAAACTTTTATCGACGTGGGCGGCGCGCAGGGCGGCTGCACCGCGCAGATCGCGCTCGCGCATCCGCACCTGACGGGCGGCTGTTTCGATCTTCCTCCCGTCGGTCCTATCTTTACCGACTATGCCAAGACGATGGGCGTGGGGAACCGCCTGAAATTCCATCCCGGCGATTTCTTCAGGGATGAACTGCCCAAGGCAGATGTGCTGGTCATGGGGCATATCCTGCACGACTGGGATCTTGCGCAGAAAAAAATGCTGCTGAAAAAAGCCTATGACGCCCTGCCCAAGGGCGGCGCGCTGATCGTGTACGAGGCGCTGATCGACGACGACCGCCGCGAAAACGCCTTCGGATTGCTCATGAGCCTGAATATGCTCATCGAAACGCCGGGCGGCTTTGACTATACCGGCAAGGACTGCATGGGCTGGATGCGCGAGGCGGGCTTCCGAGAGACACGTGTGGAGCAC
>SCTB01000037.1 GCA_004297545.1 Alphaproteobacteria bacterium
GCCTGCGCAGGCGAATGACATTGTTGTGCGCGGAGATGCGGACCTGGTTTTCCTCGCCCGGGAAATGTTGCGCGATCCTTACTGGCCTATTCATGCGGCGCGTGCGCTGGGCGCCGAGGCCGACATCCCGCCGCAGTACCTGCGCGGCTATGAATCCGATAAATTCACGCAGCCCCGGAAGAAAGCGGTGTGACGCCATGGAAATCGAGGGAATCGACATCCGGCAATTCAAGCCCGAAGAGTGGCAGGTATACAAAGCGGTGCGCCTGAAGGCGCTGGAGAGCGATCCAAGGTTTTTCAGCGCCAGCTATGAGGAGTCGAAAAATATTGCCGATGAAAAATGGCAGCAGGACCTGCTGGACGCGGATATGGCCGTGTTCGGCGTTTTCCGGCACGGCGACGTCATCGGTATGACGGGAATCGTCGTCGACAGGGACGACCCCGCAAAGGAAACGGCGAAGCTCTGGGGATCCTGGCTGGAGCCGCAATGGCGCGGCAAGGGGCTTGCGCGCAAGATGTACGAAACGCGACTGAACTGGGCGAAGGCGCGGCCGTCGGTGAAGCGCGTCGTCGTCTCCCACCGCAAGAGCAACGCGGTCTCAAAACGCGCCAACCAGCGCTGGGGCTTCCGGTTCACGCATGCAGCGGACGCCGTCTGGCCGGGAGGCCAGAAAGAGACAGAGTTCTTTTACGAGCTTGCGCTAAAACCCTGAAGGTCAGTTAATTTCGAATATCTTTGTAAACTCGAGCGTCCGGACGCTGTGATGCATGCGCACCCTGACTTCCCATGTGCCGCTCGACGGAAAATCGACGCGACCGGAGAAATTTCCCATGGAAACCTTCTCCAGCTTGGGCGTAATGCTGCCCCCCTGTCCGACATGGCGTGCGTCAATCTCCAGGGAATCGATGTCAAAGGGGCGCCGGCTCCCCCGCGTATAAGCCTGAGCAGTCAGCTCATAGCTCCCGCCTTCCAGCCGGGTAACCGCCGCGTCCCCGTACCAGTCGAAGGCGATGAACTCCCGGGGAGGTTTGGTTGCGCCGGGGAGAACGACAGGTGGCGGGGAGTTAACAGCGTCTACAGCAGGCTTGGGCGCGGGCGGAGCTTCGTCGAACGTATTTTGATAGGCGTGGAAAATAAAATAGGTATTGGTGATTGCGGCAATCAGCAGCAATAGAAGTATGAAAGTGACAAGCCTGAATTTGCGGTTGCTCATATTGTTTCCGATCTTGGCCGCGGATATACGGGATTGCAACAGAAATGCGGGAAGAGAGTATTTTTCGTAATTATAGAGAGATCAAATCCATTTCAACCGCTTGAACAAGGCAAGCTGCGCGGTGACGATCAGCACCGTGATCCCGCAGACGACCGCAAAGGCAAAGGGGCTCTTTGCGCCCGGAATGCCTTCCACGTTCATGCCGAGCAGACCCGAGAGGAAACTGAGCGGCATGAAAATGGCGGTAATGACGGAGAGGACATAAAGGTTCTTGTTCAGCTTGCTGGAAAGGGCGCTGTACAACTCGTCCTGCAGGATCTGCGAGCGTTCGCGGATGGCATCCAGATCTTCGAGGAAGCGCAGGATGCGGTCGCTGTTATCCTGCATGAACCACTTGTCGGCCGCCAGCAGCCAGCCTTGCTGGGATATCTGCATGCGGTTGATGGCGTCGCGCTGCGGCGACATATGCCGGCGGAACAAGGTGGCCTGCTTGCGCATCGTCGCGATGTCGTTGCGAAGGTAGGCGTCGGGGTTCTCCAGCGATATCTCCTCCAGCTTGTCGATATTGACCTCAAGCTCGAGGATCGCGGGCTCGATGCCGTCGTTCAGGCTCGAGCACAGCATGGCGATGAATTCGCCGACGCGCTTCGGGCCCCTGTTCTGGCGGATGCGGTCGTCGATGTCGGCGATCGCGCGCGATTTGCGGCGGCCGACGCTGACGATCAGGTTCTGGCTGATCCACAGGCGTATCGAGACGAGGTCTTCGGGCGTGGGGCCCGGATTGAAATTGATGCCGCGCAGGATAATCAGGGCATTCTGGCCGATCTCCTCCAGGCGCGGGCGGGTTTCCTCCGCCAGCAGGGACTTGGCGATCAGGGGGTCGAGATGCAACTGGTCGCGCAGGAATTTTTTGGCATCCGGGTGCCGCCCGTTCAGGTGAATCCAGATCAGGCGGGTGTCCCCGGGCGCGACCGACGACAGGTCGGCCGCCCTTCCGCTGCCCTGGCCGTCGAGAGCATAGCAGAACAGGCATGATTTCGTCTCTTCCATGGCTTAGTCCGCTCCTTTTTTCTTGCGGTCGAGCGTTTTGTAATGCGTCTCGCGCTGCTGGTGGGGCAGGCCGATGCCCTTGTCGGTGAACTTGCGCCATACGGCGAACAGGATCTCGCTCTGGGTGGTCAGGCGCCTGTCGCGGATGTCGCCCAGCCAGACATTGAGGTGGAAGTTGATGGCGACATCGCCGAAGCCCATCAGCAGGCAGGAAGGCGCAGGATCGGGCAGGCAGCGCGGGTGTTCCTTCGCCGCCTCCAGCATCAGCTCCTGCGCAAGGTTCAGGTCGCTGCCGTAAGCAACGCTGATCGGCATTTTAATGAGGCCGCGCGCGGTGGACAGCGTCCAGTTGACGACGCGCTGGCTGATAAAATCCTCGTTCGGGATCATGATTTCGCGGCTGTCGAAGGTCTCCACCAGCGTGTAGCGGGCCCCCGTGTGGCGGACGAGGCCCGAGACGTCCCCGTTATACATCTCTATCATGTCGCCGACTTCCACCGATTTTTCGAGCAGCAGGATCATGCCGCTGATGAAGTTGGACGCGATTTTCTGCAGACCGAAGCCAAGTCCCACGCCGACCGCGCCGCCGAAGATGGCGAAGGCGGTCAGGTCGATTCCCAGCGTCGATAGAGCGATAAGGGCGGCTGCGACATAGATGCCCACACGCGATAGTTCGACGAAGAGCTGCCGCGTCGAGGCGCGCATGTGGCGGATGCGTTGCAGTGAAAATTCGACGCCGCGCACCAAGGCTCCCGCCAGCCACAGCAGCAGCACAAGGCTGCCCAGGAATTTCAGGATCTGCAGCGCCGTCATATCCAGCTTGCCGACGCTGAAGGAGATGTCGTTCAGGTACTTGACGACGTCTTCCAGAAGGTCGGAGAGGGAGAGGAAGCCGAACATCGCGACGACAAGGGCGGCGGAAAGCGTCTTGGCGCGGCTGTGCGTGAGGACATGGATGGCCGCGACGAGGAACCAGCAGAGAGAGAGCACGCGCAGCATCTGCACGAAGTGCGGATCGATCTGCAGGCCCTTCTTGGCGAAGAACGTGACGCCGACGACGAGGATGAGGATGTTGACCGAAGGGGCGATGAGAGGGGTCAGGCGCCGGTACCACCGCACGCCCAGCGTCGTCTTGCCGGGCAGGGCCTTCCAGTGCAGCCGCGCCGCCCAGCCGAGCAGCAGCCCGATGACGGGGGAAAGGAAGGCCCAGAGCAGGGCAGGTCCGCTGGCAGTCTGAAACGGGCTGAGAAACGCATCCATCATATTTTCAGTATTCCCCAAATCCTGCGCCGAAGGCCAGAAAATTGCGCCAAAGACATGGTTTTAGCTTTATTCCCGCGCTAGAATGGCGTCAGGACGAATTTCCTTATGAAAAAATGCTGATCCGTCAGGCAGAAGAAAAAGACATCGGGCTTCTTAAGGGCATAGTCGCAGCCATGAAGGCGCGGCACGAAGACAACTATGTCGAACGCTGCATGGCGGAACAGACGGAAAAACGGCGCACGATTTTGCTTGCGGAGGAGAACAGTCAGGGACTCGGGTACGCGATGGTCAACTGGCTGCCGCTTTATCCCCCTTTCCGCCGCCTCGGCATCCCCGAGATCCAGGACCTCAACGTCATCCCCGGCGCCCGTCGCCAGGGCCTGGGCGCGCGCCTTGTGGAAGCTTGTGAAAAGACGGCAGCGCAGGTCGGCAAGACCGAGATAGGCATCAGCGTGGGCCTGCACGCGGGGTTTGGCGCAGCGCAGCGGCTCTATGTGCGGTGCGGTTATGTTCCCGACGGCGCCGGCCTCATGCACGACGAGACGCCGGTCGTGGCTGGCGAGATGCGGCCCGTCGACGACGTGCTGACGCTCAAGCTCATTAAAAATCTTTGACGGCTGTCATGGCGCCTGGGTTCCGAAGGTGCCGATAAGATGCGCCATGACCGCGCACATAATGATGATGGATAAAATCATGTTTCCTGCCGTGATCAGGAACAGGCGGATCGGACGGCCCTCCCACAGATAGGGGATCAGAAGGCTCATGCCGGCGATGCCGGATCCAATCCAGATACCGACAGCGGCGCCGGTGAGTGTGGAGGAGGCGCCGGCCCAGTTCAGGATGGTGAACAGCGTCATTGCCACGGCAAAATTGGCAAAAAAAGTGATAAGCATGCGCCGCTTGACGTTCTGTGCGACGGAGGGGTTGACATTCGCCAGCCTCATCCATTCGTCGCCGAAGATCCTGGGGAAATACCAGATAGAGGAGAAAATCATCGACGCGGTCACGCCGATGAAAACGATGATCATGAAATTGACGTCGATATTCATAGCGGCCCCTTCCCCTCAAATGACCTGAAATTAACTTTATCCTATGATATGAATAAAAGGAAGAGAACGTAACCATGGTCAAAGTCACTCCAGACCTGCTGCTCGATGCCTACAGGGCGGGCATTTTCCCGATGGCGGAAGACCGCCGCGCCACGGAAATCGGCTGGTACGACCCGCCGCTGCGGGGGATATTGCCGATTGCCGGGCTGCATGTGCCGCGCCGCCTTGCGCGCACGATTTCCCGGAAGCCTTATCGCGTGACTTTCGACACGGATTTCGAGCGGGTTATCCGTAACTGCGCCGATGCGCGGGAAACGACATGGATCAACGACGAAATTATTTCCCTTTACACGGCGCTGCATGCCCGGGGGCACGCGCATAGCGCCGAAGCCTGGGACGGGGCCGTGCTCGCCGGCGGCGTCTACGGCGTGTCGATCGGGTCGGCTTTTTTCGGAGAGAGCATGTTTTCGGTGCGCACCGACGCCAGCAAGATCGCGCTCGTGCATCTCGTCGCGCGCCTCTGGAAGCAGGGCTATGAGCTGTTCGATGCGCAATACGTGAACGCGCACCTGAAACAATTCGGCATCATGGAAATCCCGCGCGCGGAATATCGGCGGCTGCTCAGGAAAGCGGTGGCAAAGCCGGCTACCTTCGGGGCAAGTCAGTCGGCGCCGTCGTCGCTGTCAGCAGCGCTATCGCCGTCATCGAACGACCCCGGAAGTTTTTCCAGCGGGGGCACGGATGAATGCGCAGGCGGGGGGCGCAATTTCTGCGCAGGCTTTTCTTCCGGCGACTTGGTTGCGGGTGGAGAGGCGGGCGCGGGCGCGGCTTCAGGCTTGACGCGCTCGGCGGCCTTGTCCGGCGCGGGCGCCGCGCCTTGCACGAAGCCGATGTCGTCTTCCTTGCCGGTCAGCGGCTGCGCGTCCGGCGCGCGGTCCGGAGCGGTTTCGGAGGAAAACTCTTCGGACTTGGACGTCGTGGCGTTCCTGCATTCAATCACCCAGACGTCATAGACGGCGTGATCAAGGCGGGAAAGAGAGGGACTGGAGGCGAACATCCAGCCGCTGAACAGCCAGCGCGACTTGGGCTCGGCGGGCTTGCGCTCCCATATCTGCAGGAAAGCCGCGGATTCAGGCAGATCGAGCGGCGAAGCCTTGCGGCAGGCGCGGACCTTAATGAACAGGGAATTGCCGAACTTTACGGTCTTGTCGACGGGAATATCGAAGGTATGCGTGCGGGCGGAAAGCTTGTCGACGGTGCGCAGCACGACGATGCTCGTATCTTCCATCTGCTTTTCATCAGCGCGAGCAATACCCGCGACAGCGGTAAGAAGAAAGAAAAACAAAAAAATTTTTGCAAAGCGTGCGGTCATGATCACGGGTGCGCGCCCGGGGCCGCGCGGGTTTTGCCGGATCTTTTCGGGGTCGGCGCATCGCCGTCATCGCCGTCGTCGTGCTTGCTTTTTGTGACGCTGAAAATGACCTGGCCCAGCATCTGCTCGAGGCTCGGCGTCGACTGGGTGTATTCGATGCGGTCGCCCGGCTTGAGCATGTCCTCTTCGCCGCCCGGCTGCAGCGTCATGAACTTGCCGTCGAGAAGTCCCGCGCTCGCGACGATAGCCGACGTGTCCTTCGGGAGCTTGTTCAGGTAGGCGGAATCGATGTTCATATGCACGATGGCGTTATAAGTCTCAGGGTCGAGTTCGAAGCCGAGCACCTGGCCGACCTTCACGCCGCTGATGCGCACGGGGCTTCCCGCCTCCAGCCCGTCAATCTTGCTGAAGCTCGCAGTAATCTCGTAGCCCGACGCGGGCTTGATGTCCGTGGTGCGGTAGAAGAAAAACAGGAACCCGCCTGCCACCAGCAGGACGACGGCTCCCAAAATCGTTTCGGCAATATTTCTTTTCATGTCTTTTCCGGCCTCCTATTGCGGCGGCTGCCAGGCGGTGTAATCGCCCGTTGCCGCTTCGCGCTTGCCGCCTCTCAAGGTGTGCCCGGGCGGCAGGTAAGCGGCGCCGGTGCCGGTCAGATTGGGTTGCGGCGGCGCCTGCCAGGCCTTGCGGTGTCTGCTTGAAGCTTCAGGCACCGTATTCGTCTGGTGGTGCAGCCATCCATGCCACTCAGGCGGAACCATCGAGGCCTCTGGTTCTCCCTTGTAGATGACCCAGCGGCGCTCGCGCTTCGTGCCCCGGCGCGGTGTGCCGCGGTAGTATTTATTGCCAAGGCCGTCCTCGCCGACGACCTTCCCATGCAGCGCCGTGTGGATAAGCATCTGTATGTTGCTGAGAACGCCAAATATGGAAATTTTAGCCATGATAACGCCTTGGTAACCTTCTTATTCTTTATCTTAGATTCATAAATATGCTCAGTCCTTTGCAAAGAGCAATGCTTTTCTTGGCATTGGTGGCGGCGCGGTTGTGTTAATTCATCCGTTGATTGCCGCAGCGGGCTGTGTCACAGTCGCACATCTTTCCGCAAGCAAAGTTCAACTTTTCTTTGGTTTACTAATGGTTTAGTGATGTACATCGGCCGTTTTCATTCCCATCCCGGTCGGGATCCGGTTGCCGAATTCCGCTTTCGTCTGCACAAGGGCGAGGACTGGCTTGAATATGCCGTTCCCCAATCCTGGGGCAGCGCGGCTGTGGATGTGCTTCTGACAAAGGTTTTTTACCGGGAGCCCCTGCCGGCCCTGACTCGTCCGGTGCCTGAAGACGGGGTCCCCGAATGGCTCTGGCGCCGCGAGGCCGACCCGGCGGGTCTCGAATCCGTATCGGCAGAATGGCGCTACCGGTACGAGCGCGACGCGCGCGACGTCATCAATCGCATCGCGGGCGGCCTTGCCTATCACGCATGGAAGGCAAAGATTTTCGACGGCGAGGAAGACGCGCGCGCCTTTTTCGACGAGTTCCGGTTCCTGCTGCTGCACCGCCGGGCGGCGCCTGAAATTGCCCTGATGGCGGCGGCCGGCCTTGACTGGGCTTACGGGGTCGTCGGCGCCATTTTTCATCCAGCGGCTGAAATCGCCGTTTTCGACGGTCACCCGGATTTTTCGGGCAGCCACGCCGGCATCGTTGTTCCGCAGCGCTCCAGCCAAAAAAATATCCTGCGCCGGATTAAAATCATGGGCGAAAGCCTCGCCCTCGGGGAAGACGGGCGCAGGGTTTCCGTGATGCTGCCGGTCGAAAACATCGACAGCCGCGACTTCGCCACGCTCAGGCGCCGCGCCGACATCGCCACGCTCTCCCGCGATATCGGCTCGAGAGTGCTCGATCAGGCCCTGCACGCCGTCATGGATTCCTGCGACCGCGATTCAGTCCTGGGCTTCGATCCCGATTTCAATCCCGAGCTTTCCCGCGCCATGGAGCAGGCGCGGCGCGCCGGCGTCGGCGAGGCGGCGCTCCGGACGGCAGTCAGTTATGCGCAGCAGGGGTTCGAAAACATCGGCCTGCGGGCGTCGGAAGAGGCGGAGGATCTCCCGCTGCCGGTTTTTACGGCTCTCTCGGTGCCGGATGAATTCATCGAGCGCGCGCTGACCGGCCATGGTTTTATGCTGGAGGAAGCGGGCGAAGAGCGGCGGCATGTCCCGGCCGAAAAACTGTGGGGTGACATCATCGAAGCCGTGTGGGCGTCGGGGGAACCCGCCCTGTTTTTCCGCGACAGCGCCGCTTCTCAGGACGCAGACATCGGCAAGAGCGGCCAGGGCGGGCTGGTCTTCCGCTCCGGGGCATCTGCGCCGGGCGCGACGTTGAACCTCGCGTCCTTCGGATGCGACGGAAGACTCGTGGATGCAGCGGCGCTCTCTCACGCGACGGCGATTATGGCGGTCGCTCTTGAGGCTTCCTTCAGTTACGCCGCGCCGGAAAAACCGCATGTCTTTCGTCCGCTTGCAATCGGCTTCACGGGGCTCGCGACGCTTCTGATGGGCAATGCGCTTGGCTACGACAGCGAGGCGGGCCGGAATGCCGCCGCGCTGATCGCCGCACTGGTCTCCGGCGCTGCGCACAAGGCTTCCGCCGATATGGCGGCCGGCGTTGGCGCATTTGCGGGGTACGCCGCCGGGGAAAAGGCCTGTCTGCAGGCCGTCAAGGACAAGATGAGCGCCGTTTCCGGGACAGCCTACATGCAAAAAGGCGTGACCCGGCGTCCGGTGCAGCTGAACGCGCGCCAGTGCGCCGACAGGGGGCTGGTGGAAGCGGTCTGCGAAGCCTGGGAAGGCGCTTACGCAAAGGGGCGCGACAGCGGCTTTCGCCATGCGCACCTGACGTCGGTCGAGACGGATTTTGCCCTGCAGGCATTTTTCTGGGCGGCGTCCCGCGATATTGCCCCGGAAGCCGGACTCGCCCGTTTCGAGGGTTATTTCAGCGACGCGCCGGATACGGCGGAAATGTATGGCAAGAAGCTCAATCCCGCCGTGCCGCGCGCGCTTTTGCGCCTCGGCTACAGCGCTGCGGAAATGGACGATATCCATTTTTACGTCGTGGGCCACGGCACGCTTCTCGATGCCCCTTTCATCAATCATGCCGCCCTGAAGAAAAAGGGTTTCCACCAAGCGGCACTGGACGCGCTTGAAAGCGCGCTGAAATCCGCGCAGCATATCCGCTATGCCTTCAACAAGTGGACGCTGGGCGAGGATTTCTGCCGCCGCATGCTGGGCTTCAGGCAGGAAGACCTCTCCTCCGGCACGTTCGACATGCTGACGGCCTTAGGCTTTTCCGAGGACCATATCGACGCAGCCAATCTTTATTGCTGCGGCACCATGATGCTGGAAGGCTCGCCTCATCTGAAATTGCAGCACTTGAGCGTTTTTGATTGCCGCGCTCCCGCGGCCGGCGGCGTGCGCCGCGTCTCGCCGGAGGCGCAGATACGCATGCAGGCCGCCATTGAGCCGTTCCTGTCGGGCGCCGCCGTCAATACGCTGGAGTTGCCGCATCATGCGGCGATCGAGGACATCGACCGCCTCGCGCTGCTGGGCTGGGAGTTGGGCGTCAAGCAGATAAAATTCTATCGCGATGGCTGCTCGCTTTTGCATCCCATCGCGCAGGATGCGGCCAAGACCGGGCCCGCCATCACGCAGGACGACAGGCCGGCAATACCGCAAAAGGCTCGGGTGGCGTCCTAAGAGCGTCTCAGCTGCAGCGGCTTCCGGATGGAAAGGTCGCCTTTCAGGGCGACCGACATGGCGTCCTTTTCAGCCTGTTTCAGGAGCGCGGTAAGGCCGTGCCATTTGTCGAGAAGCTGTCGCTCATTCTCGCGCAGCGCGCCGTCGAGGGCCTGGCTCAACATATGCATCCGGTTTTGCTCGAGGATTTTTTCGGACATATCTGCGGCGCTCTGGCCCTCGGCGTTCGTCAGCGCGGCATTCGCTCCTTTTGAAAGAAGATAACGGATATTCCCTTCATATCCCTGGCGCACGGCCGCCATCAGCGCCGTTTCACCGGTATTGGAGCGGGCATTGACGTCCGCGCCAGTCCCGATCAACGCGCGGACGAAAGCGCCATTCTGCTTGCGGGCGGCGGCCAGGAGGAGCGGTCGCCCCCAGACGCCGCTCTTCGCGTTGGGGTCGGCGCCCGCCGTCAGCAGGCGCTCCGCCTCCTCCAGCTTATCAAATTGAATGGCCTGCAGCAGCTGTTCTTCGCGGGATTTTGACGGGGCGGCGGCGAGGGCGTCTTGGGTCATATCAGAACCCCGGCGTCTTCAATCTCAGCGGCGACCGCACAGTGATGTCTTCGTGCAGGCCGTCGCGGCAGGCCGCGATTTCCTTCATCTTCGCTGCTTCAATCTCGGCCTCCTCAGCCTCTTTCAGCGCTCCCGCGATGCGCCCGTAGCGGGCGATCGAGTTTTCGAGGTCATCGACGGACATGGCGGTGTCGTTGAACTGGGAGGTCAGGTCCTTCGCTCCCGCGCGGGCGGCGTCGAAGGCCGTCTGGCCGTCGCTGTTTTTTGCCAGGGGGTTCGCGCCCCCTTCCAGAAGGCTGACCACGAGTTCGTGCAGGCACAGGCGCGCGGCATGCATCAGCGGCGTGTTGCCGGCGTCGTCCGCCAGCTCCGTCGAGGCGCCCGCGCTCAGGAGGGAGGTGGTTAAATCCCGCTGTCCCTGCGCGACGGCGTAAATCAACAGGCTCTTGAATCCCCGCAGGCCCGAGTCCGGGCTGGCGCCGGCGGCGACGAGCGCTTCGATTTCCCCGAAGTCATGGCTGTCGGCTGCTGCCTCCAGCTTTTCCTGCAGGTGGGCGTTACTGAATTCGTCGGCGCTCATATCGCGGTTCCTTTCAGGACAAGCCTTTTCATGATCGTGACGCTGCTATCTGTTCCGGCGTGAAAGGGCATGAGGCGCGCGGCGGCGGCGCTGTCCAGCAGCTCTGAAATTTTTCCGGCGCCGGGCAGTCGATTGGCGATAGCCGCCGCGGTTTCTCCGCCTTTGTCCCTTAAGTCGAAATTGGCGCCAAGGGAAAGATATTTTTCGACCAGCCCGGCGTTGCGCCCGATAACCGCATGCATCAGCGCGGTGCGGCCCTCATCGTCCTGCTGGTCGAGGCCGCATTTATATTTGACCAGAACGTCTATCGCATCGGCATGGCTGGCCATCGTCGCCTGCATCAGCGGGGTAACGCCCTTTTTGTTCGCGATAGTGAAATCGGCGCATTTTTTCGCCAAAGCTTCCAGCACATCGGCATTGGCGTTCTGCGCCGCATAGAAGGACGGCGTGGCGCCGTGCGTATCGCGTTCGTTCAGTGGAGAAGCCGCCTCGATCAGGCTTAAGGCAATGGCGTTGTCCGCGCCCTGGCGTATGGCAATATGCAGCGCCGACTGGTTGAACATGTTGCAAAGCCTGACGCCGGCTTTGTTCTTCAGCAGGTAATCCACGACGGGGGCGTGATTTTCCCCCGCAGCAGCGATAAGGGCCGTGCCCAGGTTGACATGGCTGTAGTTGACGTCGGCGCCCGCGGCATGAAGTTTTTTGACGGCGTCGAGGTCGCCCTGGTCGGCGGCCGCATGGAACGCCTCGCCCAGCCTGGCGCGTTCTTCGGCGGAAAGTATTTTCCAGGGCTTGTTGAACAATCCGGAGGCGCTCATGGCTTGCCTCCCGGCGGCAGCAGCGTGAGCGGCTTCATCGGCGCGATGCGGCGGCCTGTGCCGTTGTGGAAGGGACCGTAACGCTCCTCATGGAGCGCGGCCAGCCTGTCTTCCAGGCACCTTATCAAGGTGACCTGGCTTTCCGTGCGCGCGAGGTCGAGAGCGGTCTGTCCGGCGGCGTTCTTTATTTCGATATCCGCTCCCAGGGAGATGACGGCCAGCGGCAGGATGTTCGCGCCCTGAAGGACGGCGTACATCAGGGCTGTCATGCCCTTGTCGTCCTGGGCGTCGAGGGCCACGCGGTTTTCCAGCAGCGCGCCGGCGGCCTTCAGCTGCCCCGTTTTCACCGCCTGCATCAGGGGCGTCGTCTTCGCATTGTCGGCGGTGTTCAGGTCAGCTTTGCCTTGTGCCAGCGCGTCAATCAGTTCAACATTTCCCTTTGCGGCGGCATGCCAGGCAGGCGTGGCGCCACCTGTGTCTTTCAGGCCGGCGGGAGCGCCGAGCTTCACGAGGAGGACGGCGATTTCCGTGTTACCCGCTGCTACGGCGGCGTGTAGGGCGCTTTCGTCCTGGTTGTTCTGCATCGCGGCGTCCGCTTTCTTTTTCCGGCGGGTCATCAGGTGCCGGATAACGTCTTCATGGCCTTCGCGGGCAGCGATGATCAGCGGCGTGTCGTTGTTCGTATGGCGGGCGTCGATGTTCGCGCCGCGTTCCAGCCAGAATTTCACCTTTTCAAGGTCGCCGCCCTCGGCCGCCCGCAGGAGTTCGCGGTCCGGATTCGGCCCGTTGTCATTCGCGGCGGCAAGATTGAATTTTTTCGTTGGCATCTACGACCCCAAAACAGGCATTCCCAATTATCTTTTAAATTCCGGTTATTATGCGCCAAACCCCATAAAAATGCAATATGTAAAATAGAGGAGGGAAACAGGATCCATTTGAATTTCTACTGAACAAAATGATATTTATATTCAATTGTTTATATAATTTTCGTCTGTCATTTTCCCCACCTGAACCATATTAGCGTATAATTAACATATAACTGAGATACTGAGGCTGTTACCAGAATCACAACGGGAGAGTCCGGATGGCGACCGAGAAAGACGATGCATTCCCCGAAGCTGAGGCCTGGGTGGCAGGCCTGCCACAGGTCCGGAAGGACTTCTCCGCCAGTTCCCTGCGCAAGACGACGGGGTCCGAGGCGAGCCCCAGCGGCGAATATGTCCATTTCGCGGGCCTCGATTTCAGCAACCTCGGAAAATAGTTAAGGATTGCACGACGAAACGGGCTCCTTTAGTTTTCAGGACTAAAGGAGCTTTTTCATGGCCTCGAAAATCGACGAAAAACTGAAATCCATCGGGTTGACGCTGCCCGAACTCGCGGCGCCCGTCGCCAATTACGTGCCCTTCACTATTTCCGGGAATACGCTGTATATCTCCGGCCAATTGCCGGGCTCGGGCCCCGCGCTTGTCAAGGGAACGCTCGGCAAGGATATGACGGTCGAGCAGGGCCGGGACGCCGCAAGGCTCTGCGCTATCGCCATTCTCGCGCAGGCGAAAGCCGCGCTGAAAGGCGATCTCGACCGCGTCGCGCGCTGCCTGCGCCTCGGCGGTTTCGTGGCTTCCACGCCTGAATTCACCGACCATCCGAAAGTCGTCAACGGCGCTTCCGACCTGATTGTCGAGGTTTTCGGGGATGCCGGCCGTCATGCCCGTGCGGCTGTCGGCGTCGCGGCGCTTCCCCTGGGGGCAGCCGTGGAAGTTGATGCTATCTTCGAAATCAGGTAAGATTATCAGGTATTCTGAACCTGGGGACATTTGGATGACGTGCCGCATTTTTTGCGCGATTGACGCAAATAACCACGATGACGCACTCGCGATGGTGAACCGCCTTGGCGGGCTCCCTATCGGCATCAAGCTTGGCCTCGAGTTTTTCGTGGCGGAAGGGCCCCGCGGCGTCGAAAAAATCCGCGCTGCGACCGGCGGGGACAAGGAAATTTTTCTCGACCTGAAACTCCACGATATCCCCAATACGGTTGCAGGCGCCGTGCGCGCCGCCATCCGCTGCCGTCCTGATTTCATCACCGTTCATACTTCGGGCGGCAAAGATATGATGGTGGCCGCCGTGATTGCCGCGAAAGAAGCTTCGGAGAAAGAAGGCGTGGCGACGCCGAAAATCCTGGGCGTCACGGTGCTGACGCATCTCGACGGCATGGATCTCGATTCCGTCGGGCAGGGCTATTCGCTGGAAGAACAGGTGAAGCGCCTTGCGCTGCTGGCGGAATCGGCGGGGCTGCAGGGCCTCGTCTGCGCCCCGCAGGAAATCCGCCTGCTGCGCCAGACGCTCAAACAGCCCATGCTGCTGGTCGTCCCCGGCATCCGGCCGGACGGCTCAGCGGCGGGCGACCAGAAGCGCACCATGACGCCGGCCGAAGCCGCGCGCCTTGGCGCGGATTACCTTGTCATAGGCCGACCCATCACGCAGGCCGCCGATCCCGCGCAGGCCGCCAAGAATATCCTGAATTCCATCCGGCTTAATGCGGCCTGACCGGCGTAAACCGCGTAAACATCCGCGGCCGGCGCGCGTTTAATTATGACAACAAGCATAAATCTGGTGACGAAAATCCCATCCTCTGTTACAGACTCTCTCTCGAAAGGCCGCTAACGGTATTATGTAACACATGAACTGGATTACCAACTTCGTCCGCCCCAAGATCAAGGCGCTGATGTCCTCCAAAAAGGATATCCCCGACAACCTCTGGCAGAAATGCCCGGGCTGCGAGACGATGATCCATCATCAGGAACTTGTGCGGAACCTGAACGTCTGCCACCACTGCGGCCACCACCTGCGCATGGAAGTTACCGACCGCCTCCAGATGCTCTTCGACGAAGGCGAATTTCAGGCGGTTGAATTGCCCAAAGCCGTCGTCGATCCGCTCAAGTTCCGCGATCGCAAGAAATATGTCGACCGCCTGAAGGATGCGCAAAGCGAAACCGGGCGCAAGGACGCCATCGTCGTGGCGCAGGGGAAAATCGGCGGACACGCGGCGGTCATTGCCGCTTTCGATTTCTCCTTCATGGGCGGCTCGATGGGCGCGGCCGTGGGCGACGGGCTGATCACCGCTTCGCGCCTTGCCGTTTCCCTGAAAGCGCCGTTCATTGTCATCCCCGCTTCCGGCGGCGCGCGCATGCAGGAAGGCATGATTTCGCTGATGCAGATGCCGCGCTCTGTCATCGCCGTCGAGCAGGTGAAGGAAGCGAAGCTTCCCTATATCGTGCTGCTGACCGACCCGACCACGGGCGGCGTTTCGGCTTCTTTCGCGATGCTGGGCGACATCCATATCGCAGAACCGGGCGCGCAAATCGGCTTTGCGGGCCGCCGCGTCATTCAGGAAACAATCCGCGCCAGCCTGCCGGACGGTTTCCAGACGGCGGAATACCTGCGCGATCACGGCATGGTCGATATCGTCGTGCCGCGCGGCGAACTGCGCCAGAAAATCGTGACTATCCTGCAATTGCTCATGCAGCCGCGCACCGGCG
>SCTB01000038.1 GCA_004297545.1 Alphaproteobacteria bacterium
CACTGCTATTGAAGGAGCGGTGAGGACTACAGTGTACGGAGGAAAAGGCCGGGACGAATGCGACGCCCCGGCCAGTCGCCCGCGTGCCGGGAGGCGTCAACAATGGCGCGCGGGAAGTCATCGCTTGATTTCCACAAGTTGCTGTGGTTCGTAGTAATCAGCGACGATCAACACATCGCCGCGCTTATAGTGATGGAATTTTGCAAATGTTCGGGCCATTCTCACAACAGCTGCTTCATAACTCTTGGTTGGTTTTCCCAAGAGCTTATACTTTCTGCAACCGACCGAACGGACGCGGGCAATAAAGCGCGTACTTGACGGTCTATTGATATGGATGATCATTGCCGCCTGTCCTTCACCGCATCGAGGCGGCGGCGAATGTCGCGGCGATGGGATAGCCAAGCGAGAATGCGGTCCAGCGTGACCAAAATACCAATTACTTCGAAACCCGCGACAGCGCCGAAGCCGATGCCGTATGCGGTGGCGGAGAGCCAGGTCATGTGGCGCGCTCCGGCGATGACAGGGTCGCCTCGGAGCCGGACTGAGAGGCATAGGGCGCGCCGAAAAGATCGGGCCGTAATCCTTGTCGCGTTACCTCGCCCCCGGTCGCCCGCTCGATTGCAACCGCCATTGCTGCCGAAACACGGCCCGTCTTGAGGGCCTTGCAGACAGCCATTTGGGAGAAGCCAATTCTCGCAGCAAGCTTCTGCTGAGAGCCGCCTGCGATGCCAATTGCCTTGGCCACAAGATCCGTCGCATTCATGACCCTTCATAAAAACTTAGAGTGTTGGTTGTCAATAGCAAAAGTGTTGTGTATAACCAAAACCAAAGTGTTAGTCTGCGTCCATGTCAGTACTTGGAAAGAGGGTGCGTATTCATCGCGAGGCCCACGGGCTCTCTCAGGAGGATCTTGCAAAAAAAGTCGGGGTGAAGCAGGCAACCATTGATAAAATTGAGCGCGGCCTTACGGTTAGGACTAGGTTTCTTCCTGAAATTGCAGCGGCACTTTACGTTAAGCCACAAGACTTGATCAACCCGCGCACTGAATTCCCGATTCCAGGGCCACAGCCGGTCAATTTAGAAACAGATATATTGCCGGCTGGCAATCGCGAGCACGGCGACCTTCCTGTCTATGCCTCGGCCCAAGGCGGCCCCGGTGAGATGCTTATCACCTACGACCCAATCGATTATGTCACCAGACCAGAACCACTAGCCTCGGTGCGCGACGGCTATGCCATGTACGTTGTCGGCGATTCGATGAGCCCGGCTTTCGAGCAGGGCGATCTCATAATGGTCAATCCGCATGTTCCCTACCGCCCCACCGATGATGTGGCAATCTTCAAAAAGGTCAACGGCGAATCGGCCGCCATCGTCAAGCGGCTGGTGCGGGCCACCGCCGATCAGTGGACGCTGATGCAGTTTACCCCGGCAAAAACTTTCTCTCTGTCCCGCAAGGAGTGGCCGCAATGCCACGTTATTGTCGGCAAATACTCGCGGCGGTGAGCGGCCCGCAACGAGCCAGATGAGCACGGCTTCCCAGCTTGGTGCCTTTCTAGGCCACGCAGTCGGCACCGCCCTTGATCCTGCTGCAA
>SCTB01000039.1 GCA_004297545.1 Alphaproteobacteria bacterium
GAAAGAGACAAGAAGCCCAATGTGAAGTTTAATCTCGACTTCGGCAGCATCGGCATCCGCGGCACCAAAATCTACCGCGCCATGAACAACGGCGAATGCTGGATTTACGTCGAGCGCGGCCGCATCGAGGTCAAAAACGGCGGCGGCGCCGTCCGCCTGAAGTCGGGGCAGGGCACCATCATGAGCGCGCGGGCGAAGGCGCCGACCGCCCCGCATATCTGGAGCGCGAAGGATCTCAACTGGATCAAGGCCCAGGTCGCCGATCCGCGCCTGCATAAGAAAGACTGGAAATAATTTCCTATTCGCGGCGGTCCCAGAGCCAGGCGGCGCCACGCACGCCGGATGAATCGCCGTGCCGCGCGGGCAGCAGCGGCGTCTTGACGGTGTCGGAGAAAACGTATTTCCCCCAGGCCGCGGGCACGTCCTTGTACAGCGAATTCACGTTGCTCATGCCGCCGCCCAGCACGATGACATCCGGATCCATGATATTGATGACCTGGGCGAGCGCCCTTGCCAGCCGGTCGGTATAGCGCCCCAGCGCGGCGATGCATTTTTTATCGCCCTCCTGCGCCTTGGCGATGATATCGTGGGTTGAAATCTCTTCCTTGTTGACGCGTTTGTAGTCGTTCTTGAAGCCGGTGCCGGAAATCCATGTCTCGAGGCAACCGCGCCGCCCGCAATAGCAGAGGGGGCCGGGATATTCCGATGTGTCGAGCTCCGTGAAGTAGCGGTCTTTCAGCCTGTCCTCGACCAGCGGCGCGGCCTCGAAATGCGAAAAAAGCGCCGCTGTTTCCCGCAACCCCACACGCGGATAGGGCAGCGGGTTATGGCCCCATTCGCCCGCGATCGAATTGACGCCGCGATGCGCATGGCCGCCGATCGCAAGGCCTCCGCCGCAGCCCGTGCCGATGATGACGGCGAAGACCACGTTTTTGCCTTCCCCCGCGCCGTCGGTTGCTTCCGACACCGCCAGGCAGTTCGCGTCGTTTTCCATGCGCACCTCGCGGCCCAGCGCCTTGGCGACGTCCTTCTGCAGCGGCTGGCCGTTGGTCCAGGTGGAATTGGAATTCTTCACGAGCCCGGTCTCAGGAACGATGGTGCCGGGGATGCCGATGCCGACCGTGCCCTTTTTCTTCAGGATGCGTTCGGCGTTCTGCACCAGTTCCACCAGCGTCTTGACTGTCACGATATAATCGCCGCGCGGCGTGGGGATGCGCTGGCGGTACATTTCCTTGCCGTTGTTCTCGTCGAGGCAGATGATTTCCGTCTTGGTGCCGCCGAAGTCGATGCCGATGCGCATTGTTCTATTTCGCCTTCTTGCGGAGCTCTGCGATGAGCTCCTTGTAAACCGCGATGCTTTTCGTGACGCGCGGGTCGTCGGATGCCGCCGTGCCGCGCCCGTAGGCGTCCATATAGCGCGTGATGTCCTCTTCGCGGCAGAGGCCCTTCTGGATTTCCGTGACCACGACATTCTTCTTGCCGAGGTTGGCCATGCAATGGACGCTGCCCTGCGGTATGCGCACTTCTTCCCCGGATTTCAGCGTCAGGCGCTCGCCGTCGAGGACGACGGTCAGCACCCCCGACGTCACCTTCCAGTGCTCGCGCCGGTGCTCGTGCGACTGCAGCGACAGGATTTGTCCCGGGTTCACCTGGATTTCCTTGACGCAGCTTTCCTCGCCCGATTCCCCGATGCCCACGGCCGTGACCGTATAGGACCCCCAGGGGCGGATATCCATGTCCCCCACCCGGTACCTTTCGCCCAGCGTCTTTTCCGGTGTCATGCCTTTTATCTCCGTCGGAGGCCAGAATAACAAAGAATTGGCGAAAGGGATGGTTACTTATGGGAAATAGATTGACAAAAAGACGAAATTTCCTGTACGTTTACATATAATCAATAACTGTATAATATACTGTTTAGGAAAAAGGTAGCTTAATCAAATGGTTAAGACTTTCACTCTGCCGAACGGCATCACCTGTGTCTGCGAAGAGCGGCCGCAAACGGGCAGGGTTGCCATGCAGGTCTTCATCGACAAGGGCGCAGGGCATGAAACGCCCGAAGAAAACGGCCTCACCAACCTGATGCAGGAATCCTGTTTCGGCGGCACCTCAAAGCGCAGCCGCGAGCAGATCGCCGAAGAAGTTGAATCGAAAGGCGGCGGCGTCGGCAGCGAGACGTCGCGCCTCCATACCAGTTTCAAGGGCATCGCGCTGACAAGGTATACGGAAGAAACCTTCGCCGTGCTGGCCGACCTTATCCGCAATCCCATCCTCGACGCGGCGGAAATCGAGCGCGCCAAGGCGCAGATCGCGCAGAACCTGAAAGCCGCCGCGCAGGAGCCGGAAGCTGAAACCGCCAAAAAATTCATGGAGACGGCCTTCTCCGGCCAGGCTTTCGGCGCGGATCCAGAGGGCGAGATCGCGCTTCTGTCCTCTTTTACGCCGCTGCAGGTCAAAAAGAAGCATACGGAATTGTTGGCCGACCCGTCCTCCATCGTCATATCCTTTTCGGGCGACATCGATCCCGAGGCGGCGAAGAAGCTGGCGCAGGATTATTTCGGCGACATTCCGAAGTCCACGCCGGCACCGCAGCTGCAGCCGCAATTCACCGCCGGCGATTACCGCGAGCCGAGCGAAAACGACCGCCTGAACCTCTTTATCGGCTTCCCGGCGCCGGGCGCCAAGGATGACGACCGCTATGCCGTGATGATGATGCAGAACCTGCTGGCGGGAGGCATGTCGACGCCCCTGTTCCAGGAGTTGCGCGAAAAGCGCAGTCTCGTCTACACGCCCGGCGCGCCCTATATCGCGACGCCCGGGGAAGGCACATTCGGCATCATGGCCGGCACCGGCGAGGGCAAGGCGGGCGAGCTGCTGCAGGTCACCCTGGATATCTTCAGCAAGATCGCGCACGAAGGATTCGACAAGCAGGCGATGGACGAGGCGCGCGAGCGCATCCTGCGTTCGTTCACGGAGGCGCGCGAAACCGCGATGAAGTCGGGCGCGCTGAACGCCGTGCAGATCATGGAAAAGGGGCGCGTCGTCCCCATCGAGGAATTCGAGAAGCGCCTGAAACAGGTGACGAACGACGATATCCGCCGCGTCTGCATCGATATGCTGAAAGACGGCAAATATGCGCTGTCGGCCGTCGGGCCCCAGGAATCGCTGCCCACGGGTCAGGAGATCAGGGGCATGATGGAAAAAGCGGTGGATGGCGCGGAGCGCCCGTCGGAGCGGCATGCGGCCGCGCGACTGATGGAAGCCTTCACCGGCGTTTCCTCCGCGCCGGAGAAAACGAAAGCCGAGCCGAAGATCACCGTGCTTCCGAACGGCCTGACGATCATCACCGTCGAGCGTCCGGGGCCGCTTTCCTGCGGCGCCTGGGTCGGCGTCGGTTCCGACAACGAAACGCCCGAGCTCAACGGCGCCACCCATATGAACGAGCACATGATGTTCAAGGGCACGCCCGAATACGCGCCGGGCGAGATCGATAGCCTGGTGGAGGGCGAGCTCGGCGCCAAGCTCAACGCCTATACGACCAAGGACAAGACCTGTTATTACTTCTATAACCTCCTGCCCTCCGCGATGGAAAAAGTCGTGGACATCTGCGGGCAGATGGTCTTCTTTGCCTCTATCGACGAAGGCGAGTATGCCGGCCGGGGCCAGATCAACGGCAAGGAAGCGATCAAGGGCGAGCGCGAGGCCGTGCTGGAAGAAATGCGCATGTGCAACGACGACGTCGGCAACGCCATGATGGATCTTTTCGCCGCGCAGGCCTATCCGGACCAGCCGCACGGACGCTCCATCATCGGTACGAAGCCGGTGCTGCTGGATATCTCGGCAAAACAGTTGCGGGATTACCGCGACGAATTTTATGCGCCCAATAACGTCATTTTCTGCGCGACCGGCCCCGTGAAGCACGAAGACGTCGTGGCGGCGGTGACGGCGAAATACGGCGACCTGAAGCCCTCAAAATTCCCGCCGCTTCCCGCCCCCGTCTGGCACGGCGGAACGGCTTTTGCCGAAACCAGGAAAGCGACGATCTGCAACGTCGTCATCGGCGCCGAAGCCGTCGCGCGCACGCATCCCGACAGCTACGCCTACGACGCCGTCGGCGCGCTGCTGGCCGACGGGGATTCTTCCATCCTGCACAAGGAAATCGTCGATCGCCAGCAGCTGTCCCCGAAGGTGGAAGCGGGCGTCGAAGGCTATCGCCATTGCGGCGCGTTCGTGGTCATCGCTTCGGCGGAAGGCGAGAACGTCAAGCCGCTTGTCAACGCTATGTACAAGGGGCTGCGCGATCTTGCCGAAAACGTGACCGAGGCCGATCTCGCCAAGGCCAAGGCGACGATGGAAATGAATATCCTGGCCGGCATGGAAGCCAATGGCGCGGCCTGCAACAAATACGCGGTCGAGGCGCAGGCCTTTGGCCGCCTCGTGCTGCCGTCAGAAATTTCCGATGGCATCCAGAAGATGACCGTCGACGACATCAGGCGCGTCGCAAAAAAAATCCTCGACTGCAACCCGGCCGCCAGCATGATCGTACCGCCCGGGACGGACAAGAACCTGCTGCCGACGCAGGAAGAGGTGATGGCGATGCGGGATGGAAACTGGACGCCGCCCGCCGCAGCGCCGAAGCCTCAAGGGCCCAGCGTCAGCCCTTCAGCGCCCTGACCTTTTCGGTCACGGCTTCGACGGCGTTCGCGGGGTTCTGCTCCACAAGCTTGATCAATGCGCTGCCGACAACAATGCCGTCGACGCGGCCTGCCAGCTGCGCGACGTGTTCCGGCGTCGAGATGCCAAAGCCGACAGCCAGCGGGTTGGACAGGCTTCTGCGAAGATTGGACAGCTTCTCCGCCAGCGCCTGCGGCAGCGCCTCCTGGGTCCCCGTCACGCCTTCGCGCGACACGTAGTAGACGAAGCCGGTCGAGCAGGCGTCGATCAGCCTCAAGCGCTCCTCCGACGTCGTGGGGGAGCTTAAGAAAACGGTTTCAAACGCATTCTCGCGCGCGATTTTGCAATATTCCGTGGCCTCCTCCGGCGGCAGGTCGACCAGCAGGGCCCCGTTGGCGCCGGCGGTCTTCGCCGCCTTGACGAAATTCGCATAGCCCATCTTGTAGACGGGATTGACGTAAGAGAAAAGGCAGATGGGCATCGTCACGCTGCGGGTACGAGCGCGCTTGACCAGCTCCAGCACGCCCTTCAGCGTCGTGCCCGCGGCGAGCGAGCGTTCGGCCGCGCGCTGCACGGTGACCCCGTCCGCGACGGGGTCGGAGAAGGGGACGCCGAGTTCGAGCGCGTCAGCCCCCGCCTTCTGCAGGCCGATGATGAGCTTCTCCGACATCGCCATGTCGGGGTCGCCCGCCACGATGAAGGGGATGAAGGCGGAGCGTCTTTCCTCCCGCGCGCGTTGCAGCGCCTCGCGCAATTTCATTCTTTTCCTCCGTCGTACTTTTGAATGATGCCAATGTCTTTGTCGCCGCGCCCCGACAGATTCACGATCATCAGATGCGACGATCCCAGCTTGGCGGAAATCTTGCAGACGAAGGCGATGGCATGCGAGCTTTCGAGCGCGGGGATGATACCTTCCATCCTCGCCAGCAGGTGAAAAGCCGTCGCGGCCTCGTCGTCATTGACCGAGGTATACTGCGCGCGCTTCAGGTCGTGCAGCAGGGCATGTTCAGGCCCGACCGCCGTATAATCGAGTCCGGCCGAAATACTATGTGTATTTTCCGCCTGGCCGTCGGCATCCTGCAATATATAAGTCTTCATGCCCTGGAAGATGCCGGGCGTGCCGCCGGAAAACCGTGCGGCGTGCTGGCCCGGCTTGATCGCCGTGCCGCCCGCTTCCACGCCGATAAGGGCCGTCTTTTCATCGCCGACGAACCCGGAAAAAATGCCGATCGCGTTGCTGCCGCCGCCGACGCAGGCGACGATGCTGTCGGGCAGGCGGCCTTCGGCGGCTAATATCTGCTCGCGTGCTTCCTTGCCGATGACCGACTGGAAATCGCGCACCATGCGCGGGTAGGGATGGGGCCCAAGCGCCGAGCCCAGCAGATAATGCGTATCCGCGATATTGGCGACCCAGTCGCGCATCGCTTCGCTGACCGCGTCTTTCAGCGTGCGGGAACCGCTGGTGACGGGCATGACCTCCGCGCCCAACAGGCGCATGCGGAAGACGTTCATTTCCTGCCGCGCCATGTCGTCCGCGCCCATATAGACGACGCATTTGAGTCCGAACTGCGCCGCGGCGGTCGCCGTGGCCACGCCGTGCTGGCCCGCCCCGGTTTCCGCGATGATGCGGGTCTTGCCCATGTGGCGGGCGACCAGTATCTGGCCGATGGCGTTGTTGATTTTATGCGCGCCGGTATGCGCAAGGTCCTCGCGCTTGAGGTATATCTTCGCGCCCTTCAGGTGCTCGCTCAGACGTCTCGCGTGCTGCAACGGCGTCTCGCGGCCGACGAAGTTTTTGAGCAGCGCGTTGAATTCTTCCCAGAAGGCCGGTTTGTCGCTTAAGGAATTATAGGCCTTCTCCAGATCGATGAGCGGCGCCATCAGCGTATCGGGCACGAAACGCCCGCCGTAATCGCCGTAAAAGCCGCGCGCATCGGGCCATGTCTTCGTATTTGTTTTCATGTCACGCTCCTTTGACGGCGCTGAACAGCGCCTCAAGCTTTGCCTTGTCCTTGATGCCGGGGGCGGATTCGACGCCGCTCGACAGGTCGGCCGCGAAGGGTTTTACCTTTGCGTTCGCCGTTAAAATGTTCTCCGCCGTCAGTCCGCCTGCGAGGATGAGGGGGATTCCGGTCTCCGTCGCCTTCACGGCAAGGTTCCAGTCGAAGGTATGCCCGGTGCCGCCGTATTGTCCGCCCGTGCCGGCATCCAGCAGCGCATAGTCTATTTTCCCCTTGTAGTCGGCGATGGCGGCGATGTCGTCCTCGTTCTCGGGACGGAAGGCCTTGATGACGAAGCCCGTGAAATTCGTCTTCACGCGCGCGCAGTCCTGCGGCGCCTCGTCGCCGTGAAGCTGGACGCCTTTCAGCCCTGCCTGCCGCGCGATGTCGAGGATGTCGCCCGTCTGATTCACGAAGACCCCCACCGCCGGGACTTTCACAGCGGCGATAATCTTCGCCGCCTGCTCGGGCTCTATATAGCGCTTCGACTTGGGGTAAAAGATAAAGCCCAGCGCCCAGGCGCCCAGTTCCCCCGCGCGCTTCGCGTCCTCCTCCCGAGTCAGGCCGCAGATTTTCACGCGCATAGCTGCTCCTTGAGCTCGAGGAGCGCCGCGCCCGGATTGTCGCGGCGCATGAAATGCGTGCCCATCAGGAAGCCGTCATAACCCAGACTGCGCATGGAGCGCAGGTCTTCCGCGGTCGAGAGGCCGCTTTCGCAGATAAAGACGGAATCCTTCGGTTTGCGCTGCGCGAGGCTGCGGCCGATATTGAGGTCGGTTTTCAGCGTTTTCAGGTTGCGGTTATTGACACCGATGACGTCTGCGCCCAGTTTCAGCGCGGCGTTCAACTCGTCCTCCGCATGGACCTCGACGAGCGGCGTGAGTTTCAGCGCCCTGGCCGCCTGGAACAGGTCGCGAGTCAGAGCTTCATCCGTCATCGCGACGATCAGCAGGATGGCGTCCGCGCCATAGGCCTTCGCCTCATGCATCTGGTAGGGATCGACCATGAAATCCTTCCGCAGCAGCAGCGCCTCGGGCCGCGCCTGCCGCACCGCTTTCAGGTATTCAAGGTCGCCCTTGAAATACTGCGGCTCCGTCAGTATCGACAGCATGCGCGCGCCGGCGTCAAGGTAGCCGGAGGCGACGGGCACCGGGTTCCCCGGCGGGTGGATGCTGCCTTCCGACGGGCTCGCGAATTTGATTTCGGCGATGATGTTGTAGTCGTCCTGCAGGAAGGCCTTCTTCACGTCGCCGGTCTTACGCGAAAAGAATGGTTCCTTTTCCAGCACAGACACGGGCATGGTCTTCTTTGCCGCCGCGACGCGTTCCTGCGTGATGCCGTAGATTTTCTGCAGGAAGGAGCTCATGCGGTCTTCATGTCTTTCAATTTCTTGAGCGCAAGGCCGTCCGCGATGGTCTGCCGCGCACGGGCGATACCGGATTTCAGGTCCGGGTCCTTGCCCGCCACGACAAAGGCCGCTGCGGCGTTCAGGCAGACGACGTCGGCGGCAGGGCCTTCAGTGCCGGAGAAAATCGCATGGATGATCGCGGCATTCTGCTCCGCCGACCCGCCCTGCAGCTTTTCGAGCGGCACGGTTTCAAGCCCGACGTCTTCGGGGCAGATCACTATTTCTTCGGTCTTGCCGTCCTTTACGCGCAGTATGCGCGTCAGGTCGCTTAAGGAGATTTCATCAAGCCCGTCTTCGGCATGCACGATCATCATGTCGTTGCGGCCAAGGCGCTTGCTCGCATCGGCCACCTGGTCCTGGAAGCCATAGACGCCCATGACCTGCCGCGCGGTTCGCGCGGGGTTGCACAAGGGGCCCAGAAGGTTCAGGAAGGTGGGGCGGCCCAGCGCCTTGCGTACCGGCGCGAGATTGGCGAGCGATGGGTGGAAGGCGGGCGCGGAAACGAAGCACAGATTATGCTTGGTGTGCTGAACCTTCGCCATCGCGGCGTTCGTGGCCACGGGAATTTTAAGCGCGGCCAGAACGTCACTGGACCCGCTGACGCCGGATACGGCGCGGTTGCCGTGCTTGATGACCGAAACGCCGCCCGCCGCCACGACGAAGGCGACGGCGGTGGAAATGTTGAACGTCTTGACGTTGTTCTTCGTCTTGTCGCCGCCGGTGCCGCAGACGTCGATGCCTTTCAGGTCCAGCGGCAGCGCGCGATGCATCAGCGCGCGGGCGCAGGAGGCGAGCATTTCACCGGTGATATCCTCGTCCTTCACGCTTTGCAGCAGCCGCATCTTGCCGTCGGCAGGGAAAGCCTCGTCGCAGAGCTTGCCCATCAACTCCGACCATTTCTTGTCTACTTCGTCGGCGTGGTTCAGTTTTGCTTTCATGCTTTCCCCGCCAGATGTTTCATGACGTTTTCGATCATGCTGTTGCCGACATAGTCCTGCATCGACAGGACCGATTCAGGGTGGAACTGCACCGCCCAGATCGGCAGAGTCTTGTGGCACAGCGCCATGATGACGCCGTTGTCGTTGGTGGCGATGACCTCCAGTTCCTTGGGCAGCGTGGCGGCAAGGCCGTGGATGGAATGATATGCGCCCACGACGCAGGGGTTGGGTACGCCCTCGAACAGGGCATGGCTTGTATGCTTGATGGTCCAGGTTTTTCCATGATGCGGCTTCTGCAGATAGCCGAGGGTGCCGCCGAAGGCCTCAAATGTTCCCTGAAGCCCAAGGCAGACGCCAAACTGGGGGATTTTCGCCTCCGCGCAGCGCCTGACCATGCCGGGCACGTCGAACTGCTCGGGCATGCCGGGCCCCGGCGAGTGGACGATTAGATGCGGCTTGTGCGCCAGCAGGGTTTCGAGCGGAGTGCCGTGGCGGTAGGTGACGGCCTTCGCGCCCGTCTGGCGGATATAATCGGCCAGCGTATGCACGAAGGAATCCTCGTTGTCGATAAGAATAACCGTCTTGTTCTCCCCCGTTCGCACGGCGGGACGGTCCGCGGCGGGGCGGATGTCGCCGGCAAGGATGCGCTTGAACGACGTCGCCTTGGTATGCGTTTCCGCGGCTTCTTCTTCAGGAACGGAATCATACACGATGCTGGCGCCGGCCTGATAGATGGCCGTGCCGTTTTTCAGGTGCAGGGTGCGAATGGTGATGCCGGTATTCACGTCGCCGCTGAAATGCAGCGCGCCCACAGCCGCGCCGTAGAATTCGCGTGTCGCAGGCTCGAAACTCTCGACGATCTTCGCGGCTTCCGTCTTGGGCGCGCCCGTCAGCGTGACAGCCCACATATGCGAGAGGAAGGCATCGACGCCGTCGAAACCTTCGCGCAGCGTGCCCTCGACATGGTCGACGGTATGGAACAGGCCGACATAGGCCTCGATCTGACGCCGCGCCAGCAGGCGCACGGAGCCGGGTTCGCAAATGCGCGCCTTGTCGTTGCGGTCGACGTCGGTGCACATGGTCAGCTCGGCTTCGTCCTTTTTCGAATTCAGCAGTTCCTGCAGTATTTTCGCGTCCTCGATGACGGCGGCCTGCCCCGGCGTCTTGCTGCGGCGCGCGGTGCCGGAAATCGGGCAGGATTCGACGCGGCGGCCCTCCACGCGCACGAACATCTCGGGCGAAGCGCCCACCAGCTGCTCGTCCCCCATCTGCACCAGGAATTCATAGGGCGAGGGGTTGACGCGGCGGATATTGCGGAACAGCTGCGCGGGCGAGCCCGTGAAAGGCGCATGGAACTTGCGGCTCAACACAACTTCGAACACGTCCCCTTTCCGGATATGTTCGCCGGCTTTCGTCACCATCGCCGCATATTCGGCGTCGCTCATGTTGCTGGTAATCTCCGCCGTGGCGGAAGTGGCCGCGGCAGGCGCGGCGGAAGCCTCGGGCCGGGCAACGCCCTGTGTCGTCACTTTTCCGTCCGCGAATTCATAGTCACGGCGGAAGACGGTTTCCTTGCGGCGGTCGAGCAGGTGGAGCGTATCCGGCAGGTAGAGGTGGAACAGGCTGCCGTCGCGCGCGTGTTTCAGCGGCACGGGGTTGAAGCAGAACAACAGGTCGTATTTGAACGCGCCGTAGAACCCGGCGAAGTTTTCGCCGTGCTGCGAGAGCTTCATCAGATGCCGCAGCGGGGAGAGCGGCGAAGGCTGGCGCGAGCGTTCTTCTTCCGAAAAGCTGCGCGCCGGTTTTGCGATTTCGCAGCGCAAGGTCTTCGCATCGGATTTTCCGATGGTGAATGAAACATCAGGCTTGTCCCTGAACAGCGCCGTGATGATCGCGATGATCTTCTCCCCGCGTGTATTCAGCGCCCGGAACTCGCAGGCGCCCTGAAAGCCCAGCACTTCGATTGGCGGGGCGGCGAAGCCGATGTCCCAGCGCGAATAGCGCCCGGGGTAATCGGTGTCGGAAGCCATATACATGCCCTTGCCCGTCTCCAGGCGGTCGAGCAGGAAATCAATCCCGGCGTCATAGGGCAGGGGGGTGTCGGTATGCGTAATCTTCATGGCGCAGCCTTTAAAAAAGGGCGGAAAAACAGCTTAACATTGGAATTTTTTGAAAAACAGGGATATGGGCGGTCAGGCCCACCACCAGGCGCGAACGGAACGGAGATATGAAATACCCTGTGTCATGCAGTTATTGGAGCATTTTTATGGCATAGAGGTCAACTTATTTGCATTTTATTTACAGAAAAAATTATGCCACGGACTGTTCAAAAACTGCACGATTGCTTAATAAAGCAGTGGTAAGCTGGCCTTCAGAAAAAGCAAAGGTAACGTGAAAGCAAATATCATAGAGGCCCGCGAAGATCTGTCTGCTGTCGTCCGGCAGGCGGTCGAGGAAGCGTTCAATACGATGCTCCAGCAGCCTGTGCTCGCCGGCAAGCGGGCGCCGTCGCAGGACTTCAGCGAGGTGGTATTCGTCAACGTGAAGCTGAATCACGGCCCGACCACCATCGATTTCAGCTTCAAGTTCGACATGCAGCTGCTGATTCAGGCCGCGCAGCAGGTGTTCTCCGCGGAATACATCAAAAACAACGCGATTCACGAAGATATCGGCTGCGAGATCGTCAATATCGTCTGCCACAAGGTCAAGGCCTACCTGAACGAGGAAGGGTACTTTACCGAGATGGGATTCCCCTATGTGCCGGAACCAGGCGAGAGGCTGCCGGTAAAAGGGGATTTCGTGCAGATGCACTTTTTCTACCGCGGCAAGGATGCGCAGCCCAGAATCGGCGTTGCGGTGGATAGCTGCGTGGTCTAGAGGGGAAATTTTAGGCTTTTTCAGCCCGGGCCCTTGTTGGCGAAATAGGCGATGCGCTGCTGCTCCTGAGCATAGAATTCCCGGTCTTTGGCGTCCTGCAGAAGTTGGTCCGCCTGGCGCTTTTCTTCCGCGGCCTGCGCCATCATGCGCTGCTCGGGCGTTGTGGATTCCATGGTTGCGAGTTTCAAAAGTCCCCCCACGATGCCGACTTCGACTTTCATCATGGTCATTGTCGGATCGTCTATGACGCCAATGGAAGATGCAGGGAGGAACTTGCTGACGGTTTTGCCGAGATCGGTGAACATTGAGGTGGACATGAACGAAAACTCCTTCCTGCTTTCAAATCCCATTTCTAATATATTAACATATCGTTAATGAAAGTGCAAAAATGTCAAAATAGTTGTTTAGTATCAATTGTTTAATTTATTTTCAAAAGCCCGGAAACAAATGATTGACAGAATCTGTGTTGGCGGGCTAAACACTGCATATCGTTTTTCATAGCCCCACTTAAGAGGATGTGTACAGATGTCTAACAGCAGCAGAAGTTCAGGCGGCGGTTTCGGCGCCTTCGGTCTTACCGGTTTCATTGGCTCCATTGTGGCCTGGTGCAATACTCCCGCTTTCGTCGGCTGGGCTGGCGCAGGTAAAGCTCTCATGGTCGGCGCAGCGACCTCCATCGGCGGCACGCTCTTGGCAATCCCCGCCGCTATCGGCGGCGCGATCATCGGCGGCATCGCCGGTCTCGCCACGGGAAGCAAGAAAGTGGCTGTCGCGGGCGCTATCGGCGGCGCGGTCCTTTGCGGTATCGGCGGCGGCATCTACGGCGCGGTCGAAGGTTATGACTTCGGCAAGAAGGCCCTGACGGAAGGCTGCAAGACGGCATTCAACCAGGTTTCGGATCCGGCTGCCGCGTCTTCGCAGGCAAAAGCCTATGCCGCTTACAACCTGTCGGCAGAGCAACAAGGCGCACGCCAGGTCTGGACGGTCCAGCCGGGCTAAGCCCCTCCACTCTTCAAAAAAGGCGGTCTTCGCGGGCCGCCTTTTTTATTTTCTGGAATCCCTCCTTTGATATGCGTAGCCCCTCGGGAAATAAACATAATATGAGGCGGCTCCGGGCGGGTGAGGGTAAAGTAACCTGCGCACTCTGAAAACACTGTGTCTGATGGAACACCCGGGCACGGTTTTTGCTTTATATATCGCGAAAGTTGAACGCCTGCCTTTGAATTTGATGGCAGGGTACTATATGGCGCAGGGCCAAGGACTGCTCTCTGGAGATTTTCATGCGGAATGCCATCGTTTTCTTCGTCATTGCCGTGCTGGGATACGCCGCCTGGGCGCACTACAAGTCCGGGAATAAGGGCGGTCCGCCTGGCGGCATGGGCATGCCCGCCGCGCAGGTCGAGGTCGCCGAAGTGAAAGAGCGCGAGGTGCAGCTGTGGAACGAATTCTCCGGCCGCCTTGCGGCGGTGGATGCCGCCGAAATCCGCCCGCGCGTTTCCGGCCCCGTCGAATCCGTGAATTTCAAGAACGGCGCCGCCGTGCAGAAGGGCGATCTGCTCTTCGTCATCGATCCGAAGCCGTACAAATCCGAAGTCGCCCGCCTGAAGGGGCTGCTCGCCTCGGCCGAGGCGCAGGAAGCGCTTGCGCAGACCGAATTCAGCCGTACCGAGGGGCTGTTCCAGTCGAAGGCGATTTCGCAGCGTGAATTCGACCAGCGCCGCAACGATCTCAACGTCGCCATCGCCGCGAAAAAAAGCGCCGAAGCCGCGCTGGAAGCCGCGCAACTGAACCTCGACTACACCGAGGTGAAGGCGCCGATTACGGGCCGCGCCGGCCGCGCCGAAGTGACCGTCGGCAACATGGTGCAGGCGGGGCCCAACGCGCCCATGCTGACCATGATTGCTTCCATCTCGCCGATTTACGCCGAATTTGAAATGGACGAGGCCACCTACCTGCGTTACGCGAAGGCGACAGCGGCCGAGCGCGCGCGCATCCCCGTCAGGCTGGGCCTCGCGACCGAAACCGGCACGCCGCATGAGGGGCGCATCGAATCCTTCGACAACCGCCTCGATTCCGCGAGCGGCACGATCCGCGTGCGCGCCCTCTTCGACAACGCCGACGGCGCTTTGGTGCCCGGTCTTTTCGCCCGCATCCGCATTGCTGATGCGGCCCCCTCCAAAGTTCTTCTTATCAACGACCGCGCGGTCGGCACCGACCAGGACAAGAAATTCGTTCTGGCGGTGAATGCCGAGAACAAGGCGGAATACCGGCAGGTGAAGCTGGGCCCCCCCGCCGAAGGCCTGCGTGTTGTCGAAGAAGGCCTGAATGCCGGCGACAAAATCATCATCAGCGGCCTCCTGCCCACCATGCACCCCGGCATCGACGTCGTTCCGCAGCTGGTGGCGATGGATGCGCCGCCGCAGGCCCCGGCCCCGCCCGTGCCGAACACCGGCAATACGCAGCCCTCGACCGATAATGCTCCGCCGCCCGGGGATAACAAGAAATGAACATCTCGCGGTTCTTCATCGACCGGCCCATCCTCGCGAGCGTGCTCTCGATACTGATTTTTATCGCGGGCGCGGCGTCGATGTTCACCCTGCCGGTCGCCGAATACCCCGAGGTCGTGCCGCCTTCCGTCGTCGTCTCCGCCAGCTATCCGGGCGCGAACCCGCAGGTGATCGCCGAAACCGTCGCCATGCCGCTGGAGCAGCAGATCAACGGGGTCGAGAACATGCTCTACATGTTCTCGCAGGCGACGTCCGACGGCCAGATCTCCGTGACCATCACTTTCAAGATCGGCACCGACCCCGACAAGGCCCAGCAGGAAGTGCAGAACCGCGTCAACCAGGCCCTGCCGCGTCTGCCCGATATCGTGCGCCAGTTCGGCGTGACGACGATCAAAAGTTCTTCCGACATCACGATGGTCGTGCATCTTCTGTCGCCGAAGGAACGCTACGACATGCTTTACCTTGGCAACTACGCGTTGCTCAACATCCAGAACCGGTTGCAGCGGCTGCCGGGCGTGGGCCGCGTATGGGTCTTCGGCGCCTCCGATTACGCGATGCGGGTCTGGCTCGATCCGGACAAAATCGCCTCCCGCGGCATGAGCGCCAGCGACGTCGTGAACGCCATCCGCGGGCAAAATTTACAGGTTGCCGCCGGCGTCATCGGCGCGCCGCCCGCCCCCGACGGCACAACGCTGCAGCTGAACGTCAGTGCGCAGGGGCGCCTGACGACGGAAGAGGAATTCCGCAATATCATATTAAAGACAGGCGCGGACGGCGCCGTCACCCGCCTGAAAGACGTCGCCCGCATCGAGCTCGGCTCGGCGCTGTATTCCCTGCGCTCGCTGCTCGATAACCAGCCCGCCATCGGCATCGGCGTGTTTCAGGCGCCGGGGTCGAATACCATCGCCGTTTCGGACGCCATCCGCAAGGAAATGGAGCTGATCAAGCAGGATTTCCCCGAGGACGTCGATTACGCCATCGTCTATGATCCCACGACCTTCGTGAAGGAGTCCATCCGCGCCGTCGTGCATACGCTGCTCGAAGCCGTGGCGCTGGTCGTTCTTGTCGTCATCCTGTTCCTGCAGACCTGGCGCGCGTCGCTCATTCCGCTGCTGGCGGTCCCTGTTTCGATCGTCGGTACCTTCGCGCTGATGAAGCTGATGGGGTTTTCCATCAATGCCCTGTCGCTGTTCGGGCTTGTGCTTTCCATCGGCATCGTCGTGGACGACGCCATCGTCGTGGTCGAAAACGCGCAGCGCAACATCGAAGAGGGAAAATCCCCGCGCGAGGCGACCTATCAGGCGATGCGCGAGGTCTCGGGGCCGATCATCGCCATCGCGCTCACGCTCATCACGGTTTTCGTGCCGATCGCCTTTATCAGCGGTCTTACGGGCCAGTTCTACCGCCAGTTCGCGCTCACCATCGCCTGCTCGACCATCATTTCGGCCTTCAATTCGCTGACGTTAAGCCCCGCGCTGACGGCGTTGCTGCTGAAGAAGCATAACGGCAAGCAGAGCATTCCGTCCGCCTCGGAAAATCCGCTCGGATGGTTCTTCGGCCACTTCAACCGGTTGTTCCTGAAGGCCGGCAACAGCTATTCGGGCGGCGTGCGCGGGGTGCTGCGCCACAAGCTGGCGGCGATGATCGTCTACGTCGGGCTTATCCTGCTCACCGGCTTTGCCTTTATCAGGACGCCGACCGGCTATATTCCGCAGCTCGACAAGCAATACCTGATCGCTTTTACCATCCTGCCTGACGGCGCGACGCTCGACCGTTCCGAAGACGTCGTCCGGCGGATGTCGGATATCATCATGAAAACGCCGGGCGTCGCGCATGCGGTCGCTTTCCCCGGCCTTTCCATCAACGGGTTTACGGTCTCCTCCAACGCCGGAGTCGTCTTCATCACGCTCAAGCCGTTCGAGGAGCGCAATCATCCCGGCATGTCGGCGCTGGAGATCGTGGGCAGCCTGACAGGCCAATTCTCGGCCATTCACGATGCGCTTGTCGTCGTTGTGCCGCCGCCGCCTGTCATCGGCCTCGGCTCCACCGGCGGCTTCAAGGTGCAGATCGAAGACCGCGCCGACGCCGGCAACGAAGAGCTATACAAAGCCGCGCAGGCCGTCCTGGGGCGCATTTATCAGACGCCTACATTCTTTCCGATGGCGACTTTCAGCGGCTACCAAATCAACGTGCCGCAGATCCGCGTCGACATCGACCGCACGCGGGCGATGCAGCTGGGCGTGCCGATCGCCGGCGTCTTCGAGACGATGCAGATATACCTAGGGTCGCTCTACGTGAACGACTTCAACAAGTTCGGCAAGACCTACCAGGTTATCGTGCAGGCGGACGGCCGTTTTCGCGCCAAGGCGGAAGATATCACGAAACTCAAAGTGCGCAACCTGAACGGCGACATGGTGCCGCTGGGAAGCTTTCTGACCGTCGTGCAGAGCTACGGCCCCGAGCGCGCCATGCGTTACAACGGGATGCGCAGCGCAGATATCAACAGCGCAACGGCGCCCGGCTACTCCACGGGCGAGGCCCAGGCCATGATGGAGCAAATACTGAAGGAAACCCTGCCCAAGAGCATGAGCTATGAATGGACCGACCTGACCTATCAGCAGATACTCGCCGGCAATACGGCCATCTATGTCTTTCCCTTGTGCGTGCTGCTCGTTTTCCTTGTGCTGGCCGCCCAGTATGAAAGCCTGGCCCTGCCGCTTGCCGTCATCCTGATCGTGCCGATGTGCCTGCTCTGCGCAATCGCGGGCGTGGCGATGGTGGGCGGAGACAACAATATCTTCACCCAGATAGGTCTTATGGTGCTGGTCGGCCTTGCCTGCAAGAACGCCATTCTTATCGTCGAATTCGCGCGCGAGCTGGAGCTGGAAGGAAAGACGCCCGTCGAGGCCGCCATCGAGGCCGCGCGCCTGCGCCTGCGCCCCATCCTGATGACCTCCTTCGCCTTCGTCATGGGCGTGGTGCCGCTGGTCTGGTCCTACGGCGCGGGGGCCGAGATGCGCCATGCCATGGGCGTCGCCGTGTTTTCGGGCATGCTGGGCGTGACCTTCTTCGGCCTTTTCCTGACGCCCGTCTTCTACGTGCTGCTGCGCCAGATAACAGGCCGCAAGCTGACCTCCGCCGCCCCCCCGTCGCTGCATCACCACGCCGAGGGCCCCCCGCCCGCGGCGGAAGGGGCGGATTAGGCCCCCTGTTGCAGCGGACTTCAAGTGGCTGTAGAATAACCGCAGCATGAAACCGGACTGGAAAATCGCCGTCATTGCCGCGGCTGCGTCGTTTTTTCTTCCCGCGCCGTCATTGGCCGCCGGGAAGCTGGCCGTAACCGTCAATACGCTGCCCGAGGTGTGCGATCCTCTCGTCGAGGCCTTCCGGGAAAATCCGGAATACCTGCTCTATGATCCCGATGCGCCGAATATCAAATTCGCCCATGCCGGGCCCCTGGCGGGGACCTGGGACAGCATCGATCTGCCCGAGAAGGGCAGCGGCGCCCACCGGCTGTCCTGGGACGAGGAGCTGTCGGGGGAAATAGTCTACAGGGAAAGTCCCGAGAGATACGACCTGCTCCGCATCGAGGGCAGCGAGTATTCCAGCACGTATGTGGTCTATAGCGGATATGGTTACCTGCACAGCTTTGCCGCGCCGGTCAGGTTTTATAAATTCGTGCCGCGGTCGCAACTGTCGCCGCGGCGCCTGCCCGAGGTATTCCTCGCCGAAAACAATTCTCCCCTGTCGAAGGCCGTCAATGCGCTGGCCGCCAACGACCTGCTGACGAAGGGCTGGCGGTCTTATCCTGTCGTGCGCAGGCCCGGCCATGTTTCCGTTTATGAAGTCGGCGAAAAGCCCGGCGCGACGCCCGTGGAATACAAGGCGGAAGTCGCCTGCGACATCTGGGCCGCGCCCGCGCTGGAAAAGGCGGTGCAGGGGCTCCCCGCTGCCGCGCCGCAGCAGGCGCCGGTGTCAAAGAAATACGCCGTCTGCGACAGCTATGCAGGCTTTCCCGATGTCTATGCGACCTGCCAGCAGGCGCAGGCGCGGCTTTTTCATTTTAGCGATATCAAGGACATCAAGCCGCCAAAGCCGAAAAGCGATTTCGTCTATAACCGGTGATCGCCGGCTTTTCTTTTCTTTCAGCGCAGCCCGCAAAAATGGCCGAAAATTGTTATTCCGGCGCCGGTAAAGCTCCGTTAACCGTCGCAGGCCTAAAATAGGGGTGTAGACGGAATTCCGCGACTCCGACAAAGAGAATCCCGCTACAACAGGCACAGAAGGAATGATTTCAAGCCGGTTAAAACCGGCTTTTAGAAACCGCCGCGCCTGTTCGCGGCGGTTTTTCGTTTGCGGGAGGCGCGTCATGAAAGTGAAAATCTTCAAGGACAGGAAGTCGCGCCTGCGCGCGATGACGGGAGTACTTTTACTGCAGCTTTTTCTTTTGAGGTCCTGCAGCGTGAAGGATGATTTCCTGCTTCCTTTCGACCCGGATGTCTTCCAAGAGGAAAATACTCTGAAATCGCTGCTTCTGCTGCTGCTCCTGGTTGTCGCGGCGGTGGGGTTTATTTTCCTGTTCGTCCTCTTGGCCGGGGCGGGCGCGAAGACGAGCATTATCATGCTGGCGGCGCTTGCGGCGGGCGGCCTGTTGGCCGACCTGACGGTGCAGCAAAAGCTTGCGCCGAAACCCGCGGCGTCAAAAGCGGCGCCCTATGACGAATGGCTGCAGAACTGCGACATGTCCTGCTTCGACGGCGGCGGCATGCCCGCGGCCGCGCCGGTTGCGCCGCCTGCGGTTCCCCCGGCCCCCGGCGGCGCTGCCGGGGCATAGAACGGGGCACTGCGGCGCTTAATCCAGCGTCTGCTTATACCGCTTCATCGCGAAGGCGGTGATGACGACCATGAAAACCATCATCGGCCAGAGGCTCGGCCAGATTTCCGGCCACCCGTTCCCCTTCAGCAGTATGCCGCGCACGATGCGCATGAAATAGGTGACGGGCAAAAGGCTGCCGATCGCCTGCGCCCAGAGCGGCATGCCGCGGAACGGAAAAATATAACCCGACAGCAGAATCGACGGCAGCGTCATCATCATCGACATCTGCATCGCCTGCATCTGGTTCTGCGCATTGGCCGACAGCGTGAAGCCGAGCGCGAGATTGCAGGAAATAAAAACGATCAGCACGGCGGAAAGCAAAAACAGCGATCCCAGCAGCGGCACGCCGAACAGCGTTTTCGCCGCCAGCACGATAATGGTCGACTGGATATAGCCGATCATGACGTAGGGCGCGATTTTCCCCGCCATGACCTCGATGGGCCGCGCCGGCATCGCCAGCAGGTTTTCCATCGTGCCGCGCTCCCGCTCGCGCGTGATGGCAAGGGCCGTCATCATGATGCCTGTCATCGTCAGCACGATGCCCATCAGCCCGGGCACGACGTTATAGCGCGACAGCCCTTCCGGGTTATAGCTGCGGTGGAAAACGATTTCGGCGGGGCCCGGCTTTGACTTCAGCGAGGAGAGTGGGCCTTTCAGGTCATGGCCGATGGCCGTGTCGACAATGCCGCTCACGGCGCCGAGCGCGCCTGTCGTCGCCAGCGGGTCGGTCGCATCGGCCTCGATCAGGATTTTCGGGCGCGTTCCGCGCGTGAGCTCCCGCCCGAAATGTTCGGGGATGGTGATCACGAACTGGACCTTTCCCTGGCGCAGCAGCAGGCGCGACTCTTCTTCCGAATTCACCATCCGGTCGATAGAGAAATATTCGGAATTCTTCAGTCCCGCCACGAGGCTGCGCGCGAATTCCGACTGGTCGCGCGAATTGACGGCGGCGGGCAGGTGCTTGGGGTCGGTATTGATCGCGTATCCGAAGAGTATCAGCTGCATCAGGGGAACGATCAAAATCATCGAAAACGTCGTGCGGTCGCGCCGGAGCTGGATGAACTCCTTGATCATCACCGCGCGCATGCGGCTGAATGAAAAACCGCGCGCGTCCGTCATGCAAAATTATCCTTCGCGGACTTGGTGTAATAGATGAACACGTCCTCGAGGCTCGGCTCCGTTTCCGTCCATTTATACGCATTGTCCCGGCGCAGGGGGCCGATAACCTTTTCCATCGCGGCCTTGTCGGCGCAGCTGACATGCAGGCTGTCGCCGAAGGGCGCGACGGAACAGTTCGCGGCTTCCTTTTCGAGGCGTCGCATCAGGCCCATCAGGTCCTTGCCGTGCACGACCCACATCGACAGCCCGGTCTTTTTGATAACCTCGGCGGCCGTTCCGGCGACGAGAATTTTTCCGTAGGCCATGTAGATGATGGCATGGCAGCGCTCCGCCTCGTCCATGTAATGCGTGCTGACCAGCACGGTCATCCCTCCTGCGGCAAGGCGGTGGATTTCATCCCAGAAATCTCGGCGCGCCTGCGGGTCGACGCCCGCCGTCGGCTCGTCCAGCAGCAGCAGTTCCGGGTCGTGCAGGATGCTGGCGGCGAGCGCGAGCCGCTGCTTCCATCCGCCGGAAAGGCTGCCCGCCAGCTGTTTTTCCCGCTCGGTCAGGCGCAGGTCCCGGAGCGCTTGGTCGACACGTTCCTTTGGCCTGTCGAGACCATACATGGTCACGACGAATTCGAGGTTCTCGCGGATGCTTAAGTCTTCCCAATAGCTGAACTTCTGCGTCATATAGCCGACGCGCCGGCGAATTTCCATTGCGTCCCTGCGCAGATCCATCCCGAGGCATGTGCCTTCGCCCTCATCAGGCGTCAGAAGTCCGCAGAGCATGCGGATGGTCGTCGTCTTGCCGCTGCCGTTGGGCCCCAGAAAGCCGTAGATTTTTCCGCGCGGCACGGCAATGTTCACATGGTCGACGACGGCGCGCCCGTCGTAGACTTTCGTGAGATTGCGCACGTCGATGATATGCTTCGTCATGGCGCCGCCAGCGAAACATCGACGGGAAGCCCGGGCCGGAGCGCGGGGTAGAAGGCGTCGGGTTTTGCTTCAACCAGGAACACCAGCTTGTCGCGGGATTCCACGCTGTAAATGATGGGCGGCGTGAATTCCGCCTGGTTCGACAAAAAGCTGATGGTCGCGGTCACTGCGCCCTTGCAGCCGTCGCAGCCGACCGATATTTTCTGTCCCGCCTGCAGTTGCGGCAATATCTTCTGGGACACGAAAAAGCGTATTTTGACGTTCTCCGGCGGCAGCAGGCTGACGACCGGCGCGCCCGCCTGCACGAATTCCCCTGCGCGGTAAAACGTATCCTCGACTTTGCCGGCCGCGGCAGCCCTGGGGGCGGCTTCGCGCAGCAGCCTCTCGTCGCCCGTCACCTTCTGCGCCGCGGCGTCGACCGCGGCTTTTGCGGCGGCCCGCTCGTCGTCCCTGCCGCCGAGAACGGCGACTTTCAGGTTCGCCTCTACTTCAGCGACGCGGGCGCTTGCGCGCTCATAGGCCGCTTTCGCCTCGTCGCGCTGCTTGACGCTGGTCGCGTCCTTTTCAATGAGTGAAGTGGTGCGGTCGTATTCTTTCCGCGCGTTTTCAAGGTCGGCGGCGGCCTGCGCTTTCTGCTGCGTGATGACGGCGATTTCTTCGGGTCTTTTGCCCTTCGTCAGGTCGGCCCATTTCGCCTGGGCCTGTTCCAGCAGCGCCTTATCGGAATCCCGCTGGGCGGTCAGCGCCGTGAGGTCTATTGAAAAGAGCGCGTCGCCCGCTTTCACCTCATCGCCGCGCGCGACGGTAAGCGTCTGGAGAATGCCCGCCGTGGTGGGCGCGATGCGCAGAAATTCGCCCTCGACATAGCCGTTTATTTTTCCGCCGTCCTCATTGCAGGCGGAGAGCGCGCAAAGCATCAGCGCGGCCAGCAGGAATTTAGATTTTCTCTCCATTTCCAACGGCTTGCCCAAAAGACCCTTTCCCTTAAAAGGGTAAACGAATGGGACTCACTGTCAACCGAATAACGGCAGATTTTGGAAAAAACATCACCGTTGCGGGTTATCAACTGACGACTATATTCCCGTTCGTGTAAAGCGTGTTGAGGTCGAGCCCCGTGACGCCCAGGAAAATCGCGATCGTCGAATACGAATGGCCTCCCACCGCGCCGTTATAGTCGAGCGCAATCACGGTATTTCCGTTGACTTCCGTCAGCCTGAAAAAGTCGGTGAGGCTGCCGGGGGCGAAACCGGTAAGGATATTGTGTATCTCGAGCACGTCGTTGTCGCCCGCGGTGAAATCCGTGATCTTGTCGGCATTTCCCTTGATGTTGAAATAGAACGTGTCCGCGCCGTTTCCGCCCGTCAGGGAGTCGCCGCCAAGGCCGCCATTGAGCGTGTCGTTGCCGTCGCCGCCGATGAGCGTATCGTTGTTGCCGAGGCCGGACAGCGTGTCATTGCCGGTGTTTCCGGTGATAATATTCCTGAGTGAATTACCGTTACCGACGTGATCCGCGGTGTCCGTCAGCGTCAGGTTGTCAGCGGCGTTGACCAGGGTATAGTCGATAGAAGACATGACCGTGCCCCTGCCGCCAAAGTCATACACGACATCAAGCGAATCATCGACGATAAAGACGTCGTAGCCGAACCCGCCATACATCGTATCGGCGCCCAAGCCTCCATCCAGCGTGTCCGCGCCGCTGCCGCCAACCAGGATATCATCTCCCGCACCGCCCATAAGCGTGTCGTTGCCGCCGCCGCCGAAGAGGGTATCCGCGCCGAGGCCGCCGTCCAGGGTGTCGAGGCCGTAACTGCCGACGAGCGTATCGTCGTCGTCGTCGCCGTTGAGGATATCGTTTCCGCCATCGCCGAACAGCAGGTCAGCGCCCGCCGCGCCGCTGATGGTGTCGTTCCCCGCCTGGCCGTGGAGGGTGTTGTTCGTGCCATCGCCGTTGATGATGTCATCACCTGCACTCATGAAAATCCTCCTGCAAACCAGACTGTTCAAACGCCCCGAAGGCCATTCTATCGCCAAGGAATGAATTTTTTATGACCATGAAGCGTTTCCCTAACATCGACCGGGCGAAAGCCGTTTAAAATCAATAAATTATTAAGCCGCCTCCGGTATAAAAGAAAAAGCAATAAAGTTACTCAAACCTTTTCATTTCCGGCGCTGTCTCATATTCGAAGGGTGATTGATGATCGATGACGCGCAACTTGCAGAGCAGGCGGCGGCGGGGGACGAAAAGGCCTTCGCGGAACTTGTCGGGCGTCATGCGGACCGAGTCTTCCGGACAGCGCGCCAGTGGTGCGGCAGCCGGGCGGATGCGGAAGATATCACGCAGGAGGTTTTCATGAGGCTCGCGCGCAAGATCCATACCTTCCGGGGAGAGTCGAAGTTCACGACCTTCCTCTACAAGATAACCGTGAACGAGGCGCGCAACCATTATACAAAAGAAAAACGCCGCGTGACGCGCGAGACGGAATACTCAAAAGGCCTGCCAGACACGCAGCCGGCGGCTGACGGAGCAAACCCGCGCGTGAGCGAGCTGCTGCAGCGCCTGCCGCCCGAGCAGCGCGAGGCGGTGGTGCTGGTCATCTGCGACGGCCTCTCGCACCGGGACGCGGCGCAGGCGCTGGGCTGCGCCGAAAAGACGGTGACCTGGCGGATTTTCGAGGCCCGTAAAAAGCTGGCGGAGTGGTACGGCCATGGATAACGAAAAAATCGTAAAACTGTTCCGGGATGACGACCAGCCGGGCCTGAGCGAGGCGGCAAAGCGCCGCATCGTGAACATGGCGACGGCCGAGTTCGAGCGCGCGCGGCCGCAGGCAGGCGGCTTTGCCGCCGCCCTCCGGAACAAGATGTCGCAGTTCGCGGCGATCCCGGGGCTCGCGCTGTCCACCAGTGCGGCCTGTATCGCCATCCTCTTCGGACTCTGGACGGTTTTCAACCAGCATCCGGTCATGAACGACGCCGAGCGGCAAAAGGCCGTGCTGGCTGAATTCAACAAGGTCTTCGGCACGCAATTGCAGGCCGTCATCACCGACGACGGCAAGACGCAGATTCTGCTGGCTGACAAGGGGGCGCAGCGCGGCCAGCCGGTCATCATCCATCTGAGCGGGCAGGGGCACGACATCGACATCATGAGTTTCAGCGGCGAGAACGTCAGCCTGAATATCGGGGGCCAGCCCGTCAGCTTTGACGCGCTGGTCGACGGCAAGGGCGGCGTCATTCTGGCCGGCGAGAAAATATTCTGGCACGGGGGCGCCGGAAAATTCGAGGGAGCCCCGGACATTCAAATCAAGGCGCAGGCGCTGGAGATGTAAAATGAAACATGCGTGGAAAATTATTGCGATGGCGGCACTGCTGGCATCCAGCGGGGCTTTAGCGGCGGAAACGCCGGATGTTGCGGTCAAGGCGGGCGGCCAGTCCTGCGTGGCGGGCGTTGACGGAGATGTTTGCAGCCATTTCTTCGGCGCGAGCGACGTCACGGTTTCTATTGTGGGCGGGGCGAAGGACTGCGCGCCGTCAAGGGCCGTGCTCATGCAGATGTCCACGCGGCTGGAGGCGCCCGTCGAGGGCGCTGTCACGCCGGCCGAATTCGACGGCTGCAAGGCGCAGGAGCTGGTGGTGCATCTGCCCAAGGTGACGAATGAAACGGAGTTCCGGGTCAATATTTCGAGCGGCGACGCCAAAACCGGAAAGGTGATTCTGGTGCCGCTGAAGGCCTATCCGCGCGACCTGATGAACCCGCTCAAAACCTGGGCGAAAGACGAACATTTTTCTCTGGTCGTCAAAGATAAAGACGGCCGGTTGACGGGGTTTCTCGACCGGAATGACGTGGTGTATTCAACCGGCGCGGCATCGGCCAAGACGCGAAAGCTGACCATCGTCGTGGCGGACCCCGAGGATATGAAGGAAGGCAAGCCCGAAGGCGATGTGCTTTATCTCACGGAAAAGGTGAAGGACATGCCCCTTGTCTCCGTCGAGAAGACGGCGCAGGGCGCCACGGCGATAGCGAATATAAAAATTCTCGACGGGCTTTCGGCGGATGATCCGCTGGCGGAAAAAGCCTTTGTAAAAATTTTCACCATGATCAGCAAATAACAACGGGAGGATAACATGAAAACGATTTATACACTGGCGGTGCTGGCGGCCCTTTCCATGCCGGCGGCTGCCTTCGCGGAAGAGGCGGCGATGGATGCCGGGCCCCCACCCAAGACTGAAGCGGGCGCAGCCGTAACGCCCCAAGCAGCCGCGGCCGTGGCCGACCCCGCTTATACGGCGGCCGTGCTGCCCTTCGCGGCGGACAAGGATTTTGACGAGATGGGCCCGCAGGTCCAGTTGCTGCTGACGGCGTTTCTTTCCGCCTCTCCCTCGCTCATGATGGTGGAGCGCGCCGAGGTCGATAAGGCCTTAAGCGAGGTCGAGCTCGGCAAGTCCGGCACGGTCGATCAGGAGACGGCGGCGAAGGTCGGCCATCTTGTCGGCGCGCAGGTGCTGGTGACGGGCCGCATCTTCCAGGTGCAGAAGGACCTGATGGTTGTCGCGAAGATCATCGGCGTCGAGACGGGCCGCGTCTATGGCGAAACCGTGTCGATGTCGGTGCGCGGAAATATCAAGGACGCCGCGCAGGAACTGTCGGACAAAATTGCGGCCGATGTGGCCAAGAACGGCGAAAAACTCATCGCCCGCGGCAGCGACAAGGAGGATATCGTCGCCAAGCTGAAGCCCCTGATGGAGGGCAAGAAGAACCTGCCGACGGTTTCCGTGACGATCGACGCCATGAACATCGGGCGCACCGATACCGACACGACCGCCCAGACGGAAATCGCCTATATCCTGCAGAACCTCGGCTTCACTATCGTCGATCCGATGGCCAGCAACAAGAAGGCCGATGTCGAGGTCACGGGCAATGCGGTCAGCGAATTCGCGATGCGCAAGGGCAACCTCGTCTCGGCGAAGGCGAATGTCGAGATCAAGGCTATCCGCCACAAGGACGGCACGATGCTGATGACCGACCGCGAGCCGACCGTGGCCGTGGAACTGTCGCCGGAATCGGCCGGCAAGCTGGCGCAGGCCAAGGGCGCATCCGCCCTTGCCGAACGCCTGGTCAAGGCCCTGACGAAGTAGGCCACAGCTATGCGTATCCTCGCCGTTGTCATCGTTATTCTGACGTTTGCCGCCCTTCCTGCGAAAGCCTTCGCGGAAGGGGCGGCGACGTCGGTGACGGTGATGCCTTTCGTGATGCTGGAAGGGGACGGCGACGCCTGGGTCGGCAAGGCGCTTTCCGATCTTGTGGCGCAGAAGCTCTCCGCAAGCGCCAAATTCGATGTGCTGGAGCGCGACAAGCTGCAGGCTTTCCTGAAGGAGATGGAATTGCAGAAGTCCGGCTTCGCCGATGCGGACGCCATAAAACGGCTGGGTGGTCTTGCGCAGGTGGATGCCGTCATCTACGGCAACTATACGCAGGATGGGAGCAACATAAAGTTGCATCTTCTGGAGATGGACATGAAAAGTCAGTCCATCATCCAGCAAGCCGAGGCGGACGGAAAGATCGACGACCTTGCCGCCGCGGCGGACGCGCTTGTCATGGATTTTCTCAAAAAGCAGGGAGCAACCTTAAGCGATGCCGAGGCGCGCGGCATTCATTTCCGTGCGACCGATTCCACGACGTCGCTGCAACACTTCTACAGGGGTATGGATAACTACGACAACGGCAGGTACGAAGACGCCTATGGCGACTTCACGGCGGCGGCGAAGCAGGACAGCCGTTACCTCGATGCCCGGCTCTGGGGCGGGAAGATGCTTGAGTATCTCGACATGAACGACCAGGCTGTTCTTGCCTATACGAAACTGCATGCAGACGCGCCGGATGCCGTGGAGGGGCGCGACGCGCTGTTCTTTGCCGCAAAACTGTCTGAAGCCGCGAATCCGGACAAGGCCATTGAGCGTTACAAGGAGCTGGCGGCGCTGATGCCGAAAATCCCGCACAGCCTCGAGGCCGATATGCGCCTGTCATTCCTCTACGAGAAGCAGGGCAAACCCGCGCTCGCTTACCATGCACTGCAGGACCTCAACGATTTCCGCGAACAGGTCGACAAACTGAAGGCGTCCTTCGAAGCAGGGCAGCAGCGGGAGGTGCGACGGCAGGCCTTTAACAGCATCAAGGACTTCATGCGCCTTCTCAGCCAGAACAGGGACGATTTATCCGATGATAACGAGGCGCTGCTGGGCGGCCTCGCGGATATCACTATGCGACAGTCGCGGTTTTTCCGCTGGGACAATGCGCTCGGCCTTTACCGGGGCGCCGCGATGCGCATGGTCGCGCTCTATCGCGCCGCCGTGGCGGCAGAGCCGGAGTTAAAGGCGCCGCGCGGCACGTTCTATGTCGACCCGGAGCACCCGGTCATCGGCGATGCGAAATTCGGCGATGCGAAGTCGTTGTTCTTCAACGATACAAAGCAATACGGCGAATGGCAGGAACGCTTTTATGCCGCCGTCGTCCCAAAAGGCTATACGGCGGAGGGCGTGACGCTGCGCGTGACGGGATATGTGCCGTCGCCGACAGCGACCACGGATTATACCCTGCGCGTCTTTGGGTTCCCCCTCGGCAAAAATTTTTATAACAACTGGATCGGCGTGGTCTATGGCCAGACGGCGAATGTAACGACCCTGCAGAAAGACATCGCATTTCACGGCCGCAACCGCGATATCCTCGTCTTCCAGCTGATCGAGAACGCGGGCAAGATCAAGGACTGGCAGGTGGAATTCAAACTGCGGAAGGCTGAAGAACCGAAAGCGCAGCCAAAAGCTCAGGCTCCGGGTACTTTCCATGAAGGTCAGGAAATCGCCCGCCTGCATGTCGAGGAAGTCGACGCGGCCGGAACCTCCGATCCGCAGTATGTCGAACAATACGCGTCGAAAAAGCGGCTTGCCATCGTCGACCTCGGCAGCCGCGGCGCATGGGCGGTTGTTTCCCGGGGCGATCTTGGCACCGGCAAGACCGATCTCTGGGCCTCGCGCAGCAAGGATAGCGCTGACTGGCAGCCGCTGGCAATCATGTCCGTCAATTCGATGAGCCAGGACTTTGCGCCGAAGCTTGTGCGGGCGGAGGACGGGGCGGCGCGCCTGTTCTGGATTTCAAACCGCCGCGGTCTTGGCTGGGAAATCTGGACCAGCGGGCTGTCGAAAGACGATACATGGTCGGAGCCCGCACGCGTGCCGCTCGACAAATTCATGACTACCGCCAGCGGCAGCCGCGCTGCCGCCGTCACCGACCTGCTCGATTTCGACGCGATACAGGACAAACAGGGCCGCTGGATTCTGGCGGTCTGCCCGCCGGGCGGCCGGGGCATTCGCCTTATCGCCTCCAGCGATCTTGAAAAGTGGGAGGTGCTGCCTGTCGTTGAAGAGGATCGCCGGTTCTTTGACCCGGCTTTTATGCAGGACGGCACGGCGACCTACTGGCTGGGCGCCATCGACGGCGATGCGCATTTCCGCCTGATGAAGTCTTTCGACCTCAAGGCATGGTCGCCGCATGACTACGAGCTTGGCAGCTATTCGCGCCACTGGTCGAGCGGGGGCAATGGAAACTACGGCTCCGTCGCGCAGGTGGCGGCATTCCCGCTGTCGATGTTCGACGTGCCCGGCAAGGGCATGACGCTGCTGTTTTCGGATACGATGACGGGCCTGCAATATGCGACGTTCAATCCGGAACTGGAGCCGCCGTCGCCTGATCTTGTGCGCGACATATCGCTCGAGCCCTATGCCGCCGCGCGTTTCGGTCAGGATTATATCGCGGCGGCCTGGCAGGGGGATGACATCGTGCTCCGGAAATACCGCCGCTTCGCCTTCCCGCTGAATGCCATGAATACCGCCAGCGATCCGCTTTATCACGAGACGGAGGAGGATGCCGGCGGCAATCGCTGGGACCGCCGCATCGCGCGCACGCGCTATGTCATGCCCGACGTGACGGCGGTGGGAGCGGCCCCCGACGGGCGCGCCTGGTGGGGCATCGAAACGGGCGTAATGGGGCTGAAGGGAAAGGACTTTTTCGTGTCCGACGTGTCGATGGGATTTTTCTATCATCAGGTCACCGACATCGTGCCCTGCGGCGAGCGCATATGGTTCGCCGCGCGCAGGCTGGACAAGCCGGAACTGGGCGTCATGCTCAGCACCCGCCTTGAAAACGCCACAGAGAAATTTGCTCTCCCCGAAGCCGGGGGCCATGTGACGGCCATCAGCTGCGGTGGCGACACGCTTTATGTCGGCACCTCCGGCGGCGAATTCACGGCGATAAAGGGGGCGGAAACGCTTTACACGCTTCACTTTCCGGGCTCCTTCGCGACCGCCATCGCGGCGAGCGGTGATGCCGTCTGGGCCGGGACGCAGGCGGGCGGCCTCTTTCATCTTGTCGGCAAGGAAATGAAAGCGGAAGGATTCCAGAAGGAAGACGGCGCCGTTGCGGTCACCGGCCTTGCGATCGGCGCGAAGGGAGAGATATGGGTGGCGACGGACGGCGGCGGTCTGCGCCGGTTTGCCGACGGAAAATGGAAACAGTTCACGCCGGTTGACAAGTCATTCCCTTATTTCAGCCCCGGCAAGATCAAGGCGGATGCCGGCGGCGTATGGTTTATGCCTGGCCCCTATGAGGTTGCGCAGGGCATCGGGTATTTCGACGGCACGATGGCCGCGCTTTTCGACCCGCCGAGCCATAATATCTTCGACCCGATTGATTTCGACGTTGCTTCCGACGGAAGCGTCTGGGTGGGTTCTGAGTCAAGCGGCATTTACCGGCTGGAAAGGAAACATTAAATGGACAGAAAGACGCTTATTCCCCTTGTTATTCTCGCGCTCTTCGGCTTTGGCGGGGGCGTTTTCTCCGATCAGTTTCTCAGGCCCGCCGCCGCCGCGACGGAGCAGCACAGGATGAACGGCATGCTGGGCTTTTTCGATGAGAACCGGGAGCGCATGGACATGGGGGTCTACAACGGCCAGGCGCAGCAGAATATTTACGGCGCCGACGGCAAGCTGCGCCTGCAGTTTGGCACCTATGCGGGTGAGGTCCGCGAGAACGAGAAGGGCCTGCCCAGTTTCACGCTCTACGATAACGACGGCAAGCTGAAAATGGTGTTGCGCCTTGACGGGCCGAACCAGGGGCCTCTCATCATCATGAAAGACAATACCGGTACCAACCGCATGATCATGGGGCTCGATATCTGGGACAAGGCGGAGGAACCTTTCCTGGTCACCTGGGACAAGGACGGCAAGCAGCATGATATCGTGGGCAACTTCGTGATGAAGCCGTTATAGGATGGGGAAGATGAGGGCTTATATATTCATGCTGGCGGCGCTGACATGCTTCCTGTCCGGGGCAGGGCATGCGGCCGATATGCGGCCGAAAATTGCCATCCTTCCCTTCGACAACAGCCTCGATAAAAAGTTCCGTGGGCTCGGCGAGGGAATGCCCGATATCCTCACGGCCTGCTTTACGGCTGAAAATGTGCCGGCGGACATTCTCGATCGCGGCGCTCTGCCGGCTATCGGCGCGGAGCAGACCATCAATTTTGACCCATCGAAGTTCAGGAAGCTGGAAGGAGTGACGCATCTGCTGCGCGGCAGTCTCGCGCCGCAGGACACGGGCATTATCGTCACGTTGATGCTCTATGACCTTGCTTCGACGAAGCTGGTCGCCAGCGCCTCCGCCGGCGGCGGACTCGCGGATATTCCGGCCACTGCCTGCACCGGCGCGCGTCAGCTGGGGGAGAAACTGCCGGCACTTGCCGCCGTCACCGCACCTGAAACGGGGATGGATAATGTACAGGCTGAACAAAGCCGCCTGATGATCGAGGGTCTCGGCTTTTACTACAACGGCGCCTATGAAAAAGCCTTCCCGCCCTTCATGAAGCTGATGCGCGCCGATCCCGCGAATGCCGCGGCCGTTTACTGGCTTGCCAAAAGCTATGCCGGCGCGGGGATGGACGATCAGGCGAAGATCGAGTTTGAGCGTTTTGTGAAGGACTTTCCCAAAGACCCGCGCGTTGCGGAGGTGAAAGATATCCTCAAGCCGAAGAAGGAATAACCCGATGATGAAAAAGTCTGCCGTCATTGCGATTCTTTTGATTGCCTGGGCAGGTGTCATGTTCCTGAAAGCGGGCGCCGTTTCCGCCGTCGAGCAGGGCAAGGTCACGCTGGCGAACGGCAAGACGGTTTCATGGCCGCCGCAAAAGGGACAGCCTTATCCGGAAATAGAGCTCGTGGACCGCACGGGAAAGATCGTGAAGCTGGCGGATTTCAAGGGAAAGATTATTGTCGTCGAGCCCGTCGGCATGACCTGCCCGGCCTGCAATGCCTTTTCGGGCGGCGCCGAGAAGGGCGGTTTCAAAAACACATCGGTGCAGGGCGGCACGGATTCCATCGAAAAATATTTCCCGCAGTACACGGGCGGCGTGTCACTGCACGACAAGCGCATCGTTTTCGTCCAGCTACTGCTTTACAACCTGCAGATGCAGGGCCCCACGCAGGAAGATGCGCAGTTCTGGGCGGAGCATTTCGGCATGGACAAGCATGAAAACACCTATGTGCTGGCGGGCGGCAAGGAGTTGATCGGGCCGGGGAGCTATAACATGATCCCGGGTTTCCAACTGATCGACAAGGATTTCATCCTGCGCAGCGACGCGACGGGCGATAATCCGAAAGAAAGCATCTGGGAAAGCCTGCTGCCGATGGTGCCCAAGGTTCTGAAGGAGATGGACAATGAAACGCATTGAGTTTTTTGCAGTACTCGTTGTCCTCGCAGCGCTGCCGTTTTCCCAAGCCTGGTCCGATAAAATGGTCGAGTCGCCGCTCAAGCAGGCCATGACAGTTGACGAGGCCTATAAGGCCATCCCCCATAACAAGACGCGGTTCGATGCGTCTGCCGCGGGTATGGTTCAGGAGGAGAAGGCATTTCTCGACACATTCTTTGAACTCTCCGACCTCGCCGTCGCCGAGCGCGTGGGGACGCAAATCTCCCTGTCGTCCGGAAAGCCGACCGCCGCGAATTACGACGTGATTCTCCGCCGTCTTCAGTCCCTGAATGTTCCGCCGAAACTGGCGGAGGCGCATCGTCTTGTGACGGAAGCCGTGAAGGAACAGCGGGAGTACTTGGATGCCCTGAAAGGGGGAGGCGCTTTCGATGCAAACGCGCCGCTTGTGGAAAGCTCCCACCAGAAGCTCGTGCAGGCCTATAACGAGCTGATGCGCCTGTACCCTTCCGAAAACACGCATAACAAGCAGGCCTTTTTTGATCACCTCTGCGCATTGGACTTCAAGTAGAAATATGAAAACCTTTCCGCAATTCCCCTGCGCCCCAAATATATTTAAAGTGGGGCGAAAGGAATGACGTATCGGACGTGGCGGATATTGTAAAAAGCAACGGTGGCGGACCGGAACCGGACGCGCAACGCAACAATAGCGCTCTGAAGACGGCAGGCGCCTGCGCCGCGGTAGCAGCCGCCTATTTTGCGGCGGCGCGCCTCGGGCTTTCTTTCGCATTCGGCGCCGAGCAGGTCACCGCCGTCTGGCCGCCCAGCGGCATCGCGCTTGCCGCGCTCATCATGCTGGGCGCGCGCGTCTGGCCCGGCGTTCTGGCGGGCGCCTATTTTGCAAACATTCTCGCGAATGAACCTGCGGCGGTGGCTGTTTTCATCTCCATCGGCAATACGCTGGAAGCCGTCGCGGGTGCCTGGATGCTGCGCCGCTTCGCCGCTTTCGACCGGGGCTTTCCGAGACAAAAGGACGTTCTGGCGCTCGTCCTTTTTTCCGCCGAGATCAGCACGGCCATCGCCGCCACCATCGGCGTGGCAGCGCTATGCCTCGGGAAAGTGCAGCCGTGGGGGGATGCGGCGCAGCTGTGGCTGCTCTGGTGGCTTGGCGACGCCGCCGGCATCATCATCGTCGCGCCGCTGTTTCTCATCTGGGCCGGCAAACCGGTGGCGATGCCCTTCCGGCCGGGCCAGACGATCGCCGAAGGATTCATGATGCTGACCTGCCTGGTGGCGGCCTGTGTGGCGGCGCTTGCGCTGGGCGTCGTACCCGGCATCGCCGTATTTCCGTTTGTCGTCTGGGCTGCTCTGCGTTTCGGCCCGTATGGAACGACGCTGGTGACGCTCATCGCGGCAGGGATACTTATGACCGGCACCATTCATGGCGCAGGCCTGTTTGCCGGGCACAGCCTGAATACAAGCCTTATGCAGCTGCAGGCCTTTATGGCGGTCGTCGGCGTGACGGGTCTTTCGCTGGGCACCGCGATTTCCGCGCGGAACGAGGCGGAGCAGCGCCTGCAGGAAAGCAAGGAGCGCATCGAGCTTATCGTCGATCACGCCATGGACGCCATCGTCGCCATCGACCGGGACGGCATCATCACCGAATGGAACGCCCAGGCCGAATCCCTGTTCGGCTGGCTCCGGCGGGAGGCGCTCGGCAAGAAGATGGCGGAACTCATCATTCCGCCCTCCCATCGCGAAGCGCATGACCGGGGCTTCAAAAACTTTCTTGCGGGAGGAGCGCCGCGCATCCTGAATACGCGGGTGGAAATGGCGGGGCTGGACCGCCACCGCAACCACATCCCGATAGAGCTGACGGTGACCTCCCAGACGGTGCGCGGAAAGGTCTACTTCACCGCGTTTATCCGAGATATCAGCGGCGTACGCGAAGCGCAGGTCGCCAAAAGCCACCTGGCGGCGATCGTGGAATCTTCGGACGACGGCATCATCAGCGAGGACTTAAGCGGCGTTATCACGTTCTGGAACCGCGGTGCGGAGCGCATTTTCGGCTATGCGCCGCATGAGGCCGTCGGGCGGAACATCAATATGATCATTCCGGCGGAGCGCGCCGATGAGGAGCCCCATATTCTCAGCCAGATACGGGCCGGCTCTCCCATCGACCATTTCGAGACGGTGCGCGTGGACAAGCAAGGCCGCCCTATCGACGTGTCGATTTCGGTTTCCCCGCTGCACGATGAAACAGGCAGGGTTACGGGAGCATCCAAGATCCTGCGAGACGTGAGTCACCGCAAAATGGCCGAGACGCAGCTGCTGCACTACATGCGCGATCTCGAGCGCAGCAACCAGGAACTGGATGAGTTTGCCCATATCGCCTCGCATGACCTGCGTGAGCCCCTGCGCGGCCTGACAATCCAGTCGGAAATCCTGGCGGAAGAATACCGGGACAAGCTTGGCAAGGAGGGCGCGCAGCGACTTGAACGCCTGAGCACGCTGTGCAGGCGGATGGACGGCATCATCAAGGATCTGCTGCATTATGCGCGGCTCGGCGGCGGCGAGTTCGCCATTCAGGAAGCGGACATGAACGAGATCGTGCGCGACGTCCGGCAGACGATGGAAACCTACCTGAAGGACCAGAATGCGGAAGTCGTCGTGCCGAAGCCCTTGCCTTCGATCGCCTGCGACAAGGCGCGGGTGACCGAAGTGATGCGCAATCTTATCACCAACGGCGTGCGCCATAACGACAAAAAGAAGAAGCGCATTGAGGTGGGGTTCATCGGCCACATGGCGGCGCCGCATGGGCAGGAGAAGAATGTTTTTTACGTCCGCGATAACGGCCGCGGCGTCGCCCGGGAGAATTATGACGAGATTTTCGGCATTTTCCGCCGGATCCCGCACAAAGGCGACAAGGGAGAACAGGGGTCGGGCGTGGGGCTGACCTTCGTCAAAAAGATCATCCAGCGGCATGGCGGCAATATCTGGCTCGATTCAACGGTGGGCGAAGGCGCCACGTTCTATTTCACGCTCAACAGCATCCGGTGATCAGGGGCCAGCCGTTAAAGACCAGTAAGGGGCGGCGTGACAGGCCAGCTCCAGCCGGTGAACATGACCTCATGAATGCGGTCCAGATGCAGCGGCTTGTTGACGTAGGCGTTCGCCTTCAGCTTGAAGGCGGCGGCGGCCGTCTGGTTCGACATGTCCCCCGTCACCATGACGACGGGAATGTCCGACGTCAGCGGGTTCTCCTTCAGCCGTTTCAGTATTTCCATGCCGTCGGTTCCCGGAAGCTTGACGTCCAGCAATATCAGGGTCGGAATGTGGTGGATGAGCGTTCCGCTGTAATAGCCCTCGTGCACGAAGTGCCGCAACATGCGGTCGCCGCTGTCGAACCAGTGCACGTTATGCACGAAGGGCGAGCGTTGCAGCGTCTGCAGGATGATATTCCGGTCCATGCTGTCGTCCTCGACGAGGAAGACCGTGAACTTCGTCTGGTCCGGTTTTTTGCCGTAGCGGTCGATAAACGGATCTTTCGCGGGCTTTGACGTTACGCCCGCATCGCCGGCGATATCACCGGCATGTGAAATGACAATCATTGTCGTCCCCCTGACTCCCCGGTTATCCTGTGCCTTTCAGGACATCCACATCTCCCTTGTCGGCCATTGCCACCCGCGGCTGAAGAAGCTCTGTATCTTCTCGACGTTCATCGGTTTCCGGAAGATACCGTCCGCGCGCAGGTCCAGCGCACGCCGTATTGTCTCATACGACAATTCCCCCGATACCACAACAACGGGTATTTCTTCAAGAAAAAGGTCGGATTTCAGCATCTCCAGCACGCGGAAGCCGTCCATTTTCGGCATATTCAGGTCGACAACGATAATGGTCGGCGTCATGCACATGACGGTATGATCCTGAAACCCCTGTGCACGCATATAGGAAATGAGGTCCTCGCCGTTGGAAAAAACCTTGACCTCCTGCACCAGCGCGGAGGATTCAAGCTCGCGCTTGCTGAAGGCCTGGTCATCCAGATCATCCTCGACCAGAAATACGCGGCAGGGTTCCACCGAGGGGCTCCCCTCCGTATGGCCGGCTTTGCCGGGTGGCTTGATGTTCTTGTCCATAATCTTCGCCTCCGCTTTTTTATCTTCTCGTCGCTTGATGCGGCTTGAAGTTGCCGTTTAATATTTTTATAAAGTCCCAGCGCGAAATCGGCTTCGGTAAAAACGCCTTGGCTCCATATCCGAACGCCGCCTGCACTTCCCTGCGGTCAAGGGTCCCGGAAACCACCACAACGGGTATGTCGTTCATACCCTTCCTGCCATGGAGGAACTCCAGCGTCCTGAAGCCGTCCATGCCGGCCATGTGCAGGTCCAGCAGTATCAACCATGGACGTTCTTCGTCAAAATGGTCCTGCAGGTAGTGGAGCAGCGCAGCGCCATTGGGGAACGCAATGACCGGCATCTCGCCGAAGAGAAAATTGAGTTCGCGCCTGAGAAAAAACTGGTCATCGCTGTTATCATCCACCACCGCTATCGGCCGTCTGGTTCCAAGCATGGCGTTTACGCGCCCGCGCCCTGCCGCATCTCTGTCTTTCCCCGCTTCCATGACCGCTGCACCCTTTTAAGGTGCTCCCTCAAGGCAACATAGGACCTGCGCCTCCACCTTCTACTCTATCATCGCGCTTTTAAATACCCGTGAAGATTGGGTGACACTTGATTAAAATTGCGCCTAACTTCCCAAAAACGCCAGTTCCGCTCAAGGCAACGCCGCGTTTTTGAAACGGTTCCCTAAAATTTTAGGCATTTATTTGCGTGAGATGCGTTAAAATCCTGTCACGGCGTGCTAAAATAAAAGGAGTAGGCTTGGTTGCAACGAAGGTGCTGGCATGATGACGGAACTGCACTCACAGCCGTCTCCCCCGTTCAATGTTCTGATTGTTGAAGACAGTCCGGAAGACAGGGAGCTTTATCGCCGCATCCTGAGCCGCAATGCCGGCACGTTCCGGCTTTACGAAGCCTCGAATATCGACGAAGGCCTCGATCTGGCGCGGCAGCATGCCCTGGACTGCATTGTCCTCGATTTCCAGCTGCCGGACGGGGACGGCATCGACTTCATCCATAAATACCAGGATGCCCGGTTCGCGAGCGGTGCGGCGATCGTGATGGTCACCGGGCGCGGCAGCGAGCGCACGGCCGTGGAGGTCATGAAACTCGGCGCCCTGGACTATATCACCAAGAGCAGCATCCTCGAGGGATTCTTCACCCAGAGCATCCTGAATGCGATCGAGCGTCAGCACCTCAAGGGAGAAATCGTCCGTTATCAGCAGGAACTGGAGCGTTCCTACCAGGCTCTTTCCGAGTTCACGCATACGGCGTCCCATGACCTGAAGGCGCCGCTCCGGCATATCGTTTCCTATTGCAACCTTATCCGGGAGGACTTCGCCGACAAGCTGGACGAGAAGGGCGCCGAATATATCAAGCGCCTCGGCGTCAATGCGCAGCGCCTGCAGAAACTGGTCGACGACCTTCTCGCATATTCGGAAGTCGCGAATTCGCGGGAGGAAAAGACGACCGTCGATTGCAACGTCATCATGGCCGAAGTCCTGGAGGTTCTTGAGGAGCCTATCCGCGAGACGAATGCGACGCTAAATGTGGCGCCCCTGCCGGTCATCACCGCGTTTCCGTTTCGCGTGAAACAGCTGTTCCAGAACCTGATTTCGAACGCGATCAAATACCGCAGCCGCGACCGCAATCCGGTCATATCCGTAAAGGTCCAGGATAAGGGAAACGAATACCAGTTCGCGATCGAGGACAACGGATGCGGCATCGAGCCTGAATTCTCGAGCGTCATTTTCCAGGCTTTCAAGCGGCTGCACACCCGGGATGAAATCGAAGGATCCGGCCTCGGGCTTTCGATTTGCCGGAAAATCACCGAGATGCACGGCGGTGGAATCTGGGTGGAATCCAAACCTGGAACGGGGTCTGTTTTTTACTTCACAATCCCCAAGCTCGAGGCGCGCCGTAACGTCCTCTACGGCACGACCGGCTGATTCCAGGATTTCTGATTTTAAGCTTTTCCGGCGGCGTCCTTTTCCGGCAGCAGGGCCGTATCCAGCCAGTATTCCTTGATGCAGCGAATGGAAGCGCTCAGGGCATCGAAATCGACGGGTTTCTGCACATAGGAATTGGCCCCCAGCGCATAGCACATGCGCACGTCAGCATTATAGTTTGACGTTGTCAGCACCACGACAGGAATGTCTTTCAGGGTCTCGTCTTTTTTAATGAACTCGAGCGTTTTCCGCCCGCCCATGCCCGGCATGTTGAGATCAAGCAGGATCAGGCTGGGCCACGGGCTGCCGGGGGTTCTGAGATAGGCAAGTGCGGCCTCGCCTGACGTCAGGTGTTCAATTTTCTTGTCGAGCCCCGCCTTGCGGAAGGCGCGCTGGGTAGCCTCAAAATCGTCGATGCTGTCTTCCACCACGAGGATGGGGCCCTGCCGGACCGGCGGTTTAAGGCTCATATTCTCTCTCCTTCATATCCGGAGCGCTTGCAAGCAGTATAACCTGTTCTGGGTTCTTAAAGAAGCGGCGCCGTTAAAAACATAAGAAACACGCGCCGGGGCAGGTGCGGCGCGTGCGGGTAATAAACAGGATTTTTTATTACACGGTTACAGTCCCGGATTCATCCTTCAAGGAGGATATAGGGCGCCTGGCGCCGCCTTCGGAAGACCACCACTGCAGCAGTGCCCTTTTCTGCGCCACAAGCTGGTCATAACGGCGCTGCAGCGTTGGGTCATCTTCAATCTCCTTCCAGAACCGTTTCTGGGCGTCCCAGCCAAGCTGCCCGTCGACCAATGCCTGAATCTCGAAATCACGGGTACGACTCCTGACGGAGAGAATGCTTCGCGGACTCATAGGGCCTCCTATGCCCCTAACGAGAGAACCTGCTTTTGGGTTCCATGCGATGCACAAAAATTCGCAGACAGGTCTTAACTGCCGGAAATGAATGTATTATTTTTTTTAAACGCCCGCTATTGGGCGCATAAAATTTTTCACCGGAAGGACTGCTTCATCCGGGGGCGTCGTCCAGCAGGACCGCACGAAAATCGTTAACATTCGTCAGGGTCGGTCCGGTGACGATCGAGTCGCCGAGAGACTGGAAAAAGCCGTGACCGTCGTTGTTCGCAAGGCTGGCTGCTGGGTCGATGCCCGCGGCGCGGGCGCGCGCCAGGCTGTCCGGGGCGAGATAGGCTCCGGCAATCTCTTCCATGCCGTCGACGCCGTCGGTATCTCCCGCAAGCGCATAAACACGGCCGCGGCCCTTCAGCGCAAGGCCCAGCGACAAAAGGAATTCCACATTCCTGCCGCCCCGGCCGTTGCCGGTGACGGTGACGGTGGTCTCTCCGCCCGACAGCAGCACGCAAGGCGGCTTGAAACGCGCCTCCTCCGCAAGCGAAGCCATGTCGCGCCCCAGTTTGCGCGCTTCCCCTTCAAGGGCGTCGCCAAGAATATGAGGCCTGACGCCATTTGCTTCCGCCAGTGCGGCCGCCTTTTCCAGCGCCATGCGCGGCGTGGCGATAAGTTTGACAATACCGTTCTCCAGGCGGGGGTCTCCCGGCTTGACGGATTCAGCCGTGCCATCCGCCAGCGCCTTTCGAACGGAAGATGGAACGCCGATTTTGTACTTTTCAAGAATGGACAGCGCATCGGCGCAGGTGGTCGTATCTGCGACGGTCGGGCCCGAAGCGATATCCATCGGGTTGTCTCCCGGCACGTCTGATATAAGCAAAGTAACCACTTTTGCGGGAAAACATGCGGCGGCCAGCCTGCCGCCCTTGATGGATGACAGATGCCGCCGCACGCAGTTCATTTCGCCAATCGCGGCGCCGCATTTGAGCAGGCTGCGGCTGATATCCTGCTTTTCCGCAAGCGTAAGGCCGGGCATAGGCAGCGGCAGCAGCGCCGATCCGCCGCCGGAAACAAGGCACAGGACCAGGTCTTTTTCCGTCAGGCCGCCCGCCATCTCCAGCATGCGCCGCGCGGCATTCAGGCCGGCGTCATCCGGCACCGGATGCGCGGCCCTGACGATCTCGATACGGCTGCAGGGAGTTTCATAGCCGTGGCGCGTCACGACAAGTCCGCGCAAATCTCCCGGCCAGTTGTCCTCCACGGCCTTCGCCATGGCGGCGGAGGCCTTGCCGGCGCCGAAGACAAGCGTCCGCCCTTCCGGAACCTGCGGCAGGTGGGCCGGCAGGCACAGGGACGGCTGCGCCGCCGCGATTGCCGCCCGGAACAGGCTTTCCAGGAATGGGCGCGGATTATTCATGCGGAAAAATAATCGCGACAGGGGAATCGGATATCAGTTTTACCTCTCCCGTTGCTTCGTTTGAAATGCCTGCGCCGGACAGCGTTTCAATGACAAGACTCCCGGCGGGATAACGGCACTTGCCTGAAAGGCTTACCGTCGAACGATCGAAGGCAACCAGGGAAAAAATCCCCTTATGCGCGAATACATGTTCCCCGGCGGCAAGGAAGACGAAAAGGGGGAGTAGACCTTCGTCATAGAAAACGCCCCTTTGAAACCTTTGGCGCCGTTTCATCTCGGCGTGGATTTCGCCGAAGTTGGCCAGCGCGTGGTCCGGTCTTGCGCCGATGAAACCGAAGAGGTGCAGGTCGCGCCAGCGCCAGGACCGGATGCCGTTCAGGCAAAAACGCAGGTCGGTTTCGTCCTGCGCCGTCTTCATCATGGCCGGAATTTTTGCCGGCGCCGCGCCGGAATCCCCGTCGCCCGCCCAGAGAAAGGGCCGGTGCGCAAAGCGAATGCCCCCGTCGACGGCGATCTGCGGCGCGTCCGCCAAGCCGAGCGCGTTCAGCGCCAAGGGCGTCAACGTGCTCTTCAGCACAGGCCCCGCCAGGATAAGGCTTTCCGCGCCCGGGTCCAGGCCCTGCCAGCCGGGGCTCACTGGCCCACCGCCTGCGGCAGGGCGTCCGGCAGAAAGCCGCCGGCCTGCAGTTTCCACAGCCGCGCAAAGACGCCGCCGTGCGCCAGAAGGTCTTCAAACGATCCGTCCTCGATCACGCGGCCGTGCTCCATGACGACGATGCGGTCCATGTGCGACAGCGTCGAGAGGCGATGCGCGATGACGACCGTCGTGCGCCCCTCCATCGCGTGCATCATGGCGGACTGGATGGCTTTTTCCGTTTCGCTGTCGAGCGCCGAGGTCGCCTCGTCGAGCACGAGGACGGGGGCATCCTTGATGATGGCGCGGGCGATCGCGATGCGCTGGCGCTGGCCGCCCGACAGTTTCACGCCGCGCTCGCCCACAAGGGTGTCGTATCCCTTCGGCATGGTGGCGATGAAGTTCTGCGCTTCCGCGGCGCGCGCGGCGGATTCCACCTCTGCCGGCGTCGCCGCCAGCCTGCCGTAGCGGATATTTTCGCCCAGCGTCCGGTGGAAAAGCACGGGTTCCTGCGGAATGACGGAAATGGACGCATGCAGGCTGTCCTGCGTCACTTCCGCGATATTCTGCCCGTCTATATATATGCCGCCGCCCGTCACGTCATGGGCGCGCAGCAAGAGGTGGCATAGCGTGCTCTTGCCCGCGCCGCTGACGCCCACCAGCCCCACGCGCTGCCCGGCGGGAATGAACAGGTTCAGTTTCTCGAAAACCGGCTGCCCCGGAATATATGAGAAATCGACGTCGCGGAAGTCGATCGCGCCCTGCACCACCTGGAGGTCGGGCGCGCCCGGTTTGTCGAGGATGCTCAAGGGCGTTGAAATCTTGTGGAGAGCCTCCTGCAATATGCCGATATCGTCGAACTTGGAACTCAGCAGGTTGACCGTGCCTGCAATCGCGCCGAACAGGTTCATGGACAGGCCGACCGTCATCGCAAGCTGCGCCGTACTTACATTGCCCTGCTGCCAGCCGTGGACGACGAGCGCCATGAAGCCGCAGAGGAAAAAGGTCATGATGGTATCGAAGATGCCCCAGAACCAGCTTACCCAGCGCAAACGGTTCACGAAGGTCTGCGTCATCTGGTCCTGCGCGTGGTCCAGGCGGTTCAATTCTTCGCGCCAGCCGACATTCTGCTGAACGATAGACAGGTTCGTCGTGCTGTCGACGATATACCCGGTCAGCAGCGAGGATTTCTCGGCCTGCTGCAGGGAAAGCATGGTCCACTTCGGCGCCGTCAGGACGGCGCAGATGGCGCCGACGACCAGAAAGCCCGGGATGAAGAGCGCGAACTGGGGCGTGATGCCCCACAGCAGCACGCCTGCCGTGACGAAACGCACGGCGAGCGGGATGATGCTGTACTGCATCTTGTCGCGCAACCCGCTGATGACGTCGCCCGCGCGCCGGACATGGTTCGCCAGTACGCCGGCGAAATTGGCGTGAAGGAAAGCCTGGCTTTGCTGGATGAGCCGCGCGAACAAAAGGGCGCGCGTGGTGTTCAGGAGTTCCGGCACGTAATGCCGCTCCATATATTCGCGGCAGCGGTAGGATATGTTCCTCAGCGTCCACAGGCCCGCAAGGATCAGCAACTCATAAGTCACTTTTTCCCACAACCTGTCGCCGGCGGTGGCGATCACGCCGACGATGCGTCCCAGCGCCCAGGTCACGAGCGTGTCGGCTGCCGTTGATATGATTTCAAAGAGATAAGCCGCCCCCGCCTGCCATTTCATGCCGGGAGAGCAGTGCTGGAGCACGTAACGGATGAAAGGCAGCGGCTTTTCCGGCGTCCTCGGGATGCGTTTCGGCAGGCTCAGGTCTATTGAATGTCGCATGACTGGCGATCCGGCTTCCAAGGAGTTTCTGAACTCTTCCTCCCGTCCCGCGTTTGCCATACAGGAGGGAAGAAAGGCAGTATAAGCCTGTCTTCCCGGAAAACAACATGGGGAGTAGGGGCATGTTACATTGGGCATTGTCTTTCCTGATACTGGCGCTGGTCGCCGGGTTTTTGGGGTTCGGGGGTATTGCGATTGTCTCCATCGAAATCGCCCGCCTCCTGTTCGGCGTCTTTCTGCTCCTCTTCCTGCTGGCGGCGGCTATTCATGTTCTGCAGGGGAAGGCGCCCCCGGTATAAGTTTTCATAATACCAAAAGGTAATAAAAAGATGTCTTTCCGGGCATCTTTTTATATTATTCGGTGCGCCAGAAATAAACCTGAAGGGACGCCTATTGCATGATTGCCAGCTGGGCCCGGCGATACTGGGACTACATTTTGTGCGTCGCGCTGTTGATGGTCTGCGTCGGCACGCTGACCGGACTGGTCTTCAATTCCTGGCATCATGTGAATCATCTCAGTATCCGTATCTCCCACGGCCATGCTGTCATCGGAAAGGCGCAGGACCTTGCGCTGCGGGCCGAAAAGATGCTGGCGGCAGAGCGCGGGTATTCCCTGACAGGAAATACGAAATTTGCAAAGGACTATGACGCCGCCAAGGCGGCTGCTTCCGACCGGATCGGCGAACTCAATTCCCTTGTCGAAGACAGTCCCGCGCAATCGGCAAGGATGAAGGAGCTGCAGCATTATTTCCTGAAACTGTCGGAAAAGCTCGATGCCGGTCGCATTCAAAGGGCAGGCAGCCCGTCGTCCAGGGACGAGTCGGACACGGAAGCGGCGCACGAGAACCTGGACCGCGTCACTTCCGACCTTTTGCTGGAGGAGCAGAAGCAACTGGACTTCCTGGTGAGCTCCCTTGATGATTACCGCGTCATTTACCGCGGCAGGATACTGGGCAGCATCTTTATTTCAACCGCGCTGTTTGTGGCGTTCAGCCTCTACCTCATGCGCAAGCGGCGCCGGCGCGAGCTCGCCGAGCAGAGCCTCGGCGAGGGCGGGGAGGTCTTTCGCCTGGCGATCGAAGGCGCCAGCGACGGGTTCTTCGAGTGGAACCTTGTCAGCGACAAGGCCTTCTATTCACGCCAGTTCTGGGACATGCTGGGGTACGAATCCGACCAGTTCCCCAGCAACATGCAGTCGTTCAAGGATCTCCTGCATCCCGACGACCGCCAGCGGGTGCTGGACTATATCGAGCAGTACCTGAACGGGGAGATTTCAGAATATCTCAATGTTTTCCGCATGAGGCACCAGACGGGCAAGTGGATCTGGATCAACGCGCGCGGGAAGGCCATTTACGACGATCACGGCAAGCCCTGGCGGCTGGTCGGCGCCCATACGGACATCAGCCACATCAAGGCCTACGAGGAGAAGCTTGAAAAGTCGAAGGAGGCGGCCGAGAAAGCCAACCGCGCGAAGACGGAATTCCTGGCCCATATGAGCCATGAAATCCGCACGCCGCTCACGGCGATCAGCGGTATCGCGGAAATTTTCGAGGGGGCGCAGGCGAACCTCGCCCCGAAGCAAAAGCAACTGGTCCGCACGCTCAGTTCAAGCACCGCTTCGCTGAAAGATCTCATCAATGACATCCTCGATTTTTCCAAGATTGAAAGCGGCGAGCTGGTCCTGGACGAGACCAGCTTCCCCTTGAGCGAGCTGTTCGAGCAGGTCGTCAGCATCTTCTCCGTCAAAGCCAGCGAAAAGGGCATCGGCTTCACCTTCGACGACAGCGACGTCAAGGGGTTGAAATTTCTGGGGGACCGCCTGCGCCTGCGCCAGATACTGATCAACCTCATCGGCAATGCAATAAAGTTTACGTCAAAAGGCAGCGTCGACGTCACGGTTCGGCATCAACCCAGGGCGGAGGATGTTCTGCTGCATATCGAGGTGAAGGATACCGGCATCGGCATCGACCCCCGGCACTTCGCCCTTATCTTCGAGCGTTTCAAGCAGGCGGATAGTTCCGTCTCCCGGAAGTACGGCGGCACGGGGCTCGGGTTGCCGATTTCCCTGCGCCTTGCGCGGCTGATGAACGGCGATATCACGGTGCAAAGCGAGCCCGGCAAGGGCTCTCTTTTCACGCTCGAGGTGCCGTTGCGGGAAGACAGTTCGGAGCCTGCCGGGGAAACGCCCCCTCCCCGCTGGCCGGATCTGCGCTACGCCAGGATTCTCCTCGTTGAGGATTATATCGGCAACATCGTCATTCTGAGTTACCTGCTCGACGGGCTCAGGTGCCGTTACGACGTCGCGCGCACGGGTCTCGAGGCGCTGAACAAGTGGAAGGAAGGCCGTTATGACCTCGTGCTCATGGACGTCCAGATGCCCGAGATGGACGGCTTCACGGCCACATCGCAGATCCGCCGCATCGAGCAGGAAAAGGGCCTGCCGCACACGCCGGTTATCGGCATGACGGCCCACGCCCTGGTGGGCGACAAGGAAAAATGCATCGAGGCCGGCATGGACGCTTACCTGTCGAAGCCCATCATCGACGCCGAACTCAAGGCAAAGATGCTGGAACTCCTCGCGCGCCACAAAAAGGTCGCCTGATCGTCCCGCCGTCAGGCTGCGGTATAACCATAGGCAGGATCCGTTTCCGGCGGAATGATCCTGGCCTTGGCGGGAGGGTCGAGGAGATCCTGAAGCTGCCGGCGCGCGCGCGACAGGCGCGAACGGACGGTGCCGACGGGGATCTGCAACGCTTCCGACACTTCCTCGTATCTCATGCCGCGGATGCAGACCATGATCAGCATTTCCCGGTGCTCCCTGGAAAGCTGCTTCATGCATTCACGCACCTTCGAAAGGTCGGTGGCGATTTCCTGCGACGGGCCGATGGAGGCCTGCTCGATATAGGGCGCCGGGTCGTACTGGGTGTCGAATTTCTTCTTGTGCCTGTATTGGGAGGCAAACAGGTTGAACATGATTTTCGACGTCCAGCTGAAGAGGTTGGTGCCGTCCTGGAAGTAATCCTTTTTTTCCAGGGCGCGCAGCAGGGTCGTCTGGACAAGGTCTTCTGCGTCACTGGCGTTTCTGGTCAGGCGCAGGGCGAATTTACGGAGGTTTGCCATCTCGCTGATGAGCGCTTCCTGTTTGAACATGGGGCCAGCTCCTGTCATGTTGTTTCCGGGGTAACAATTAAAGCTTAGCCCCGGCATGTAAGGGCCTCTTTGCCGCAGCGTAAATGCAGGGAAAAACTTTGTTTCTTTTTCGTAGCAACCGGTCTATATGAGAAGTGGTTGTCACAAATTTTACATGCATTTTACATAGGGTGTGCTGCTTGTATAAAGCGACCGTTCTGACAGTAGACGACGACGAAAACCTGCAGGTGGTCATGCGGCAATACCTGGAGCAGAACGGCTATCAGTTCATTTCCGCGTTGAACGGCGCGGAGCTGATGAGCAAGCTGGATCTCGCCCATCCCGACATCATCCTTCTCGACCTCGGCCTGCCGGACCAGGACGGCCTCTCGCTTCTGACGGCGATCCGCAGCAAGTGCAGGGCGCCGGTCATTGTCGTGAGCGGCAAGAACGAAACCGCCGACCGCATCGTCGGCCTCGAGATGGGCGCCGACGACTACCTGACCAAGCCGTTTGAGATGCGCGAGCTCTCGGCCCGCATCAAGGCCGTGCTGCGGCGCTCCGCCGGCGCGGAAAAGCAGCCGGCCGGCGAGGCGGAGAACAAGGCCAAGCGTCTTGCCTTCAGCGGCTGGGTGCTGGACCGGCTGCAGTACCAGCTCTTCGACAAGGACGGAATGCCGGCGGACCTGACCAGCGGCGAGTTCAAGCTGCTGGAGGCGCTCGTGGTGGCGCCCAACCGCGTGCTGTCGCGCGAGCAGCTGTTCGAGCTGACGCGCCAGGGCGAATTCGACGTCTATGACCGCGTCATCGACATCCAGATCGCCCGCATCCGCAAAAAGCTCAGCGACGATCCCCAGAATCCGTCGCTCATCAAGACCGTGCGCGGCGTCGGCTACATGTTCTGCGGCGAAGCAAAACCCGTCGACTGATCTTAGCGCATCTTGCTGGCTGTGACGTAACCGCCTGCAGGCGCCCCGGGCGTGTCGAAACCGCCGGCCGCCGCGCGGACGCCCGGGATGAATCCGGGAGAGGGGAGATAATCCTTTCAAGCCGCATCGCTCGTCTTTCCGGAAATGGAGCCGCTGTAATCTCCGGCGTGTCATGAGGTCCGGCAGGGGCAATGGCAAATGTATTTTCTATAATACCAGATTAAATGCATCTGAACATTTTTTAGATGCGTGACATAAGCATATTTCAACACCTTGTTAATTATTTCTCCCTAGACTGGAAAATGCGGAATATCGTGCGCGGCGTAGAAAACTTTTTTAATGTAAAATATTGAAGCGATACGCGCGGGTTGCAGATAACGGAGGGATAAACGTGGCTATTGTTCTCCTGCCTGATCAGGGCACCAACGAAGACGATACCCTTATAAGCACCGGCGCCGGTGACGTCATGGTCGGCCTGGCGGGGGATGACATTTACCTCGTCGATGACACGCTTGACAGGGTTGTTGAAAACGCGGGCCAGGGAACCGACGTCGTCAAAAGCACCGTATCGTTTAACCTCTCGACGATGGCGAATGTTGAAACCCTGCTGCTGCTGGGGGCGGGCAATCTCGACGGAACCGGAAACGCGTCAAACAACCTTATTGTCGGCAACAGCGGCAACAATACGCTCGATGGCGGCGCGGGCGATGACCAGCTCGCTGGTTCCACGGGCGATGATTTTTACATCGTCGACAGCCTGCTTGACCTGATCGTCGAGAACCCTGGCCAGGGCACCGACACCATCAGCGCCAATCTCGATTACGATCTGTCGACAGCCTTCGGCGAGATTGAAAACCTGATTCTGACCGGCGCCGCGATTATCGGCATCGGCAGCGACGCTGACAACGCCATTACCGGCAACGCCAACGTCAACACCCTGGACGGCGGTCTTGGCGACGACACAATAGACGGCGGCGCCGGCGCGGATAGCATGATCGGCGGCGACGGCGACGATACGTTCTATGCCGATAACGCCGGCGACCTGATTTTTGAAAATGCGCTTGAGGGCACGGATACCGTCATCAGTACGGTAACCTACACGCTGTCGCCGACCGAAGAAATCGAAAACCTGACGCTGACAGGCGCGGGCACGATCGACGGCACCGGTAACGGCCTTGACAACGTCATCACCGGCAACGACCAGATCAACGTGCTGGACGGCGGTGCCGGCAACGACACGCTAGACGGCGGGTTAGGCGCGGATACCATGATCGGCGGCGCCGGAAACGATACATTTTTCGTCCAGGATCCAGCCGATGTCGTCACCGAGGCTGCCGGTCCTGATGTCGATACCATCGTTTCCACCGCCAGCTTCAACCTGGCGACGAACGCGACGAACGTCGAAAACCTGACGCTGAGCGGCAGCGCCGTTGCCGGCACCGGCGATGGCGGCGTCAACGTCATTACGGGCACGGCGGGAAACAACACGCTGGATGGCGGCGGCGGCGACGACACGCTGATCGGCCTGGACGGCAACGACGTTTTTATCGTGGACAGCCTGGGTGACACCGTCCTTGAAAACTCGGGCGAAGGCACGGACACGATACGGTCCAGCGTCGATTTCGACCTTTCATTCGGCGGCCAGAACGTCGAGAACCTGACGCTGCTGGGCGCCGCTCTCGTCGGCACCGGCGATACGGGCAATAACGTCATCACCGGCAACGCCAACGTCAATACCTTAAGCGGCGGCGGCGGGAACGACACGCTGGACGGCGACGGCGACACGCTCAGCAGCGGCGCCGACACCATGATCGGCGGATTGGGCAACGATGTTTTCATCGTCGACAATGCCGGCGATTCCATCACGGAGGCGGGAAGCGGCGGCACGGATACCGTGCAGACGGAAGTCACCTATACGCTGACGGCGGGCGCGGAGGTCGAAACCATCACCATCACGGGACTGGGCGCGATCGACGTGACTGGAAACGCGACGGGCCAGTTCATCGGCGGCAACGACAGCGTCAATACGCTTGATGGCGGCCTGGGCAACGACACGCTGGACGGCGGCCTCGGCAACGACCGCATGATCGGCGGCGACGGCGACGATACGTTCTTTATCGACAGTTCCAGCGACGTTCTTGTTGAACTCGCGGGTGAGGGCGTTGATCTGGCTGTTGCCAGCGTCAACTTCGATTTAAACGCCAATGGCGGCGAAGTCGATAACCTGCTGCTCACCGGTACAGCCCTTATCGGCACCGGCAACGGCATCGACAACATCATTTTCGGGAACACGCTTAACAATACCCTGAGCGGCGGCGCAGGGAACGACACGCTGGATGGCGGTGCCGGCAACGACAGCATGATAGGCGGCGCGGGCGACGATACATTCTATGTGGGCAGCACAGGCGACGTCGTCGTTGAAAGTGCGGGGCAGGGAACCGATACGGTAATTTCTGATGTAAATTATAGCCTCTCCTCCCGGCCGGATCTGGAAAACTTGGTCCTTACAGGCGCAGCCATCATCGGCACCGGCAACAGTTCCGCCAATACGATCACCGGCAATGCGAACAACAATATACTGATCGGGGCCGACGGCAATGACTCGCTTTTTGGCGATCTGGGCATCGACACGCTGAACGGTGGTGCCGGCAACGACACGCTCGATGGCGGTCTGGACGCCGACATCCTGATTGGAGGTGCCGGAGACGACGTATTTACTGTCGATGACAGTGGTGACCTTGTCACCGAAACAACCTCAGGTTCGGCAGGAGGCGCGGATACCGTATTATCCAGCATCACGTATATCTTGGGTACGAATCTTGAAAACCTGACGCTGGATGCTCTGGCCGGCAATATCAACGGGACCGGCAACGCTGTCGTCAACATCATTACCGGCAATGCCGGAGACAATACGCTGAACGGCGCGGCCGGCGCCGACTCGCTGATCGGCGGCGGCGGGAATGATACCTTCATCGTCGACAACATTCTCGATTCCGTCACGGGCGGCGCGGGCATCGATACCATCGTCTCCAGCCTCAGCTACAGCCTCAACACGATTCCTCTTGGGAATATCGAGAATCTGACCCTCACCGGGTCGGCCGTATCCGGCACCGGCAACGGGCTCGACAACGTCATCACCGGCAACGCCGCCACCAATATCCTGACCGGCCTGGCTGGCAACGATACGCTGGACGGCGGCCTTGGCAACGACAGCCTGATCGGCGGTCTTGGCGACGATACTTTGGTCGTCAACGCGCAGACCGATATCCTTATAGAGCAGGTCGGCCAGGGTACGGACACCGTCTTAAGCAGCGTTACCTATATTCTCAGTGCGGCGAATGTCGAGAACCTGACACTCAGCGGCTCCGCTAACATCAATGCGACCGGCAGCTCCGGCGACAATATTGTCACCGGCAACAGCGGCAATAACATCCTGAATGGCGGCCTCGGCTTCGATTCCCTTGAAGGAGGCCTCGGCAACGATACTTTCATCATCGACACGCTGACGGATATCATCACCGATGCAGGCGGCATCGACACGATTTCAGAGGGTTTCGTCGACTTCGACCTGAATTCGGTAACGGGCGTCATCGAAAACCTGATTCTCACCGGTACAGGTAACTGGGACGGAACTGGTGACGCCAACAACAATGCCATCACGGGCAACGCAGGCATCAACACACTGACCGGCAATGACGGCAACGACACGCTGAACGGCGGCGCGGGCGGCGATACGATGTATGGCGGGCTTGGCGACGACACGTTCTATGTCGACAGCCTGCTTGACGTCATTATAGAGAACCCGGGAGAGGGCACCGACACGGTCATTCTCGTCGGCAACCTCGGCACATACGTTATCCCGGCGGAGGTCGAAGGGCTCAGCATCATCGGCAGTTCCGGCGGAAACCTGACGGGCAGCCCCGGCAACGACATCCTGACCGGGAATGCGGGGAACAACTCCCTGAACGGCCTCGCCGGCGCGGATACGATGATCGGCGGCAAGGGCAATGACATTTATTTCGCCGACGATGCCGGCGATTTCATCATAGAAAATCTCGGCGAAGGCACCGACACGCTTTTCGCCGCCTCCAGCGCTACCTTTACCAGCTTCGACATGAGCACGAATGCGATCAACGTCGAGCGCCTGACGGTGACGGGGACGGGGGATTTCGACGTCATGGGCAACTACGACGACAATCTCCTAATCGGTAACAGCGGCTCTAATTTATTGAACGGTTTTTTGGGCAAGGATTCGATGATCGGCGGGCTCGGCAACGATTTCTATGTCGTAGATACCACCACCGATTATGTCAGCGATTCCGGCGGCATCGACACAGTCATTTCCACCATCAGCTACACACTCAAGAGTGGTTTTGAAAACCTGATACTGACGGATGCCAATTTTCCGACGCCCACAGAGAGCGGAGACCTTATTGGGAAGGGCAACGGCGCGAATAATGTCATCGACGCAACCTTGGCCACCGGCAACCACACGCTATATGGTTTTGGTGCCCGCGATACGATCTACGGCGGCGACGGGGACGATACGCTGGACGGGGGAACCGGCGCCGATACGATGGCGGGCGGCGACGGGGACGATTCGTATATCGTCGACGGCATCGGCGACATCATCATCGAGAATACCGACGAAGGCGAAGATACGCTTACCGTCGCTGCTTCATACACCTTGTCGTCGACCGCCGAGGTTGAAATCATTAATTTAACCGGTGCGGGCGGCCAGAGTTTCACGGCCAGCGATACGGCTAACGAGATTACGGCGAACGGTACGACGAAAATCATTTTCGCCCTGGGCGGGGATGACACGATTACGGGCGGCGCCGGCGCGGATGTTATCAATGGCGGCGACGGGGACGACTATATAGTATCAGGAGCCGGCAAGGACGCGATGACAGGGGGGGCGGGTCAGGATACCTTCGTGCTTGAATTCGCCAGCGCTTTTTTGAATGTGGATGTTATCAGGGACTTCAACCCCAATGATGCAGGCAGTTTGACAGACCCCGCGCTCGGCGACGTCCTGGATATCAGCGATATTCTCGACCATATCACCGGGTCCGGCGCCCTTTCGGATTATGTGCATATCGCCGATGGCGTCACCAATACCATCGTTCAAATCGATCTGGATGGAACGGGCAGCACGTATCATTTCAGGACAATTGCCTTTCTGGAGAACATCATCGGCCTTACCGGCGAGGCAAACCTTCTTCTCAGCGGGAATCTGGAAGACGGGGGCCTTTTCACATAAATACAGAGGAATCGCGCGCGATAGGTGCATCCCCCTGTCGAGAGCATACGCCGCCTGCGCGTTGTTTTAGTCATGTAGGGTGTGTTTTGTCACCGCCCCTTGAATTACGAAAACGCTTCTCGACATTATGTTCCTTTTTGGCTATTTATGGCGGCAATGTCCTTGCCAAGAGTTACATCACCCGCCGAAGCGAGCAACCGGATGGAGTTTTCCAACCGCTGTCTCTATGGCGTTTTTCAATTCTTCAGCCATATACCGTTGCTCAAGCGCCTCTACCCGTCGATGCAAAAGGGCTGGGCCGCTCTCACTTGGCCGGGCGGTCATAAGGTCAAGCACTACAACGGCGCGCTTTTCCTTCTGGACTACAAGAAATTGCCCGACCGCAAGGTCGCGCTGCACGGCGGCCATGAGCTTCGGCAGCACGCCTACTTCTTCTCTCAGTTGATGAAGAAAAGTTGCGACGTCTTTTTGGATGTCGGGGCGAACATCGGCCTCTATACCATCGACGCGGCGTCTCACGGCGTACCGGAGATCCACGCCTTCGAGCCGGACCCCCGCAACTACGCCCAGCTGCACGCCAACCTGTATCTCAACAAATTGGCAGCCGAAGTCCGAACCTATCCTATTGGGCTCTCCGATAAGAGCGGTTCCCTGGAATTCGATCTGGCGCCCGATGCAAAAACGAACCTCACTAAAGTGGCGGCGGGTTCGACCGCAAGCTCCCATACCCAAAAGCTCCCGGTCAAGCCGCTCGACGAGGTGGTTCCTTGTACAGGCAAAAAGATATTCCTGAAAATAGATGTTGAAGGCCACGAGCACGCCGTGCTCAAGGGGGCTGCCCGGCTCCTCGCAAACAACGACTGCTTCCTGCAGGTGGAGGCTTGGCCCGAAAACGCGCCCGCGCTCACAGCCTACCTTGAGACCTTCGGATACAAGCTTGTCCATCGCATTCAGGACGACTACTACTTCGAGCGGCCTTTCCTTGCTGCTGCTCAGCGGACGGCCGCAACCCCGAGCTCTTCGGGAGAGCGCCCCCTTTCCGAAAAGCCGGTGCAGCAAGCAGGTCATGTCGGCCCGTGAAGTCCAATTCAATTGTTAGCGCTGGAGCGAAAGCATGAGCCAACGAATGGCAACCGCACTGAAAGGGTTTATCAATCTGGCGTTGCTTCCCATGAGCAGGCGGCAGAGCCAGAAAACCAAGGCGTATATTGCAATCGACTTGATGCGTCAGGGCGCCCGCGAAGTCGTAACGCCCAAGGGGGTGCTGAAATTTCATGCCCTCCGCGGCTCAGGCGTTGCAAGCGCCGTCGAAACTTTCCACACCGACGAACCGGAGACGCGCGAATGGATCGATACTTATATCAAGCCTGGAGAAATTTTGTGGGATATCGGCGCCAGCATCGGACTCTACTCCCTGTATGCCGCTCTTAATGAAAATATTAAGGTTTTCTCTTTTGAACCAAGCGCATTGAATTTCAGCCTGCTCGTCGAGCATGTCGCATTGAACCGTATGGGAAATCGCGTGACTCCCCTGTGCATCGCGCTTGCCGGGGATACCAGGCTGGATGTTCTCCATATGAGTCTCTACGACACGGGAACTGCCGGGAATGCCCTCGGTGTGCCCAAAACGGTATGCAAAACCTTTGAACCCGTCTTTTCGCAGGGCGTTCTGGCTTTTGCGGGAGATGATCTGCGCGAGGTTTTCAAGCTTCCTCAACCGCAGCACATCAAGCTCGACGTGGATAGCATTGAAGCGGATATTTTGCGCGGCTTGCAGCGTACGCTGCCATACGTGCATTCCGTTATCATCGAAGTTATCGGCAGCAATGCCGAAGACAGCGCCAGGATTGAGCAGTCTTTCGCGGCGGCCGGCCTCGAAGAGGATATCTCGGTCCGGACAAAGGGTTCGCAGCGCAGCCGGCTTTACCTGAACAGGAAAATGCTGTCTGGAAAGAAATGAGGCCTGGAAATTCGGCTGTCTCATGCAGAGGCAATGTATTCGCGCAGCGTCATCCATTCAGTTCTTCTCGGCAACGCCGTCGCTGAGGGCATTCGCCTCTCCCGCATCCGGGAAGTGGGGAGACAGAACGGACGCAACCCTCCCGACCGCCGTCACGCAGGCCTGCCGCAGGCCGGCATTCTTCACAAGGCCTGTCAGCTCCGCGATAATCGTATCCCATGCCGGGGCCGGTATTTTCAGGCCGATCGCGCGGCTGTGGATGATATGCGCGTATCTTTCCGCCAGAGAAACATAAATCAGGACAATCGGCCGCCCGGCGGGCACATGGCGGGACAAAGACTGGAATTCCAGCGCCGCCCGCCGCGACGCATAGTAATGCAGCAGGCGCTTGGGCAGAAGCTTCAGGCAGGGCGTTTTCAGGAAGGGCGCAAAGGCGAACAACGCCATGAAAATCCCCTGGATCGCCAGCAGCGCCGGGAAGGGCGTCAGCGCCTTCGTCCACCACAGAAGCGCCGCGACGATGCTGCCCGCCGCGAAGCCGTACAGCAGCAGGTACGCCTGATAGGCGTCGCTTGTGGGCGAAACGACGACCGCGATTTCGGCGCTGGTGCGGCGTTCCGCCTCCGCGACAGCGGCTGATATGGCGTTTTTGTCCTCTCCGGTCAATTTTTTCACCATGATCCCGACGATCCTCCTCCGCCAAAGCTTCCGCCGCCGCCCTTGAATCCGCCCGAGCTCCAGCCGCCGCCGATGCGCGAGCTTCCGCCCCGGTAGGAAGAGGACGGCAGATTTGAAAAAATAAACCATGCCAGGGTCGGGTAGCGGATGCAGAAGATGAGGATGAACAGCATGATCAGGAGAACCTGCCCATCCGTCAGCGGGCCGCCCGCCCTCATGTCCTCGATGCTTTTACCGCCCAGTACGGCCAGAATGGCCTGGGTTCCTTCGGATACCCCCGCTTCGATATGCTTGTTCTTGAAATTCGGCAGGATGATGTCGTGGATGATCTGGCTGGTCAGCGCGTCCGTCAGCTGGCCCTCCAGCCCGTAGCCGACCTCGATGCGCACCTTGCGCTCGACGGGCGCCACGATCAGAAGAACGCCGTTGTTCCTGTCCTTCTGGCCGATGCCCCAGGCGCGGCCCAGCTGGTAGCCGAATTCCTCAATCGTCAGCCCCTGAAGGGAGGGTAAAGTCACCACGACGACCTGGTTCGTCGTGCCTTTTTCGTAGGCGGCCAGCTTGCGGTCCAGATCCGCTTCAATCTCGGGCGACAGCACCATCGCGTCGTCGACGACGCGGCCCGTCAGCTTCGGGAATTTGGGAGCGGCTACCGCAAGCGATACGAATAGAAGAACAAGAGCAAAACCGAGCAGAAGCGGCTGTCTCATTTACTGTCGAAATTCACTTCAGGCGCTTTTTCGGAGCCGGCGGCCGCCGAAAACACCGCCTTCGGCTTCGCGCCGTAAATCGCAGCCCAGATGAAGCCGGGGAAGGTCCGCACGCGGGTATTAAAATTCTGCACCGTGTCGATATAATCCTTGCGCGCGACGGCAATGCGGTTTTCCGTGCCTTCCAGCTGCGATTGCAGCGCGATGAACTGCTGATCGGCTTTCAGGTTGGGATAATTTTCCGCCACTGCCAGCAGGCGCGACAGCGTCGTGGACACGGCGCCCTGCGCCGCTTCGAATTTTTTCACGGCTTCCGGATCGGTCAGGTTGTCGGCGGAGAGCGTTACCTTGGTTGCGTTCGCCCGCGCCTCGACGACCTCGGTCAGCGTCAGCTTTTCATGGGTCGCGTATCCCTTGACTGTATTGACGATATTGGGGATAAGGTCGGCGCGGCGCTGGTACTGGTTCTCTACTTGCGACCATTTCGCCTTTACGTCTTCGTCCATCCGCGGAATCGTGTTGATTCCGCTCATGACGAACATGCCCAGGACGAAAATGATGCCGAGCAGCAGCCCGTATTTTTTCAGGAATTCCATTACCTTCACCCATTGAGAACGAACAGCTCTTCCTTGAATCCTAGTCGCGAACAGGCAAAGCCGCAATGCTGCAGCTGCAGCATTGCGGCTTTATGTAATCCGCGTCGCTGTCAGGGCGCGGGGTTGCCGGGCTTTTTCTGGGCCGGAGTCGCCTTTGGCGCCGTTCCGCGCTGGTCCATGGGCACGACGGAGCGCTGGGCTTCGCCGCTGTAGGTGCACAAGGGGCGGATGAGCTTGTTGCCTTCCAGCTGCTCCATCACATGCGTCGTCCAGCCCGTGATGCGGGCCATGACGAAGAGGGGCGTATAGAGGTCCTTCTCGATGCCCATCAGGTGATAGAGGCCGGCCGTGGGAAAATCCACGTTCGGCTTGATGTTCTTCTTGTCCAGCATGCCCTGTTCGAGGATATCCATGATCTGGCCGATTTTCTCCCCGCCGCGCAGCTTGGATACTTCGTTGAAAGCGCCTTTCAGCGTGGGGACGCGGGAGTCGCCGTTCTTATAGACGCGGTGGCCGAAACCCATGATGGTTTTCTTCTTCGCGATGGCGTCGTCCAGCCAGGCTTGGGCCTTTTCGGGCTCGCCGATTTCCTGGATGACATCGAGCACGGCCTCGTTCGCGCCGCCGTGCAGGCGGCCCTTGAGGGAGCCGATCGCGCCAGTGACGGCCGAGTAAATGTCGGACAGCGACGAGGTGATCGTGCGCGCCGTGAAGGTCGAGACGTTGAAGCTGTGTTCCGCGTACAAAATCATCGTCTTGTCGAAAGCGTTGATAATCGCAGGTTCCGGCACCTTGCCCGTCGTCATGTTGAAGAAGTTCTCGGAATAGGAAAGGTCGGTGCGGGGGGCGATGGGTTCTTCCCCATTGCGGATGCGCGACCAGGCGGCCACGATGGTGGGAAGCTTCGCCATCATGTTCAGGGATTTTTCGAGGTTGGCGGCCTTTGATTCATCGGCCCAGTTGGGGTCTTGCGCGCCGATAAAGCTGATGGCGGTGCGCAGCACATCCATCGGGTGCGCGTCGTGGCGCAGTTTTTTCAGCACGTCGATGAGCTCGGGCTCGATAGCGCGCAGACTGCGTTCCTTCTTCTCGAAATCGGCCAGTTCTTGCTTCGTCGGTAGCTCGCCGTGCCACATCAGGAAGGCGACTTCCTCGAATTTGCAGCTGGCGCAGAGATCCTGCACCGCATAGCCGCGATAGGTCAGCGAATTCGTTTCCTGCACGATCTTCGAGACTTTGCTGTCGTCGATGTATACGCCGACGAGGCCTTTGTGCACTTCGGGTTTTTTGCTGTCGTCCATTTGAAAGGGCTCCTGCATGACATGGGTGAACTGTTGAAAGATGCGCGCAGTCTACCCATAATGCGCGGCAGGTCAATACGTATATTCACGCTGGAATAACTTTATAATTTCAGAAGGTTAAGCAGCGGGAGCCGGCGGGGAGGGTGGCGGCGCTTTCATCGCATCAAAGACGCGGTAATCAAGCAGAACAGGGAGGCCAAAGAGATTCCCGAGGCTGGGCGCCACGGAAATGTTGTCGACACCCGCTTTGAAAAGGGCGATGGCCGTCTCCGGATCGGCAGCCTGCGCGCCGCAGACGTCGATCCTGAGCGTTTTGTTCGCTTCGCGGCCCTTGACCACGACGGACTGGATGATATTCAGGATTTCCGGCGCCAGTTTCTTGAACGGGTCGAAGCCGTTCTTGCCGGCGAAATTCGCATGCGCCTTGAGGTCGCTGCGCGCCATGTTGAAGTATTCCTGCGTCAGGTCGTTGGTGCCGAAGCTGATAAAATCGCAATGCTTCGCGATGGCGGAGATATTCTCGCAGCTCTGCAGCGTTTCCACCATGACGCCGAAGCTGTAGCGATGCGGCGCGATGCCTGCGGCCTTCGCTTCCTCGTCGATTATTTTCTTGATGTCGAGGGTGTCTTTTTCCGTCCGGACGGCCGGCATCATGATTTCGAGCGGCAGATCGGTAATCGGATCGGCATACTCAAGCGCCTTGAAAATGGTCCTGACCTGCTCGCGGTAAAGGCGCGGCCAGGTCTCCAGCGCCTCGCTGCCGTGAATGTCCATTTTCCCGTAAAGGCCTACGAACTGCTGTTGCTCGTCCTTGTTCAAGATCTCGCGATGGACGAAGTCGAACAGGCGGAACTTGACTGGCGTTCCGTGGTCGAGGCGCTGCATGATGCGGCCGTAATAGTACCTCGAACTTTCGAACAGGTTGTCATAGCCCGCGTCGTCTTTTTGCAGCAGGACCGACTTCAATGCCTCCAGCAGGGCGGAATTCGTCGCGACCATCTGCTCGGTGCGGACAAGGCCGATGCCCTGGATGTTTTCAAGGAGGCTTTCATTGCAGGTGTCGATATTCGCCTTCACGACGTGATGGCTCGCGCCTTTGGCGCTGAACATGGCCTCAAAACATTGTCCGAGGAGACGCAGGTTGCGTGTATCGGCGCGCAGCTTGTCATTTTCAGAGAGACGCGAGAGGTCGGCTGCCTCCGTCTTGATGAAAGACGGGGGATTGACGGCGATGCCGTTGCCGCCGTTGCCGACCAGCACCATCTGGCCTTTGCGGATCGTGCGGCAGCCGATCATGGTCTCCCCGTTCTCGAAATACGGGGGCAGGTCCGGCTTTGCTTCCTCGTTGAATTCGCTCGTGAGCGTCTTTTCGCCGGGCGACATCATGCCGAAAAGTCCCGACACCATATGCGTCTCGCATAGCAGCTTGAGGTGCGAGGCCATATAGGGCGACGTCACGACGAGGCCTCCCAGCTGCCCGCTGGCCAGCAGTGGCACCACTGCGGGGTCGTAGCTTTGCATGAAGAGAATGGGCTTTTCTTCTGAGCCGTAGGAATTTTCAGCATCCTGTATCGAAAATACCGCCGGCCCCTTGACGGGGAAGCCTGCGCTGCCGTAGAACTCAGCGTCTTTTTTAAACATGCCTTCCTGGCCAGCGCTATCGCCCTGCGTGTAAAACCCCTCCAAAAACGAAGTGGCAAGGCCAAGCGCATATCCACGCAGGGCTTCGACCGCTTTTTCTGGGGCCAGCTTTCCCTGCTGCCAGGCTTCGAGGACGCGGTCCTTGGTGACCTCCGTCATACGTTTGATCTGGTCGGTATAGTATGAGTCGTCGTGGTCAAGCGGCAGACGCAAGCCGAGCGTTTCATTCAGCACGTCGCGAAAGGCGGTGCTGGTGGGCTTATAATTGCCCGTCGACGCCCCGTTCAGGTAATTTTTTAGCCACCTGAGCTCGCATTCGTCGACAAAGCCGGCCGGCACCCGCGCATCGTCGTTGCGCAGCTGTCCGGCCTCGGTGATGCCCATGTCGATACTGAGCGACAGGAAGTTGAGCGCCGGCAGCGGCTGGTTCGGGTAATTCTTGTCATGCCATTTGATGACCTTTCGCGCGGTCTTCGCGCCGACGCCGCCGACGTCCATGAAGATCGCATTGGGCGGGTCGCCCTTTTTACGCGCTTTTTCCAGCGCGTCCAGCAGCTGCCGCTCGTTGCTGACACAGGTGATTTTGATGTCATACCCTTTGCTCGCCAGCGCGTTCTCGATGGCCCTGCCGTTGCTGTGGAGTGACGTATCGTCGTTGCAGAGGATGATATTGGCGCGGGGGCGGGAAACGCCCGCTGGCAGTGCGGGAGCCACCGGAACTTCAGACGCCCGGAATTTACCGGTCAGCAAGGCAAAGAGGCGGCGAAGATTCATTATAATGTCGTCCTGATGATTTCCATATTATTTACACCAATTCCCGAGGAGTTGCAACAGGAATTTCGCGGTCCTGGCGTCATTGGGTTTTGCGTCATTGGTCTGATAATAAACAATAAATATGCCTAAAATCCCGCCCGCAGCTCAAAGTTGTATTGGGGGCCCCCTTCCTTGCTGTCCCAGCCGACCGAAGGGCCGAAACTGACGCCGAAGTCCATCCTGCCTATTTTGCCCGGGCTATACAGCACACCTGCCTTGCCGCCATAGCTTTCCGTGCCGCCATAGGCGGTGAAAAGGGCCGATATGCGTTTCATCCAGCCGGGGCCGCCGTCCTTGACCAGATGGGTCTGGTATTCGGCGAAGGCCGTTGCGCGCGAGATGCCGCCCTTGCCGAATTCCTCCTTCAGCAGCAGGCCTGCAGTCAGCCTGCCGTCGGGAAAGCTGTCAAAGCTGAAATCGCGTTGTGCGGCGCCGATGGCGTTGAAGGTGAGTACATCGCGTTCACCCAGCCAGGAAAGCCCCGCGCCTGCCAGCAGATGCCATTGTCCGACGTCATGACGGTAATCCGCGTTGACGCCGAAGGAGGGCGCGCCGCTCATGACCGATATGCCGGCAAAGCCTGCATATTCCAGCGATGAAGCGGGGCTTAACGTCAGCTTGTTGTTATAGCGCAGGCCCAGCTGGTCGCCGGTCTGCTCGCCGTTACTGTAGAGGTCTCCCTTGCTGTTGAAAGACAGGGTATCGCCCAGCGGAAAGACGTTCTGCGAGAAATTCATGAAACCGGCATCCACCTGCCCGTGGTCGCCGGCGAAGACATGGCGCAGGTAAAATCCGGGCGTGGCATCGGCATAGCCGACTTCGGTGCGCAGCGATGTCGTGCCCGAAGCGTTCAGGGATGCCAGCGGCAGCGACCAGCCGGTCGAGCTGACTTCAGAATTGTTAAAGACTGCCGTCAGCTTTTCCCTGAGCCCGATGTCATGCCCGCCGTCTTCCGGCTGCTGCGGGGCGGCTTCCTGCCCGAACAGGGCGGTGCCGCCGGCAAGACCGATACCGACCCCTACTTTTGCGGAAGAGAGGGCTCTCCCGAAACAGCTCTTAAGTGACATGCGACGCTCCTGAAGGTTGGGCGTACAATATCAGTTTTCCATATTTACGGCAAGAAATGGAAGATAACTTGCTGTAATTGTGGAATAATGCACGCATGAAAAGAACCTGGTTCCTGATCTTTTTTGCACTGCTGGCCTGCATCATTTTTCTCAGGCAGCTTGAACATTCCCTCAAACATTCCAAGGACTCTCTGATACGCGCGCTTCCGGCGGCGACGCAGAAATTTGCTTACGGCCCCGGGCGGGATCAGTTCGGGGAGTTGTGGCTGCCGTCCGGCAATGGGCCGCATCCCGTCGCTATCCTGATACATGGCGGCTGTTGGATGGAAGGGTCCGCTGACGCCTCGCAACTCGCCTATATCGCGGAGGATCTGCGCAAAAGCGGGATTGCGGTTTGGAATCTCGAGTACCGGCGCCTCGGAATCAAGGACGGGGGATACCCCGGCACCTTCCATGACATCGCGCAGGGCATCGATTACCTGCGCCGGATATCCGCGCGCCATGCGCTTGACCTGTCGCATGTGGCGGTGATGGGGCATTCCGCCGGCGGCCATCTTGCGCTTTGGGCAGCAGGAAGAGGCTCCCTGAAGAAGGACGGGTCGTTGTACCGGAAAAACCCGTTGCCCGTTCATGTGGCGGTCTCGCTGGCGGGCATCAATGACCTGGCGGCATACCGGGTGGACGGTCCCGCCTGCGGCGGCCCGAAAACCATTGATGCGGTTTCAGGGGGAGAGGGGCGGTATGCCGAGACATCGCCCGCCGCGATGCTGCCGCTGCATGTGCCCCAGATCATCGTTTCCGGCGGCAGGGATGATGTCGTGCCGCAGCGCTTCGGCGGTGCCTATGGCGCTGCCGCGAAAACCGCCGGGGACAAAGTGGAAATCATCAATATCGCCGGTGCCGGCCACATGGATTTCATCGATCCGGATTCCGGCGCATGGAAACAGGTCAGGGCCGCCCTGCTGGTTTATCTGAAATAAACCGGATAATGCCGCGCGCGGCGCATACGGCGGTGCTGAAGCTTGCCTGCAGCAGATAGCCCCCCGTCGGCGCCTCCCAGTCGAGCATTTCGCCCGCGACGAAGACGCCGGGCAGCTTTTTCAGCATGAAATGATCATCGACCTCGTCCAGCCGTATGCCGCCGGCGCTGGAAATCGCGCGCCCGATGCCGAAGGGCGCATCAAGGCAGAGCGGCAGCGCTTTGATAAGTCCGGCGAGTTTCGTGGCGGGGAGCGTCTGGACGTGCGGCGCTGCCTCCCGCAGCAGGCTGATGGCAATCGGCGAAAGCCCGCCCGCCACGCGCAGGAAATTCGCAAGAGATTTCGCCTGCCGCGGAATATCGAGGCGGCGGACCAGTTCGTGCTCGGTGACGCCCGGGCGCAGATCGAGCATCAGCGTGGCCGCGCCCTTCGCCGCGATTTCCTCCCGCAGCGCCGACGACAACGCATAGATGGCGCCGCCCTCGATCCCCTTGTCCGTGATCATCGCTTCGCCTTCCACGGTCTGCCCCGCGAAGGACATGACGACGGATTTCAGCGGCTGGCCCGCGAATTTCTGGCGGAAGACTTCCGACCAAGCGACAACGAAGCCGCAGTTCGACGGGACCAGCGGCGCGACGTCAAC
>SCTB01000040.1 GCA_004297545.1 Alphaproteobacteria bacterium
GCAGTTTCTGGCGCGTTGCTTCCGCCTGTTTCGCAGCGGCGGATTCCGCGGCCTGCCGGCGTTCTTCGGCCTTCACCCGTTCGGCCTCGGCCTCTTCGGGCGTTTTTTCCGGCTTGGCGGGCGGCCGCAGCGATGAAATGACGCCGCTGATTTTTTCCTTCACGACATAGATCGCGCCTTCCTTCGTTTTCTCGAGGCTGGCGATGATGCCGTCTTTTGCCGGTTCGTTTTTAAGGCCGATCGCATGCAGCGCGTCTATCACGCGGTATTGCACGAAAATGTCCTTGTCGGCAAGCGCGGGCGTCAGCCCCTTGATCGCGTCGTCAAGCTTCGAGGCATGCGCGAGGCCGATTTCGCCCAGGCCCTCGGCCGCCTTGTTGCGGACCATGTAGCCCTGCGCGCTCCTGTTCTCCGTGGGGTTCGCGGCAAGCGCGCCTGCAAGCGTCTGGACGGCCTTGCCCGCGCAGTTTTCGTATTTGACGGCAAGCGCCGTCAGGCCTGTCATGACGGCTTCGCGCACGTCGTTATGCGGACTGGCGGCGGCGGCGACCAGCATGTCGGTCACGGTAGCGGCCCTTTCCTTGCTCGCCTGCCCAAGGTCGTTCAGACCGAAGACAGCATAGCAGCGCACATCCGCCACAGTATCATTCAGCGCCCCGGCCAGCACCTGTATCGCGCGGTCGCCATAGGCAGGATACCGGAGGGCGAGGGAGCCGAGCGCCGATACGGCATCAGCGCGCAGATCGGGGTTCTTCACGGCTTTCGTATATTCCTCGAGGGCCTTGACGTTTTCTTCATTCGCCAGCGCCTCGTCCTCCAGCACGGCGCGGGAGGCCTTGAAGAAAGCGGCGCGAAGAAGTTTTATTTCCGCGACGCCTTCGGCCTTTTCCTGCGCGAGGCTGTTGAGGAGTTCGCGGATCACCTGACCGCTCTGGGCGGGACCAGGCGTTTCGTCCGCCGGCTTTGCCTCGGCGCCCTGTGCGGCTGCATCTGCCACGGGCTTTGCTTCAGCTGTCGCGGCTTTGGGTTTTTTGCGGAATGGAAATTTCATGATCCGGCGCCCCTCTGTGTTTGTTTTTTTTATGAATAAATAATTAATACGTAAAGCGTCTCCCGATGCAAGCGGTTTTACAGAGGCCGCCTGCCCAACGGACAAAATATTTTCAGCAGGCGCAGACGGCAGCGGGATAAGTGGTTCTATTTCAGCATGTTACCTGAGAGAATATTCCTTCAGCGGTTCATAGACCGGACCGTTCTTGGTCTGGTGGCTGCGGTAGAGAATGAATTCGTCGACCCCGAACGACTCGGAGGAAAACAGATTATGCTGCTGCATGAATTCGGCGACTTTGGCTTCGTCGGGACTTTTGAACCGCGCGAGCGTCACATGCGGCGTGTATTTGCGGTTCTCGAAAGGCACGTTCGCCGTCGTGAGCGCGCGGTCGATTTTTTCTTTCAGGCGATGCAGCGCGTCGTTATGCGCCACCCCCACCCACAGAACTTTCGGATATTTTCCCTGCGCGAAACTGCCGGTGCCCTTCAGCTGCAGCGAAAATTTCTCGTGGCGCAGGGCGGAGAGCGCCTCGTCGACCGTCTCCGCCGTCGCCTCGTCCACCTCGCCGATAAAGGTAAGGGTGATGTGAAAATTGTCGCGCTCGGTCCAGCGCGCGCCTTCGATGCCGCCCTGCATGACGGTCAGACGCTGACGCAGGAGGATGGGCAGGGATAATCCGGTGAATAATCTCAGCATGGGTTTAAGGGCATGGATTGGGGATAAGGGCGTGGACGGCGTTGATATCGGCCAGCACCTCATCGCTCAGTTTCACAGCCGAAGCCGCGATGTTCGACGCCAGCTGGTCCATCTTCGTCGCGCCGATGATCGCCGAGGTCAGGAAGGGCTGGCGGCAGACAAAAGAAATCGCCATCTGCGTCGCATCCAGCCCGTGCTTTTTCGCGACATCCATATAGGCGCGCACGGCCTCATCCGTTTTCGGGCGCTTGTAGCGCGAGCCGCGCGGGTCGATGTCCCACCTTGTCCCCTTCGGGATTTTGCCGTCGAGGTATTTGCCGCTTAAAACGCCGGCCGCCAGCGGCGCATAGGCCAGCAGCCCGACCTGTTCTTGCAGGGCGATTTCCGCCAATCCCACCTCGAACGAGCGGTTGAGGAAACTGTAGGGATTCTGGATGGAGACAATGCGCGGTAGCGTGATACTTGACGCATGGCTCAGGTAGGTCATGACGCCCCAGGGCGTTTCGTTCGACACACCGATGTGCCGTACCTTGCCCTCGGCGATCAGGGACTGCGCGGCGTGCAGCACCTCGAGGATGCCGTCGGATTCCCCGCCGGTCACTTCCTTTTCGCCATAGCCCAGCTTGCCGAAGCTGTTGACGGGGCGCTGCGGCCAGTGAATCTGGTAGAGGTCGATATAGTCCGTCTTCAGGCGCTTCAGACTTCCTTCCGCCGCTTCGCGGATCTGCGCGCGCGTGAGCGCCGACTGGCCGCCGCGGATCCAGCTGAAATGAGGCGCGGGACCCGCGACTTTCGTGGCAAGAATGACTTCTTTTCGCCGGCCGGATTTTTCGAACCAGTTTCCGATGACTTCCTCGGTGCGGCCATAGGTCTCTGCCTTGGGCGGAATCGCGTAAAGTTCGGCCGTGTCGAAAAAATTCACGCCCTGCCCGGTCGCGTAATCCATCTGCGCGAAGGCTTCGTCCTGGCTGTTCTGCTCGCCCCAGGTCATGGTGCCAAGGCAGATGACGCTGACTTTCACGCCGGTCATGCCGAGATTTCTGTAGTCCATATCCTCTCCCTCTTGGCCCCGGCGAAAGCCGGGGTCACGGCTTGCGTTTTAACAGCGCTTCCACAGCCGGCAATATATTTTCCACGATGACATCAACGCCTGCGGCATTCGGGTGCACGCCGTCATCCAGGTTGAGCGCGGAGTTGAGCGCGACGCCATCCAGATAAAACGGATAATAGACGACGCTATAGGCGCGGGCGACATCGCGGTACATTTTAGGATAGGCCGCCGCAAAACCGGGCCCGAGATTGGGAAAGGCGCGCATGCCGGCCACGAGCACGGGGACTTTATGCGCCTTGAAAATCCCCATCATCTTCTGCAAATTCGCCCGCGTCAGCGACGGGTCGACGGACCGCAGCATATCGTTTCCGCCCGTAATCAGGATAACGTAGTCAGGCTTTTGCCGGTTCAGGCTCCATTCCAGCCGGTTGACGGCGCCAGCCGATGTTTCCCCCGAAACACCGGCATTGATCACCTTCGCGCCAATGCCCTTTTTCTTCAGCCTGGCCTCCAGCCGCGCGGGAAAGGCCTGCTCCGGCTTCAGCCCGTAACCCGCGACAAGGCTGTCGCCGAAAGCCATAATCGTTGGAGCAGTTTCCGCGCGGGCGTGATTTACGGCGGGGAGCGAAACCGCCATAATGAGAATAAGGATATAACAGAGGTGTTTCAGACAATTCATGGCCCAAGAACCTATTCTAAAACTGGACGGCGTCAACCTTAATCTGAACAGCGAGGCCGGGGTTGTCCATATTCTGAAAGATGTGACGCTGACCCTGCCCGCCGCGCGCACTGTGGGGGTGATGGGTCCGTCGGGTTCCGGCAAGACCACGCTGCTGATGATCCTGAGCGGCCTTGAGCGGCCCTCCTCCGGCCGCGTGACCGTGGCAGGACGCGACTTCGGCGGCATGGATGAGGATGCGCTGGCCGCCTTCCGCCGGGACAACATCGGCATCGTGTTCCAGAATTTCCATCTTATCCCCACCATGACGGCGCTCGAGAACGTGGCCGTGCCCCTTGAACTGGGCGGCCGCGCGGATGCCTTTAAACTGGCGGAGGAAGCGCTGATGGCCGTCGGCCTCGGCCATCGCCTCACGCATTACCCGTCCCAGCTCTCGGGCGGGGAGCAGCAGCGTACCGCCGTGGCCCGCGCCTTTGCGCCGCAGCCCAAACTGATTCTGGCCGACGAACCCACCGGCAACCTCGATGCCGCGACCGGCAAGATGGTGACCGACCTGATGTTCAGCCTGACAAAGGAGCGCGGCACGACGCTGGTGCTGGTCACGCATGAATCGGCGCTGGCGGAGCGTTGCGATATGACCGTGCAGATTCGCGACGGCAGGATCGCGGCATGAACCTCGTCACCACCTTTGCGCGGCGCGAATTGCGCGCAGGCCTGGAGGGCTTCCACATTTTTGTCGCCTGCCTCGTGCTGGGCGTCGCCGCGATTGCGGGCGTGCAATCCCTGTCGCGCGGCCTTTCCGAAAGCCTGCGCCACGACGGGCGCTACATACTGGGCGGGGATATCGCTTTTCGCACCATCTACAAGCCGCCGCCCGCGGTGGAAATGAACTATCTGAGAACCCTGGGCCGCATATCTTCCGTCGTGCAGATGCGCAGCATGGCAAGGCGGGGGGATGAGGGCAAGGCGACGATGGCGGAGCTGAAGGCGGTCGATTCCGCCTATCCGCTCTATGGCGCGATGAAGCTGGCGGATGCCGGCGGACAACCGCTCGACAAGGACGTGCAGGAACTGCTGGCGCATAACGGCGCGCTGGCGGAACGGGGCCTGATGACGCGCCTTGACCTGAAGCTTGGCGATACCTTCAGGATCGGCGCCGGCACATTTACGTTGCGCGGCGTTATCGTGAAAGAACCGGACCGCGTCAGCGTGGAAAGCTATTCGCTGGCGCCGCGGGTCATGATTGCGGCGGATGCCCTTGGCGCGACCGGCCTTGCGTCCGAGGGCGCCCAGGTATACTACGACCAGCGTATCGCCATGACTTCCGCGAAAACGCCGGAGGGCCTGAAGGCGGCGACGGAAGCTGCGAAGAAGACCTTTCCGAAAGAGTCGTGGAAAATCCGCAACTGCTTCAACGCCTCGCCGCGCATCGGCGAGCTGGTCGACCGGCTGGCGTTTTTCCTGACGCTGATCGGCCTGACCACGCTGCTGGTGGGCGGCGTCGGCATTTCGAACGCGGTGCGTGGCTATCTGGATGCGCGGCTATCCCACATCGCAACGCTGAAATGCCTGGGCGCCGGGAGCCGCTTTGTGTTCCGCGTCTATATGACGCAGATCATGGCGCTAGCCGTGGCCGCGATTGCGGCGGGGCTGGTTATCGGCGCGGGCGGTGCGGTGATTGCAGGAAGTTTCCTGACTGCGAAACTGTCCGTGACCGACCGCACGGGCATTTACCCCGATGCGCTGCTGAACGCCGCGCTCTTCGGCATCCTCACGGCCTTCTGTTTCAGCCTCTGGCCGGTGGGAAAGGCAGTGCGCATTTCACCCGCGGAGCTGTTCCGCGATGCGGTGCTGGCGGGTGGCGGCAAGCCGTCGCGGCCCGTGCTGCTGGCGATTTTCCTGTCGGCGGAGCTGCTGGCGCTGATGGCGGTCGTAACATCATCGGACCGCGTCTTTGCGCTGTGGTTCACCGGCGGAGCGCTTGTCGTGTTCGGGGTATTTGCGGGCTATTCGGCATTGCTGAAAAAGTCGCTGAAACGCCTGTCGCTGCCCGGCCGTCCGCTGCTGCGCATGGCGGTCGCCAACCTGCACCGACCCGGCAATACGTCCACGAGCACGATCCTGTCTCTGGGCCTCGGCCTCACCGTTCTTTCGGCAGTCGCCCTGATCGAGTTCAACTTCACGCGCCTGATTGCGGAAGACCTGTCGGCCGATGCGCCATCGTTCTTTTTCCTTGACGTGTTGCCGCAGCAGAAAGAAGACTTCGAAAAGCTTCTGCGGTCCTATCCCGGCATGCGCGACCTTAAACTGACGCCCTCCTTCCGCGGACGCATCACGGCGGTGAACGGCGTGGAGGCGGAAAAGGCGCTGGTCGACAAGAACCACGACTGGGTCATCCGCACCGACCGCGGCTTCACCTATACCTCCGCCCTGCCCGCCCACAGCAAGGTCGTGGAAGGCGCGTGGTGGCCGGCCGATTACAAGGGCCCGCCGCTGGCGTCGATTGCGACGGATGTCGCGAGGGCCTTCGACATCGGCGCGGGCGATAATCTCACGCTCAACATTCTCGGCCTCGACATCACGGCGAAGGTAGCGAACGTGCGGGAGATCGACTGGGCCAGCTTTACCATGAATTTTGCCGTGACGCTCGCGCCCGGCGCGCTCGACGGCGCGCCCGCGACCTGGCTCGGCACCGTCATCCTGCGCCCGGAAGACGAGGAAGCGGCAGAGACGAGAATTGCGAAAGACTTTCCGGGCATCACGGCGGTGCGCGTGAAGGACGCGCTGGAAACGGCCGGCGTCATCATCTCAGCGATCGCGCAGGCAATACGCATTGCGGCGGGGGTGACGCTGCTGGCGGGCGCGCTGGTGCTCGCGGGGGGCGTCGCCGCGTCGCGGCGACGCCATGTGTACGACGCCGTGGTGCTGAAGGTACTGGGCGCGGGGCAGCGGCGGATTCTTGCAGCCTTTCTGCTCGAATACGGCATTACCGGCGCTCTTACCGTCTTTATCGCCGCGGCGCTTGGCGCCGTCGCTGCCTGGGCGATGCTGGAGTTCATCATGAACATGCCGTGGAAATTTTCCGCAAAGCCGCTGATTGCCGTCGCGACTCTGTGCCTGGGCATCACGCTCGTCGCCGGGTTTTCGGGCACCTGGCGGGCCCTGCGGCAAAAGCCGGCCGCATACCTGCGCGCGCAATAGATTGCCATCTGCCGCTGCCCCCGCCTATAATCGAAGGCACGAGGGGAATGCCATGACGAAAAAGCCACCGCCTGCGGATACCGCGCCTGCCATGCTCAGCGACAGCGACCCGGGCCTGCAGAATTTCATGCGGCACGTCTATGCCACGATGTCTTTTGGGCTTGTCATCACGGGCTCCATCGCCTTCCTTGTCTCCCACATGCCCGCGGTGTCCTCTTTCTTCTTCAGTTTTCCGATGTTCCTCGTCACGCTTTTCGCGCCGGTCGGCTTCGCCTTCCTCGGGTTTACGCCGGAACGCGCGGCGGAGATGGAGGTCGCGAAAGTCAGCTTTATTTTCGCCGCCTATTCAGCCGTCATGGGCCTTTCGGTTTCCTGCCTGTTCTGGTTCATCTCGCACGACAGCGTCGCGCATATGTTCTTCGTGACCGCGGCCATGTTTTTCGCCACCAGTTACTACGGGGAGGCGCTGAAGCGCAACCTGGGAGACACGCTGTCGTTTTTCGTGATGGCGGGCATCGGCCTTTTGCTGACGCTCCTCGCCAATGTCATCCTGCATGCGCCCATGTCGCACTATATTTTCTCGGGGCTTTGCGTGCTGGTCTTTACGGGCATCGCCTTCTGTGAAAACCGCGTCCTGAAGAACGCCTATAATCAGCTGGGGCGCACTGGCGGCAAGGGCAGCAAGGAGCGTCTTGGCATCGCTTGCGCGCTGGTTTTTTACCTGACCTTCGTCGGGCTGTTCCAGTCGCTGTTCAGCGGGGCCTTCGTGAACCGGCAGCCGCGCCGCTGAAAACAGCTAAACCCTTCAAATTCAAAGATATGCCGACACGCTTGCGAGATTCCTCTTGAATCCCGGCGGCGAGCGGATTATGGTGCCCGTCATATTCCTTGGTCATTCAAGGGGCTGTAGCTCAGCTGGGAGAGCGCCTGCATGGCATGCAGGAGGTCGACGGTTCGATCCCGTTCAGCTCCACCAATCTACCTCCAGACATTATGAAACAACAACCGACATCGGTTTTACCCCGCTCGCTGAGGCAAAAGTGGTTGAACTTTGCCCGAGAAATCTGGGACGATCACGATTTCTGGATCAAGGCGCTGGCCGTCAAGGGCGGCGCCGGGGCTATTGTCATCGCGGGGGTGATGGCGATCGGGCACCTTGTCGCGCTGCCTTTCCTGGCGGCGGCGGTCGGTATAGCCTTTTGCGTCGGCCTGATTGCCGTGGGGCTCTACGGCATTTTTCTGGGGATACTGACGATATGGGACAGGCTGGTGGAGATTTATTACCGGGTCTTTCTGCACAAACCCCGGAAGAGGAAGTCTGCCCGCCGGAAATTGCTGTCCCAGCGCCTTGCCGAAAACCCCCGCATCAGGGAGCTGCTGGCAACGCCGCTTCTGCAGAAATTCCTGAAAAGTCGCGCATGGAAAGCCGCGCGGCGCATCACGAAGAAACAGGAGGATATCTTCCTCGCGAGTCTTGCCATGAAGGGATCGATCGTCTCGACCATCGTCGGCGTCTCCCTGATCATGACGCAGATACTGGTCCTGCCGGTCATCGCCGTCGGCAGCGTTCTGACTTTTACGACCCTTCTTGCCGTGAGCACGATTGCGAGCGGCATGTACGGCATTTACCTCAGCGCCCGCTTCCTGATTTCCGCCTTTCGCCCCAAAAGGAGACCTTAAATGGCAGCCGAAACCTATGTCGTGCGCGTGACTTACAAAACCGAGGTCATCGAGCTGCATGAATACAGCAACAAGAAAAAGGCCCTGCAGGCCCGCGACAGATTCCGGCTGATGGACACGGTTGAATCCGCCAAGATGATGCTGAAGAGCGACAAGAAAAGACTGATCTGACGACAGGAAACGCGAGCTTTGAAACACCATGCCCTCTGAAAAAATCCCCGATCTCGATCGGAAAAAACGCCTGTACCTGAAGCATGTCGGCGTCAAAGGGCGCGGCGTCTTCTGCCGCACCGCCATCAGGAAGGGGGAAGTTCTGGAAGTGGCGCCCGCCGTCATCCTGAACCAGGACGCGACGCGCCACGCGGACAAGACCATCTTGCTGAATTACACCTTCATGGTGGGCAACGTCTCAAAAAGCCAGCGCCGGCGCGCGGGCCTGAAGAAAACCGGAAAATCCAGCTGCGTCATCATGGGCATCATGTCGTTCTGCAACCACGGCGAGCATCCCAATGCCGAGATTCTGTGGGAGGAACGCGGCGGCACGATTTATTATATTCTCGAGGCGACGCAAGCCATTCCGAAGAATACTGAAATCTGCACCGTCTACGGCAGGAACTGGTTTGAGGACCGGGTGAAAGAGTGATCCACGATCAGGTCCCGCTTGCGACCTGAGTCGTTATCCTTATAACTGAAATCCTGCCGGCTGCGCTTTCAGGGCTCTATTTATTCTTTTCCCAAAGGGCGCGGTTCTTTTCGTCTTCGGCTGCCTTTTCGGCGGCCTCGCGGACGGCACGCTGCTTTTCCATCGCCGCCAGCCTGGCGGCCTCTTCGGCGCGTTCCTGTTCGGCCTTCGCCTTCTCCGCGGCCTTGTTCGCGCGGTCGCGCATTTCTTTCGCGTTGGCAGCCTCCTTGGCGGCGAATGTCGCCCAGGCGGCGGCGTCCTTGTCTTTGGCCTTGGCGGCGGCGTCCTTGCCTGCTTTGGCGGCCTTCGCCTCGGCCTCTTTCGCCTGCACGTCGGCCTGCTCGGCCCAGGCCTTCAGCGCGCCCGCATCCTTGGCGAGCTTGTCGGCCTGCGCCTGGAATTCCGCTTCGCGCGCGGTCGTCTTGCGCGGCCCTGCCGCGGCAGGGTCTTCCTTCTTCTGGGGCTCCTGCTTGGCGATCCAGGCGTCGTGTTCCGCGCGCTTCGCCGCGTCGGTCAGTATCTTGTAGGCGTCGTTGAGAATCTGCAGCATCTGCGCCGCCTCCGCAGTCGTGCCTCCCTCGGTCGGCTGATATTTCAGGGCGAGCGTTTTATGCGCCGCCTTGATGACCTCGACGGAGGCATTGCGCGCCACGAACAGCGTGTCGTAATGAGTCGTGATTTTCTTTTCCGCTGGCGGCGGCGCCGCCGGCCTGACGCCCAGCGCGGCTATCTTCTCGTTCGCATATTTGCGGGTATTGACGGCCTTCGCTTCCGCGGCCGTCGCATCCGCCGCGGCCTGTTTGGCATAGGCGTCCCATTTCGTCTTTTCGTTCCTGCCGGCGGCGGCGGCCTGCTGCGCCGCCTTGTTGGCCTTCTCGCGGAAGGCTTCGGCTTCCTTCACTTCCTTGGCGGCAAAGGCCTCCCAGGCGGAAACCTCCTTGAGAATTTTTTCGTTCTTGATCTGCGCCTCCGTCGGCGCGGCCGGGGCGGCCGCCGCCGGTTTTTTGGGCTCCTGCTGGGCGATCCAGGCGTCGTGCTCCGCCCGCTTGCGCGCATCGGTCAACGTGTTATAGGCGATGTTGATGAGCTGCATCATCAGGACCGCCTCGGGATTGTTCAGGTTGCGGTCTGGATGATATTTCTGCGCCAAAGCCTTGTAGACGGCGCGGATTACCTCGACCGGCGCAGTCCTTGAAACTTTCAGCGTGTCGTAATGGGTAACAACAGCCATTTATGCTCCCCGAATGCCCCCCAGCATATTCTTATATCATAGACGGGCCTAAACCCCTCGTAAACAAAGGATAAGTTTAATGTATTCCGGAAAAATAGGCCCGGGGCGGAAACAGGGCGTCTTTCCTGACGCTGGCCGCAGGACATTCAGGCAAAGACAAGGACATCCAATGCCGCCCGCTACCCTGACACGAACAGTCACGGAACGCCGCCGCCTTCCGGCTGATTCGGGACCTGTCCTGACAGGAGACTCCTGAACCGCAAATGCCGCCCCAGTCGCCTTTCAGGGGCCGGAAATTTTATGCTTCGGCTTGGCCGATTCCGCAGGCGGCGGGGCGTAACCGAGTTTTGCGGGGTCGAGTGCCGCGTAGGAGACCAGCGCCTTGAAATGCTGGTGCACGGGATCGAGGTCCGCATCCACTTTCAGGTCTTTGGGCCCGAAAGCCTTTTCAAGATAGCGTTTCGCCACCAGCGTCTTGCGGGCGTCGCCCAGCAGCAGATCATGCGCGGCTTCCTCGGCCAGCAATGCGCCGCTCAGGACGTCCGCCATATGGTCCATCAGCTTGCGTGCGAAGCGCTCGCCGTCCTTCGGATTCTGACGCAGATAGAGCAGCGCGTTCATGGATTCTTTCAGACCCTTGTCGAGCAGCGCCTTTTCACCAGCCATTTCGGCAGGCAGCGCATCAGAGATATTGCGGATTTTTTCGATGAAAATCTGGTCGCCCGGTTCCTTGCCCGCTACCATACGGAGAAGTTCAAGCGCCTGAATGTTCGCCGGGCCTTCCCAGACAGGAAGAACCATCGAGTCGCGGAACAACCGCGCGGTCGGGAATTCTTCGGTGTAGCCGTTGCCACCTACGATCTCGAGCGCTTTTTTCGATGACTGCACAGCGTCTTCGGCCGTGCGGAATTTTGCCAGTGCCGTGGACAGGCGCAGCCAGGGACTCAGCTCTTCGTCCTTGAGATAGGCATCGAATGTCTTGGCGGCTTCGAAAGCCAGCGCCGTTGCTGCCTCTGAACGTACCATGAGGTCCATCAGCTCGTTCTGCACCATCGGGTAGTTCACGATCGCCTTGCCGAAAGCCTCGCGGTGCGATGCCCAGCTGGCCGCCTCGAGAAAGGCGCGGCGCGTGACGCCCGCAGCGCCGACGGCATTGTGGATGCGGCTGTATTCGAGGGCCTCCATCATGACTTTCAGCCCGTTCGGCGGCGCCGCGATTTCGATGACTTCGGCGCCCTCCAGATCGATTTCACCCGTCGCAAGACCCCTGGTGCCGAGCTTGTCTTTCAGGCGGCGGATGGAATAGCCGTTGGGGGAGCCATCTTTCAGGTGGCTGGGTACGAGGTAAAGTCCCAGGCCCTTGCTGCCCGCGGGCGCGCCGTCGGGCCGCGCCGTCGCCAGCGCGAGGCCGGAATTCGCGTTGCTCGTGAACCATTTCAACCCATGCAGCCGCACCTTGCCGTCGGCCCCCGTCACCGCCTTTGTCGTTGTCGCGCCGACATCCGAGCCGCCGTGCAGTTCGGTGCACCACGTGCCGCCGGATTTGGCCTGCCCGTCCATGCGGGTCATTTCATAGAGGTATTCATCGCGCACGGCCTGCGTCGCGTATTTGTCGATCACATAGGCGACGGCGCCCGTCATGGTAACCGGGCAGTGCACCGAGATATCCGTCTGGGACAGCATATAGCCCATGGTGAACGTCAAAAGATGCGGTTCCGGATTCTGGTCCTGGAACGCCAGGCCGATGACGCCGCGTTCATAGGCTTCCTGGTGGCATTTCTCGTATTTCGGGTTGAAGACGACGTGGCTTTGCTTTTCACCCAGCTTGTTATGGGTTTCAAGCTTCGGCGGCGCGTAACGGTCGCTATAGCTCGCCTGCTCGTCGAGTTCGCCGCCCACCCATTTGCCGAAGTCCTTCAGCCGGTCGAAATTGCGCTCGAGCATGTCGGGCTCGAGTCGCTCCAGCACCCGCTGCAGGTTGAGGTCAGTTTCAAAGAAATTCGTACCGCGGGTCTCCTTGGGATAGAAAACGGGCGCGGCTGTCTTGCGCGGCGAAAAACCGGTCATCTCGGGCAGTCTCCATAATATGATTTGTCAAATCATGCGCCTTCTTTTTAAAAATCGCAATCCCTATTGACCTGCTGAATCGCGAGTGCAAGGATAACCGATAGTACTTAAGGTTGTTCATGAGAGCGGGGTTTCATCATGACGGTCGCGCGTAAGGAAGATTTCCAGAAAAAATTCAGGTATCACCACGGCAACCTGCGCGAGTCGCTGCTTGCCGCGGCGCTCGATATTCTTGCCACCGAGGGCACGGCGAACTTAAGCCTGCGCCAGCTGGCGAAGGCGACTGGCGTCTCGCAAGCTGCGCCCTATACCTATTTCAACGACAAAGACGAATTGCTGGCCGCCGTCGCACAGACGGGCTTCGAGCAATTACGCCTGCAGATTTTCGAGAACGTGAAGACTGCTGCCACGGTTCAGGAAAAGGTCGAGCGCCTGATGGCCAGCTACATCAATTTCGCTATCGAACGCCGCCCTTTGTTCCAGCTGATGTTCGGGCGCGAAGTGGCGGACCTTAAAAAGCACCCGACGCTGGCGGCCACGCATGGAAAATTCTTCGGCCAGATCTCCGGCTACCTCAAAGGCCGCCGCGAAGGCGTCGAGGACGCGGCTTTCCTGACCGTCACGCTCTGGGGACTGTGCCAGGGCCTCGCCACGCTGCTGGCGGAAGGCAAGCTGAAAACCGCCGATGTCGGCTCGGCTTCGGTCGAGGACTTCGTGAAGCGCACCGTCGCGCTGTTTTCCGCGCAGCTGTCCTGATTTAATTTCAGTCGAATCGATCCAGGATCTTTTGCGCCTTCCTGACATAGGAAGCGCCGAAAAGCCGCGCGTGGACGAGCAGCGGATAGAGGCTGTAAATATCAGACCGTTCCTCGAAAAATCCCGACCGGATGGGGCGCAGTTCATTGTAGCGCCGGAAGAATGCGTCGCCGAACGTATTGAACAGGCGGATGAAGGACAGCTCAATTTCGGGATCAGCGTAGTAAATGGCGGGGTCAAGGAAGGCCGCGATCTTGCCGCGCCCGGCCAGGATATTGCCGCCCCAGATATCGCCGTGAATCAGCGACGGCGGCGCGTAGCCCTGCAGCAGCTGAGGCAGGCGTGCGGCAAGCTTTTCCGCCTGCCTGACCATTTTCACGTCTATCCTGTTTTCCTTCCTCGCTTCTTCCGCCATGTACATCAGGCGCTGCTGGCCAAAAAAAGCGGCCCAGTCCTTGTTCTGCGCATTAGGCTGGCGGAGCGCCCCGATCAGCGTATCGCGCTCGAGTCCGTAGAGCTCGGCGCGGATGCCGTGCAGCGCCGCCAGCAGTTCCGCCGCGCTGCGCTGGCAGGCGTCGTCGAGCATATGGGAGGAAGGAATGAACTCCATCACGATGACATGCTCGTTGCTGTAACGCACGGCGGGCACGGGGAGCTGGGACTTGGATTTCAGGTAGCCCAGCATCCAGGCTTCGATATCGAGGCCCCTCTCCGCAACCTTGGCGACAAGCACCCCGTCGCCCTGGAGCGTGATGCGGTAAATCTGCGCGTTGTTCGCCGCCGACAGGGGAGCGATAGCCGTGATGCGGGCCTTCATGGCATTTTCGATTTCCGCCTGCAGCGTCGCCGATATCATAACTTGTGGTCCTCGCGAATTTTTTTCAGAAGTGCGTTTGATCCCTCAAAGACGAGCGTAAAAACATCCTCGAAGTCCTTGTCGTTGCCGTACCAGGGATCCGGGACCTCCTGTTTGTCGAGATGCGTGGCGGCTGAAAGGAACATGTCGACTTTCGCGCGATATTTTCCGGGCGCGCGCTCCTTCAGCTCGTGGAAATGCCCGCCGTCCATCGCGAATATATAGTCGTAGGCGTCATAGTCTGTTGAGCGCAGCGCGCGCGCCTTCTGGTGGCCGATATCGACGCCGTGCTTTTTGGCGATCTTCACCGCCCGGCGGTCGGGCGTCTGGCCCGCATGATAGGAATCGGTGCCGGCCGAGTGGATTTCGAACAAGCCGGTCAGGCCCTCCTGTTCGACAAGGTGCCGGAATACGCCCTCTGCCGTCGGCGAACGGCAGATGTTGCCGGTACAGACGAACAGGATGCGGATGACAGGGCTTGCGTTCGGCATTTTTATCTGTGATCCTCGCTTCTTAAGGAAAACAAACCTTAAGGAAGCTCTATTTTGGCACTGAAACCCGCCCGTTTGCAATGGTCTGACGACGGCGCGCTCGCCAGCCTCGACTACGGCGATATCTATTTCCAGCGCGGCCAGGGGCTGGAGGAGTCGCGCTACGTATTCATGGAACGGAACGAGCTGCCCGCCCGGTTTCGTGCGATTGAGAATGAGTCGTTTCATATCGCCGAGCTGGGTTTCGGCAGCGGGTTGAATTTTCTCCTGACGGCGCAACTGTTTGCGCAGGCGGCCCCGCCTTCCGCACGGCTCGTTTACGCCGCCATCGAAAAACACCCGGTGCGCCGCGAGGACCTGGAGAGGATATATTCTCATTTCGTCCTGCCGGATACGGATAAGCTTCTCGCGCAGTATCCGCCACTGATGGAGGGGTTCCATCATCTGCATTTTTACGGCGGCCGTATCCGCCTGATGCTGTTGCTGGGGGATGTCGCCGAAATCCTGCCGGAAGTTAGAGGCGCCTTTGACGCCTGGTACCTCGACGGATTTTCTCCTGCAAAGAACCCGGCAATGTGGCAGGAAAAGCTTTTCCCGCTGATGGCGGAACGCACAAGGCCCGGCGGAACAGTCGCTACATTTTCAGCAGCCGGGCATGTAAGGCGCGGGCTGGAAAGCGCCGGATATACCGTGGAGAAAGCCAAGGGTTATGGCGTCAAACGAGATATGACGATTGCGCGCTGGACGGGCAGCAAGCCTTCGCCCGCCGCTAAAAAGACAATCGCCGTTCTGGGCGCGGGCCTGGCCGGGTGCGCGGCAGCCTATGCTTTGAGGCGCCGCGGGCATAATGTTGTTCTTATCGACCGCTCCGGCATCGCAGCGGAAACGTCGGGAAACCCGATTGGTATTTTGTACCCGAAGCTGACGGTCGATCCCTCGCCGCTCGGACAATTTCACAGCCATGCTTTCTGTTTCGCGCGTCAACTGGTGGAAAAGCTTAAACTTCCGTCATGGCGAAACTGCGGTGTGATTCGCCTTGATCTCGATGCGGACGATGCCGGGCGCACCCGCGCATTGCTGGCGCAGAACGAATTTCCGCCGGAATTTGCGGCTGCAGCAGCCTATGCCGGACATTCGGGAATGGAACAGGCAATGGCGGGCATGCTGTCGCCGCCGGAATTCTGCGCCGCGCTGGCGAATGACGCCCAGACATTATTCGGAGCGTCCGTCACGGGTTTACGGCAGACTCCGAAGGGCTGGGAGGTGCTTGGCGGCGGCCACATCATTGCTTCTGCCGATACTGTCATCGTCGCCCAAGGCCTCGGCAGCAGGGACTTCCTGCAAACCGAATGGCTGCCGCTGCAAAGCCTGCGCGGGCAGGTGACGTACCTGAAGCCCACCGTCGAATCGCGGAAGCTTGATAAAATCGTTTGCCATGACGGTTACATCACGCCCGCCGTCGATGGCCTGCATTACATCGGCGCGACGTTCCAGAAGGAAAATCCCGGCGCGGTCGAAACGCGCGCGGAAGACGATGCGGAAAACCTGGAGAAGCTGAACCGCCATCTACCGCAGCTAAGCCTGTCGGCGGCGCAGGTTGCGGGCTCCCGCGCCGGATATCGCGCCACTACCCCCGACAAGCTGCCAACGGTCGGTCCGGCGCCGGATTACGATGCTTTCCGCAAAAACTTCGCTCCTTTGCGCGAAGGAAAGAAAGCCGCGACGGAAGCTCCCGCCTATATCGAGGGCCTTTATATTTCCGCCGGCTTCGGCGCTCACGGGCTTTCCGGCGCGCCGCTGGCCGGCGAAATGATCGCTGCGATGGTTTCGGGAGAGCCTCTGCCCGTTCCGCATAGCCTGGCGGAACACCTGCTGCCGGAGCGTTTTATATTTCGCGGGCTGAAGCGAAAGAAGATTTAGTCCATCATCCGCATATCAGGCGGCAGGGCCTTGTCGCTGACAGGCTCGTACAGGTTTGAATAGGCATAGGGGAAACGGAAGTCCCACCATTCCTGCGGCAGCGGCAGAAGCTCGCGCCCCGCTTCTTTCGCCGCCTGCATCATGCAGTCTTCGAGCAGCCTGCGGTGCGAGAGGATTTCGGCGCTGAAGCCCGTATAATTGCGTGCGGCGGGGTTGTTATTACGGTCCGGCGACAGGTAGTCGAAACGCGTGCCCATGTCAATTTCCTCGCCGTTCTCATTGACCAGCACAATATCAATCGCCATGCCGCGCGGGTGTCCCCCCTTGCCAGGCGGCGACAGGAGGCGGTTCGGCTCCTGTATCCAGTGCGGGTTGGCTTTTACAATGTCGGATTCCATCATCGCGGCCTGCGCCTCGACAGGGCGCAGGCAGTCTTTGAGCTCGAACAGCCATTTTTGCTGCGCATAGCAGATCGCGGCCGCGCGCAGCACGATGGGGGCGAAGCTCGTATGCGCCCACATCTTTGCGTCCTTTTTATAAATGCCAGACTTGAACATGTTGTCGGGGTGTTGAGGTTGCGCATAGACGAGGTCGATTTTGACGGGATGCTCGCCCACAAAATCGTCCAGCGCAACCAGGTCGGCGGACGTAATTTTCTTCAGCGGTGGCGCGTCGGCCGATGACATTGCTTTCATGACCGCCCTTGAATGCGCCCTTACATCCCGCCCGGCATCGCGGGCGGCGGCTGAAAAATCCCCAGAATCAGCGAGGTCAGGAACCAGGTGAAGTAGAGGAAAATAAAGAAGTAGAGTATCTGCGTCCCGAAAGACCGCGGCGCCATCTTCCAGACTTCGCGCGACAAACGTGTCCATTTGATCAGCTCGGGGTCGCGCTTCACCAGCTCCTCGTCCCGGTCTGCCAGCGCCACGATATCCATGAAACTGCGCACGAGCTCGGAGTGGGTGATGAGGTTCATGAAATCGAAGGGCCCTTTCGAAGCCCAAAGATCAGGGTGGTTATCCTTGACCCGCTTCCATGTTTTCCAGAACGGAAAAAGAGGGAGCGCCAGCAATAAACTTGTCACCAAAAACACGACAAAAATGTAAACTAGCTTGTGCACCATGGACCCTGCCCCTCTAAAGTTTGCGCGGGGTTTTCAAGGTTGTAACCAACCGCTGGCCTTATTCAACGCGAACTGAATGAAAATGGCAAAAGTTTTTCTTGGCATTCTGGGAATATGCGCGCTGCTGCTGCCCGGGCGGGCGTTTGCGGAAGAGCATCGTGAGCTGAAAATCGGCGTCTCGCAATTTCCCTCCACGCTGCACCCGTTCTTCGACGAAATGGTGGCAAAGAGCCTCGTACTGGGCGCTGCGCTGCGCCCCGTGACCGTACATGACGCCCAATGGAAGTCCGTTTGCATGCTGTGCACGGAGCTTCCGACTTATGACAACGGCCGCGCGAGGAAGGAAGCACATAAGGACGGCACAACGGGAATCGCCGCCACTTATACGCTGAAGGAAGGGCTTGTCTGGGGCGACGGCAAGCCGGTGACCACCCGGGATATTCTTTTCGCCTATGACGTCGGCAAGAATCCGAAATCCGGCGTCGGCAACGGCGAATTCTTCTCAAAGGACATCGTTTCGGTCGAGGCTTCGGACGAGCGCAGCTTCACGATTCATTTCCTGAAGGAAAAATGCGATTTCGCGCCGATTAACGATTTCTATCCGCTGCCCGAGCACCTGGAGCGCAGGATTTTCGAAAAAGACCCCGAGACCTACAAGGCGCGCACGCTGTACAACACGGCCCCGGCGACTCCCGGGCTCTATTTCGGCCCCTACAAAATCGCCAGAGTGGAATCCGGCGCCTCCATCACGCTGGAAAAGAACCCCGAATGGAAAGGCCCTGCGCCGTGGTTCGACAAGGTGCTGTTCCGCACCGTCGAAAACTCCGCCTCGCTTCAGGCAAATTTACTGTCGGGGGATATCGACTATATCGCGGGCGAACTGGGCATCACGCTGGATGAGGCGATTTCTTTTGAAAAGCGCCTCAACGGCATGCACCCGGGACAATACAATACGATTTACAAGCCGAGCCTGACCTATGAGCACATCGATCTCAGCCTCGACCGCAAGCCCTTCGACGATGTACGCCTGCGCCGCGCGCTGCTCCACGGCATCAACCGGCAGGCGCTCAACGAACAACTGTTCGGCGGCAAGCAGCCCGTCGCGGCAACCGACGTCAACCCGCTGGATACCGTCTTTGCGAAAGACGTCAGGCAGTATGCCTATGACCCCGCGGCCGCGGAAAAGCTGCTGGACGAGGCCGGATGGAAGAAGAAGGAAGACGGTTTCCGCTATGACGACAAGGGCGAAAAGCTCGTCGTGCGCCTTTCCACCACCGCCGGCAACCAGAGCCGGGAAAACATCGAGGTTGCGATCCAATCCGACTGGAAGAAGATCGGCATCGACGCGAAAATCGACAACCAGCCTGCCCGCGTTCTGTTCGGCGATACCATGCGCAAGCGCAAATTCGAGGGCGGCGTCATGTACGCCTGGATGAGCGCGCCGCAGAATATCCCGAAAACGACGCTTTATTCCTCGATGGTGCCGGAAAAAGCGAATAATTTCGCGGGTCAGAACTATACGGGATACAGGAACCCGAAAATGGACAAGATCATCGACGACCTCGACGTCATCTGCGCGCCCGACGAAAATATGGCGCTGTGGCGCGACCTGCAGACGCTCTATGCCGAGGAGCTGCCGGCGCTGCCGCTTTATTACCGGGCGGATTCCTTCTTTATCCCTGTCTGGCTGAAGGGCGTCGTGCCGACCGGGCACCTGAACCCCTCCACGCTGTGGATCGAAAACTGGAGCGCCGCGCCATGAGCCAGAAAGCCCGCGAAAGAAAGAGGCGGGAACGCGAGCGCCTGGAGCGCGAAGCGCGGGAGAAGCTGGGTTTCCGCGGCAGCTGGGAATACCGCGCGATAAAATGGCTGTTCAAGTTCTTTATCGCCTGCGCTTTCATTCTCTACGCCGGGATGGGGTCTTCCCTGACGTGGACCTGGCTTCAGACCAAATACGTGCGCATGCAGCCGCCTGAACGGGCCGTCGACATCGCGAAAAAGGAACTTCTCAAACCCGACGGCGACCCGGAGATTCTGCGCGCCTGGCTCGCGATGCGGCCCAGCTCGGACGGCGCAGCGTTGCGCCAACTGCTGGAGCCGTATGTCGAATGGATGAGCGGCGCGACCTTTGTCGTGTACTCAACATGGATGGTCGACCAAGGGAAAATGGAGGAAGCCGCTTTCTGGCGGCAGTACGCTCTCTTCCGCACCCGTTATGACGCGCTGCGCTGCGGCTCCGCCGATGCGCCGAAACTGATCACCAAGATCATGAAGGATTTCCCCCAGCACTCGATCAACGAATATATGCAGGCGCACCCCGAGCTGCATACGAAAATCCTGCGGCAGGTGCTGGATTTCGACGCCAAACATCCGCCGCTGAATGACCCCACGAAATTCTGCAAGGCGATCGTGGCCGGCGAGGAATTCCGGAACGAGATCAAGGTCGAGATGCAGCCCCGGTCCGAATGGACCGGAATCCACGACACGCTGCGCGGCGTCTCTTACTACGGGATACTCCATATTGAAGAGATGAAAAAGGCGGGAAAAGAAGGGGGCACGCCCGCGGGCAGGATCGGAAGCGGACTGCAGCAGTCCCTCCAGACCCCCGTTCCCCCGAAGAAAAAACGCCGGCCATGACAGCGTCGCAGCTTTTCGGACGGCTGTTCCAGGCTCTGCTGACCCTGCTGGCGGTGTCCTTCCTCGTCTATATCCTCATCGGGCTCATGCCCGGCGACCCGATCGACCTCATGGCCGCCGGCAACCCGCATATGACGCCCGAGGACGCAGCGCGGCTGCGCGCCCTTTACGGGCTCGACCAGCCGCTGCTGACGCGCTACGGCCGCTGGCTGTTCTCCGCCCTGTCGGGAGACCTTGGCTATAGCCGGCTGTATAACCTTCCCGTGCTGGAAGTCATCGGCCCGCGCGCTGCCCATACTCTGCTGCTGCTGGGCGCCGCCCTGTTCCTGACCGTAGCCCTTGCGCTGCCGATGGGCGTCCATGCCGCGCGTTTCCCGGGCGGGCGGGCGGACAGGTTCATTAACATCTTCTGCCTGGCTGGGATCTCGATGCCCCATTTCTGGCTGGGGCTTTTGCTGATCTGCCTGTTCGCGGTGACGCTGGGCTGGCTGCCCGCGGCTGCAACGCTGTCGGAGGGCACGCTGACGCATCAAATACAGTCTCTCATCCTGCCCGTCGTCACGCTGGCTGTTTCCGGCCTGGCCGTCTATGTGCGCCATCTGCGCGCCGCCATGCTGGATGCCTTGCGGGCCGATCATATCCGCACCGCCCGCGCGAAAGGCTGCGCGGAATCCCGGGTCGTGTGGGGTCATGCCTTCCGCAACGCCCTGCCGCCGGCGGTGACGATTTTCATGCTTGATCTCGGCACCCTGATCGGCGGTGCGATCACGGTGGAGACGATCTTCGGCTTCCCCGGCATGGGCAAACTGATGTTCGACGCGATCATGGGCAATGATTACAACCTCGCCCTGACCGGGTTCCTGATGCTGACATTCTTTGTCCTTGCCGCCAATTTCGCCGCGGATGCCATTTACGCCCTGCTCGACCCGCGCGTCAGCTATGCGGAGAAGAAATGAAGCGCTTCTTCCCTGCATTCCTGCTGTTGTCGCTGTTCGGCCTCTGTGTCTTCGCGCCGGTGATTGAAAACGCACTTGGCCATTCCAGCAATGAAACCGACCTTGCCAGCCGTTTCCTGCCGCCCGCATTCAGGCACCCTTTCGGCACCGACGAACTGGGGCGCGACGTTTTTATCCGCCTGCTGTACGGCGGGCAGGTATCGCTGACCGTGGCGCTGGCCGCCGGGTTGGCGTCGGCCTTTATCGGCACTTCCGTCGGCATGGCGGCGGGATATATGGGCGGGAAATGGGACGCGATGCTGATGCGCCTGACCGATCTGCTGATTTCCCTTCCCTCGCTGCCGCTGTTGATTATCCTCTCCGCGCTTGATTTGCAAAAGCTGGGCGTCAGCGCCGACCTCGCCTCATCGCCGCGCGTCAGCCTGTATAAAATGGTGGCGTTGATTTCGTTCCTGAGCTGGACGACGGTTGCAAGGCTGGCCCGCGCCCGCGCGCTGACCCTGCGCCAGATGGATTTTGTGCGGGCGGCGAAGGCGCTGGGCGTAAGCGACTTTCGCATCGTCGCGCGGCATATCTTCCCGAATCTCCTGAACACAGTCGTCGTAGCAACCGCGCTCGCGTCCGGAAACATCATCCTGATGGAATCGGTCTTAAGCTTCCTCGGCCTTGGTATCCAGCCGCCCCTGCCCAGCTGGGGCAATATGCTGACCCACGCAGAGCAGACAATCTGGGAACACGCGCGGCTGACCGTTTACCCGGGCGCAATGATTTTTATTACGGTGCTGGCCTTCAACTTTATGGGAGATTCCCTGCAGCAGGCTCTGGACCCGAAGTCGGGAAAAAGTTAAAAGGTCTTTGAAGAGTCAGAAAACAGGAGAGCCGACATGAGAGACACCATTGACCGCGATGCCGTACTGAAGGTTCTTAACAAGGTTCTCGAAGCAGAGCTGGCGGGCGTTGTGCGCTACATGCACTATTCGCTCATGATTTACGGCCACAACCGCATCCCGATCGTTTCCTGGCTGCGCGCACAGGCGAACGAATCCATGATGCACGCGCAGGAAGCGGGCGAGCTGATTACCCATTTCGGGGGCCACCCCTCGCTGGGCATCGGCACCTTGCTCGAATCGCACAAGCATGATGTGGGCGATATCCTGAGGGAATCTCTGGAGACGGAGCAATCGACGCTCAACCTCTATTATGACCTGCTGAAGCTTGTCGAAGGGAAATCCGTCCTGCTCGACGAATACGCGCGCAAGCTGATCTATGCCGAGGAAATGCACCTTGATGAGGTCGACAAGATGCTGCGCCGCCCCGGCGAAATCCGCCCGGTAGAAAAGAAGTAACTTAAGGCTGGCGCCCTTGACGGCGGAGCGTTGCGATTCTATGTGATACGCGGCCCTTCAGATGCGCCCTTTTCATAAGGACTCTCTCTATGCCCAAAGCCCTTGCCTATGCCGCCCAGAGCGCGACATCTGCGCTTGCCCCCTATACTTTTGACCGCCGCGAGCCGCGGCCCGACGACGTGCAGATCGACATTCTCTTCTGCGGCGTCTGCCATTCGGACCTGCACCAGATTCGCAACGATTGGAAAAACTCGCTCTATCCCATGGTGCCGGGCCACGAGATCGTGGGCCGCGCTGTCAAGGTCGGCAAGGACGTTAAAAAGTTCAAGGAAGGCGACATTGTGGCCGTCGGCTGCCTGGTCGATTCCTGCGGTGCCTGCCCGGAGTGCAAGGACCATCTGGAGCAGTTCTGCAATTCCGGCATGGTGCCCACCTATAACTCCTACGAACGCGACGGGAAGACGCTGTCACAAGGCGGTTATTCCAGCGTGATCGTGGTAAAAGAGTCCTTCGTGCTGAAAGTGCCCGCGAACCTCGACCTTGCCGCCGCTGCGCCGCTGCTATGCGCTGGCATCACGACCTATTCCCCCCTGCGCCACTGGCAGGCGGGGCCGGGCAAGAAAGTCGGCATTGTGGGCCTCGGCGGGCTTGGCCATATGGGCGTCAAATTCGCGCGTGCCTTCGGCGCTCAGGTGGCCGTGTTCACGACTTCGCCGTCGAAAAAGGCGGATGCGCTGCGGCTGGGCGCGCATGAAGTCATCATGTCCAAAGACCCCGAGGATATGAAGAAGCATGCGCACAGCTTCGACTTTATTCTTGATACCGTCGCCGCCCCGCACGACCTGAACGCCTATCTGGCGCTGCTCAGGCGCGACGGCACGCTGACGCTGGTGGGCGCGCCGGAAACGAACCACCCCGCGCCGGAGGTCTTCAACCTGATTTTCGGGCGCAAGCGCCTTGCGGGATCGCTTATCGGGGGATTGAAAGAAACGCAGGAGATGCTGGATTTCTGCGGCAAGCAGAACATCACCTCGGATATCGAGCTGATTAAAATACAGGATATCGCGCAGGCCTACGAACGCATGCTGAAAAGCGACGTGAAATACCGCTTTGTCATAGACATGAAATCGCTGAAGGGTTGAGCCGTCTTAGCTCCGGCACCCGCAGCCTCCGCAGGGGGAACCACAGTATTCCTGCGCTTCCTCTTCCTCGTCGTCTTCCATCGCATAGGCGTCGACCACCAGCACGTCGCGCTCAGGCTTCACCTGGGCAGCGAGCATCTTTTCTTCCGGCGACTTTTCTCCCGCGAAGAAATTTTTCAAAAAATCGATCATGCGGCGAGGCTTTCTTCGGCTTTGGAATAATCGAGGTGCAGGTCGCGGGCGACTTCGGCATGGGTGATCTTGCCCTTGCAGACGGTCAGGCCGTTGCGCAGGTGTTTATTATCCTGCAGCGCCTTGACCCAGCCCTTGTTGGCGATTTCGAGGCCGTAGGGCAGGACCGCGTTGTTGAGCGCATAGGCCGAGGTGCGGGGAACCGCGCCAGGCATATTGGCGACGCAATAGTGCACGATATTGTCGACTTCATAGGTCGGTGCGTCATGCGTGGTGGCCTTTGACGTCTCCGCGCAGCCGCCCTGGTCGATCGCGATATCGACGATGACCGATTTCGGGCGCATCTGCTTGAGGTGAGCGCGGGTAATCAGTTTGGGCGCCAGCGCGCCGGGGATAAGCACCGCGCCGATCACGAGGTCCGCCTGCGCGACGTAAGTGTCCACCGCGTCCTGCGTCGAATAGACGATATTCGCGCGGGAGCCGAAAAGGTCTTCGAGATACCGGACTCTATCCAGCGATTTTTCGAGGATGGTCACGCGGCCTTCGAGGCCGACCGCCATTTTCGCGGCATGGGTGCCGGCGACGCCGCCGCCGATGATGACGACTTCGGCCGCTTTCACGCCCGGAACGCCGCCGATGAGGATGCCTGAGCCGCCATTCGCGACATGCAGGAAGTAAGCGCCGACATGGACGCCCATGCGGCCCGCCACTTCGGACATCGGCGCCAGCAGCGGCAACCCGCCCTTGTCGGAGGTCACGGTTTCATAAGCAATGGCAACCGAGCCTGAGTCGATAAGCCCCTTCGCCTGAGTCGCGTCCGCCGCGAGATGCAGGTAGGTGAAAAGAATCTGCCCCTTGCGCAGCATCTTGCATTCCTGCGGCTGGGGTTCCTTCACTTTCACGATCATATCGGCCTTGTCGAAAACTTCCTTGGCGGTGCCGAGGATTTTTGCGCCCGCCTTGACGTAATCATCGTCGGAAGCCTGAATTCCGGCGCCGGCGTTGGTTTCCACCACGACCTGGTGGCCGTTGCGCACGTATTCGCGAACGGAAGTGGGGGTAAGACCCACGCGGAATTCCTTGGTTTTGATTTCCTTCGGGCAGCCGATCAGCATTTCTTTTCTCCTGACATGTTCGATGCGCGGAATATAGGTATTCGGGCACCTTGTAAACTGTAATGGCGAGTCATACTATCCCTCTCAATCCTCCAATTCAAGTGAGTTATTATGTTAAATAAAATCATCCAGAAGTTCACCAAAACCCCCACCGAAAAAGCGATCGAGCACGAAGGCAGGTTCGTGGCGCGCAATTACCACCCGCTGCCGGTTATCCTCAACCGCGGCGAGGGCGTGTACCTGTGGGACCAGGAGGGCAAGAAGTACCTCGACATGATGAGCGCCTATTCGGCGGTCAGCCTCGGGCATTCGCACCCCCGCATCGTGAAGCGGCTGACTGAACAGGCGGGCCGGCTCGCCATGTGCAGCCGCGCCTATCATACCGATACGCTGGGGCCCTTCATGGAGAAGCTGGTCGAAGTGACCGGGCTCGACATGGCGCTGCCCATGAATACAGGCGCGGAAGCAGTCGAGACCGCGGTGAAGGCAGCGCGCCTCTGGGGCTATGAAGTCAAGAAAATCCCCGAGAACCAAGCGGAAATCATCGTGGCCGAAGGCAACTTCCACGGCCGCACGACGACCATCATCAGCTTTTCGACCGAGGCCGACTACCGCAAGAACTTCGGCCCCTTCACGCCCGGCTTCAAGGCCGTGCCATTTGACGATATCGAGGCGGTCAAAAAGGCGATTACGCCCAACACGGCCGCCATCATCTTCGAACCCATCCAGGGCGAAGCCGGCATCAAGGTTCCGCATGAGGGCTATCTGCAGGAATTGCGCGCGCTCTGCACGGCGAATAACGTGCTGTTCATCCTCGACGAAGTGCAGTCAGGCCTGGGGCGCACCGGCAAGATGTTCGCCTACCAGCATGAAAACGTGCTGCCCGACGCGGTTATCCTCGGCAAGGCGCTGGGCGGCGGTCTGTTGCCTGTCTCGGCCCTCGTCGGTAAAAAAGAGGTTATGGGCCTGTTCAAGCCCGGCAGCCACGGCTCGACCTTCGGCGGCAATCCGCTGGCGGCGGCTGTCGGCCTCGAAGCCCTGAAGGTTCTGGAAGAGGAAGGCATGGTGCAGAACAGCGCCACGCTCGGAAAATATTTCATCGAGCAGATGCGCGGCATCAACAGCCCGCTTATCACCGGCGTACGCGGCAGGGGGCTTTGGATCGGGCTCGATTTCGACCCGGCGCGCGTGTCAGCCCGCACCGTCTGCGAAAAGCTGATGGAAAGAGGCATCCTGTCCAAGGATACCCACCATACCGTCGTGCGCTTCGCCCCGCCGCTGACCATCACGCGCGAGGAGATCGACTGGGCGCTCGAACAGCTCAAGGCTGTGCTGCGCGACCTGGAAGGGCAAAAATAAGATTGTCTTTGATTAACGTCCCGGCTGAACCGGCGGCGGAGGATCGGGCCGGAATTTCGGCTGGACCTCCGGGTCATGACGTTCCGGCTTGACGTCGGCGGCGCGGGTGAAATCGGGCCCGGCCGGCTTGATCTGCGTGAGGGGGCCGGGCGTATCTTTCGATTCCGGCGTCGGCGGCAGGGCTTTTTCGAGCGTCGGGCCGTTCGGCTTCATTTTGGAGGCGGTATATTTCGCCGTTCCTCCCACGGTCAGGAACAGGGCGCCCGCGATGACGGTCGGAATGGGGGCAACGGGCGCAAAAACAGCCGCGCCGAGGAGCGTCAGCCCGCCGATGCAACAGCCGTCGCCGAACGAATCGATCATTTCCTTGCGCAGCTCTGCCTTCTTTTCATCGGGCATCCTGAGCTTGTTCCAGCGGGACTTGATCTTGTCGCCAAGGCCTTTGAACGGGTTCTTCATGCGATCAGCATTCCTGCAAAAAATTCATTGATGTGGAAAACACCCTGAGGGTAGTCAGCCCCGGCCGGACTGTCAATGCATCTCTGAGATTATGTTAATTGTCGTCAATCTTTTATCAACCTATTTCCCCTAGTTTGGAATCAGAAGCGAGGAACAATCAACATGCTCTATTCCCTGCACGACCTCCTGATGAAAATGGGCGCCCCGGAAGTCCGCGAAAAGGGCCGCATGGAATGGCATTACTTCGACAAAAAGAAGAACGCGCTGGCCGGATTCGCCGAGATCCGCCTGGAGGCGGGCGGCGAGCGCCTGACTGCCGAAATGCGTCACCTGCGCGAGAACTATGCCGACGACGAAGGCACGGTGCATGCGCAGTACACGGAGAGCTTTTATTTCTACGCCGAACGCACCGCGCGCCCCGGCCATTACCGCATCACGAAAATCTCGCTGGACGGCGACGACTACGCCAATCCGTCAAAGGGCATCATCGAGCTGGGCCTGTCCGTTTTCCACGCCCGCGCGCTCGATATCAGCATCCGCATGATGGAGCAGGTTTTCAACAAGCAGGATATTCTCGACCCCGTCGCGGCGCCGGACATGAAAATGCCGCCGCTGCCGCGCTACCGCGAAGCGCTGAAAAAGGATGCCGTGCCCAAGCCGGAGCGTTTCGGCGTCGTCATTCCGTTTCGCCCCCGGGCGCAGGTTCACCGCGCTGGCGCTTAGGCAGCGGTACGATATCAAGCCGGATAATCGTGTTCCCCGCATGAAAGATGCGCACCTGCATTTTGGGCGCGACGCGGCCTGCCGTGTGGAAGCCCGGTCCCGGCAGGTATTCGAAATAATAAAAGCATTTCTGGCCCACGCAGAAGCGTTCCCAGAAGTCGCCTTTGCCGTACTGCGGCTTGAAGCTGGTCACGAATCCTTCGGTCTTTTCGACCGTGCCGTCGCGCATGGCTGCCTTGATCGCGGCGTTCTGGGCGCCCACGCGCCAGGCGGCGAGACCCGACCAGAATACCGACGCGACGATAAACAGAACCCCGATGACGACCCGCGCGCCCTCACCGCGGTTGGGCATCATGGACTCGCGCTTGAACCAGATAGCGCCGGAGAAGACCAGGCACATGGCGCCGAGAAGGACGGGAGACCAGGTTTCAAGAGCGCCCGTCAGGGTGGCATCGAAAATGGTCGTGTACTGCGCCTGCATGTTATTCCGCGGCCTCCGGCCCTGCGTGGTTGCGTCGAAAACGGTGGCGTCGATTCTTCCCCATCTTCTCCCTTTTAAGAACCGGCGATCGTCATGCCCTCGATGCGCAGCGTCGGCGCGTCCACGCCCGTCTTGAACTCAAGGTCGTTGGCGGCCGCGAGATTCTTCCACATATCTTTCATGTTGCCCGCGATCGTCATTTCGCTGACCGGATAGGCGATTTTCCCTTTTTCGATCCAGAAGCCGCGCGCACCCCTTGAATAGTCGCCCGTCACCATATTGCCGCCGGAGCCCATCATCTGGGTGACGAGGAACCCTTCTTCGACGTCGCCGATCAGCTCCTCCACCGTTTCATTGCCGGCCAGCATGTAGAAGTTGGAAGGTTTCGGCGACGGCGGGGAGGATGCGCTGCGCGACGCGTTGCCGGTCGTTTTCAGCTTCAGCTGCCGCGCGGAGCTCAGATCCAGCAGCCAGCCGGTCAGCACGCCGTTGTCGATGATGTTGCGTTTTTGCGGCGCGATCCCCTCCGCATCGAAGGGATGGGAGCGCAAGCCCCGCTTCATGAACGGGTCGTCGACGACCGTGATGCCGTCCGCGAAGATCTTTTCGCCCATCTTGTCCTTCAGGAACGTCGTGCCGCGCGCGACCGAAGTGCCGGAAATCGCGCCCGACAGCGAGCCGATAAGCCCGCCCGAAACGCGGCGATCGAACACCACGGGAAGTTTTTTGGTGGGCCCCTTCCGCGGGTTCAGGGCTTTCACGGCGCGTTCGCCGGCATTTCTGCCGATGAGGGCGGGATCTTTCATGTCCTTCAGGAAGGCGGCGGAGTCGAAATCGTAATCCGTCTCCATGCCCGTATCTTCCCCGGCAATCACCGAAACCGAAAGGCTGAAGCCGGACGAGGAAAAGGCGCCGGCGAAGCCGTTCGATGCCGCATAATAAACCGTCTCGCGCGAGACGGTGCATTCCGCTCCTTCGGAGTTCGTGACGCCCTTCACGGCGCGCGCCGCGCCCTCCGCCGTATCCGCCATGGCGGTCATTTTATCCACAGCCAGTTCCGCGGCATCATACAGGTCGAGGTCGGGGAAGCTTTTCGCGATTTCGGACGGATCGGCGATGCCCGCGAACTGGTCTTCCGGCACGCATTTCGCCATCGCGACGGCGCGCTCGGCCATTTGCGCCAGCGCTTCCGCCGAGCGGTCGCTGGAAGATACGATCGCCTGTTTTTTGCCGACCAGAACGCGCAGGCCGATCTCGGCTTCCTCGGACCGCCGGAGCGCCTCGGGTTTGCCCAAGCGCCGGTTGACGGAAAGAGACTGCGAATCCGACAATACGGCATCCGCCGACGAAGCACCGCCGGCCTTTGCCCTCTTGAGCAGGTCTTCGAGCAAATTCAGGGTTTCCTGCCGCACAGCGCTGGTCATATCCGGTATCCTTCTTTTAAAAATTTCAGGCTTCGTCGCCGGCTGCAGCCAAGGCATCGGCGAGCGGAACGCGGCGGTCCGTGCGCTGGGATCCCTGCGGCAGTTCGATCAGCCTTAAATGAAGTTTCGGCGCGCCGCGCTTGTCCTCGAAAGCCTGATAGAATTTGTCGAGCACTTCGGAGAAGCGGTTGATGGCGTCGATGGGTTCCGTCTCGTATTGCGGGCGCTGCAGCAGGATCGCGAACACCTCGGCGCCGAGGCGCCCGATGACGTCGGACTGGCGGCGCATAAAGGTCATTTTTTCGGTCAGCTTCTTGATCGTCTCCTCGAATGCTGGCGCGCCAACGGCCTTGACGACCTCGTCATGGTTGGTCACCTCGATAAAGACGATCAGGCTGCGCTCGCCGTAGCGGAAGGCGCGGTCGATGGCGGAGAGGAAAAGCTGGTTGAAGGCGGCCTTGCCGATCATGCCGCCGGAGGAATGGACGTTGTCTTCCGTCGCCAGCATGCGGCAGATTTCCATGATACGCTCGGCATTGCTGATTTTCGTCTCGAGGTCCTGGTTCGACAGCGGCTTGTTCAGCACGTCGTTGCAGCCGGCGAGTATCGCCTCTTCCGTCGTGCCGGTCTTGGACAGCAGCAGCAGATAAGGCTTCACGACCGCGCGGATATTCTTCCAGATGCCGATAACGACGGGCCGCGCTTCGGACAGAGGCGCCGGGTCGACCATGATGCAGTCGAACTTGCCGCCCTTGATCATATCGAAGGCCAGATTCTTGTTGGGCTCGGCCACGACATGGTGGCCCTTCGCCCCCAGCCGCGAGCTGATAAGCTGGTTGGTCAGAGATTCGCGGTCGATGACCAGAATTTCCATGATAAGACTAAAAACCCCGTTTAATTCCCTTACTTAATGTAGGAAAAAGCCCTCGCGAGGCCAACATAAATCGGGGTTTCTTTTCCCTATTCCTTGATATCGTTTGACAAAGGGGTATTGTTTGCATTATGACTCTGTGACCTCATCCGTGCCCAAGTGGCGGAATTGGTAGACGCGCAGGTTTCAGGTACCTGTGGGGCAACCCGTGTAAGTTCGAGTCTTATCTTGGGCACCATACTTAAATCAGGCCTTTGGCGGGAGATCGGCTCCCGCCGGTTGTCCCGATTCTGGACAGCCTTGGGGCGGCTGGGCTAAAGTTTCCCAATCACAGGCGAAAACCTTTTAGAACACAGGAACAAGTATGACTGTAACGCTGCATAAGGATGATTTGCCCGCTGACATCGATCTCGGCAACGTCGTCGCCGTCGACACCGAGACGCTGGGCCTGAAGCCTATCCGCGACCGGCTGTGCCTGATCCAGCTGTCGTCCGGCGATGGCAACGTGCATCTCGTCCAGTTCAAGGACAGTTACGCCGCGCCGAACCTCAAGAAACTCCTCGGCGACCGTAACGTGACCAAGCTTTTTCATTTCGCGCGCTTCGATATCGCCGCCATCTGGATGTACCTGCAGGTGCTGACCGCTCCGGTCTATTGCACCAAGATCGCCTCGCGCATCGCGCGCACCTTCACGGGGCATCACTCCCTGAAGAACCTGTGCAAGGATCTGCTGAATCTCGAGATCGACAAGCAGCAGCAGACGACCGACTGGGGCGCCGCCACGCTGACGCCCGAGCAGATCGAATATGCTGCCACGGATGTTCTGCACCTCCACAAACTGCGCGTCCTGCTGGATGAATCCCTTGTGCGCGAGAACCGCGCGCAGCTGGCCAATGCCTGCTTTGAATTCCTGCCCTCGCGCGCGCTGCTCGATGTGGCCGGCTGGAGCGACGAGGATATTTTCGCGCATTAAAACCCGAAGCGCTGCCTCATAACCAATGGCTTTTTGATAGCGACGGCGTGGTCGAGGCCGCTGTGGGCCTGCGCGGCCTCGGCATTCAGCGCCTCTGTCCTTTCGCGCTCCGCCGTGTCGCGCTTGTTCTGCACGTAGGCTGCGATGGCGAAGGCCGTTTCATGATGGCCCAGTTCATAGGCGATCTGCGCGGCGGTGCGGCCGCGGTTGTCGGTCAGGTCCGTATCCGCGTCTTTTTCGAGGAACAGCTTCAGGCATTCCTTCTTGTCGTGCATCGCCGCGTACATGAGGGGCGTCAGGCCGTCTGCGTCCTGCGCGTTGATATGAGAGCCGTATTCGAGAAGCAGCTTCACCGCTTCGAGATGGGCGGATCCATGGGCGACAGCCTTGCGCAGGACCGTTCCGCCGCCGACATCGGTCCACGAAACGGCATCGGGATAAGAGGAAAGAATCCCCCTCAAGGTTCTGATCTCGCCGCCCCAGGCGGCGAGCGCAAAATCCAGCTTCAGTTGTTCCGTCGGCTCAGGGGCCATGGCAATGTCGCTTTCTATTGAAATCCCGGAATAATAAGCCACCCGGCGCATCGCGTCAATACATTATGGATAATACATCCTCAAAATTGACATAACGCCATAAATTTGATAGATAATTTGCCTTGGCAAACCGCAGGATATCGCGGCATCGTGCAGTGGTAATCATCGACAAAAGCGAACGTCTGTATTCAAGGAAGAACAATGTCCATCATCAAACTGAATGAGAACCTGCGCGCGAGCATCAAGGCAGACCCCCTGGCGACAGCCCGGCAGGTGCTGGCCACCGAAGGCCAGGCGCTCCTCGAACTGTCTACCTTCCTGAACAGCAGTTTCGAAGACGCCATCGAGATGATTTTTGCCGCCGAGGGCCGTGTCATCGTGACCGGCATGGGCAAGAGCGGCCATGTGGCGCGCAAGATCGCCGCGACGCTGGCCTCCACCGGCACCCCCGCCTTCTTCGTCCACCCTGCCGAAGCGAGCCACGGCGACATGGGCATGATCGTGCGCGGTGACGTCGTCCTCGCCCTCTCCAATTCCGGCGAGGCGAAGGAGC
>SCTB01000041.1 GCA_004297545.1 Alphaproteobacteria bacterium
CTGTACGTCAACAAGACCATGTGGCAGGAATACCTTGCTGACGATCACGGCAACGAGATTGTGCACGTCGTTATCGATGACGGCACATGGGTTCAGCAAAAGATCGTCTCCAAGGGGCTTGCCTGGGTCGATAGCTCCCCCAATCACCGTGACCTCATCGCTACTCTTTTAAAATATGAAATTCAGGCGCGCGCTGCGAAACTGGGCTTCTGGTCGAATCCCGCCTTCAAGGTGCGCAATTCGGACAACATGGGCGGCACTGTCGGAACCTTCCAGATCTTTGAAGGCCGCCCGACGGTCCATCGCGGGGATTTTGTCTGGGACCTTTTCGGGTTTTACGCCACCAACGACGCCCGCAAGCGCACGATGACGATTTCCCTGAAGCGCGAAGACGGTTTCTTGTTTCCCTCTTTCAGTCAGAATAAAAATGGACGCGGCTTCATGGGCGCCGACCTTGCAGGCTCGCGCATGCGCGTGCGCGGGTGGGTTGAGACGATGCCGAACGGAACGCCTTTGATACGGCTGACTCACCCGGAACAACTGGAGTTCCCCGACGGCCCTCCCGTCATTAAATGACCTCCTCACCCACCGACCTGTCTGCGCCCTATCCTCCCATTATGCCGTTCGACACGGGATACCTGAGCGTCGACGGCATTCATAACATATATTACGAGCAGTCGGGCCTGAAGGACGGCGTTCCCGTCGTCTTTCTGCATGGCGGCCCCGGCGCAGGGTCGAGCCCGCGGCACCGGCAGTTCTTCGATCCCATGCATTACCGCATCATCATCTTCGACCAGCGCGGCGCGGGCCGTTCCACGCCGCATGCGGAGCTTCGGAACAACACGACGGAACTGCTTGTCAGCGACATCGAGAAGCTGCGCGAAAAGCTCGGCATCTCCAAATGGCATGTTTTCGGAGGGTCGTGGGGTAGCACGCTTGCGCTCGCCTATGCCATCGTCCATCCGGACCGCGTGCTCAGCATGACGTTGCGCGGCATCTTTCTGATGATGCAAAAGGAGATCGACTGGTTCCTTTACGGCATAAAAACAGTTTTCCCCGAAGTCTGGCAGGATTTCGTGAACGTGCTGCCGGAAAATGAGCGTTCCGATATTCTGGGCAATTACTACAAGCTTCTGACGCATAAAGAGCAGGCCGTGCGGCTGAGAGCGGCGCAGAGCTGGGCGGCCTACGAAAGCCTGTGCTGTACGCTGTTGCCGCGCCCCGGAATGGTCGAGGAAAGCAAGACGCCGGATCACGCCCTACCCATTTCGCGCATCGAAGCGCATTATTTTCTTTTCAACAAATTCAGCCCAGACAACTACTTGCTGAAGAATATTGACAAAATACGTCACGTTCCGGCGACGATCGTCCAAGGCCGTTACGACATGGTCTGTCCGCCGGAAACAGCCTTTGCGCTGCATGACGCCTGGCCGGAGGCGGAGTTCATTATCGTTCCGGATGCGGGTCATTCCGCTTTCGAGCCGGGAATCTTAAGTGCGCTGTTGCGTGCGACAAACAATTTCCGCGCCATCAAATCCAAAATCGCCTGACGCTTTGAGTTGCTATAATCCCGGCAGATTCCATCTTGCCACGAAAAATGACTCCGTCCATATTGAAATTATTGGAGATTCTGAAGGAGCAACTGGCTGTGAGCCACCGGAAAATTGCCGCACTTGCTTTCAGCGCCCTGATGCTTGGCTCTGTCGCAGCGGCGTCGGTCGCCTTCGCCGACGGCATCGACAACCCGCCTGAAGCCTCCGCATCGCCGCTCGACAATGCCATCGACCAGATCGAAAACAAGGAACCGCCGATTGCTGTGGCGCCGCCCGAGCCGGAACCCGTCATCGAACAGACGCCCCCGCCTCCGACGCCCGAAGCCCGCGTTGTCGAAGTGCAGGAGAATACCTCATTCTTCGGTCTTAGCATCGGTGCCTATGACATTACGCACGACAGGACGGCGGCCGCCTTCAATCTTGAATGGCAGCCCGGCACTCGCATCGTCGGCATCCTGCAGCCCCTGTTCGGCGCCTTTGTCACGACGCGCGGCACAACGATGGGTTACGGCGGTATCGGCACGCCCTTCCATATCGGCAAGCGCGTCTTTGTGATGCCCTCTTTCGCCGTCGGCGCTTACGGCCGCGGCGGCGGATACGACCTCGGCCGCACGCTCGCGTTCCGCGCCGGCGCGGAGCTTGCCTATGAATTCGACGACAAGAGCCGCATCGGCCTGAATGTCCACGCCATTTCGAACGGTGAATCCCTGCATCGCAAGGATCGCACGGAAATCATCAGCCTGGTCTATACGGTTCCGTTCAACCTGTTCTCCGGAAGGCCGAAGCCGCAGACAATGCTGGTCGCAGAGCCTGCTCCTGCGCCGGTCGAAGCCCCGGCGGAAGCCGAGCCGGCTCCCGCGCCAGTCGCTGACCAGCCGTCCGAAACCGTCCAATAAGAAAAACGAACCAAAAAAAGAGGGTGCCATGAAAAATTTTCTCACGCTGGATGACTTGCCCGCAAAAAGCAAAACCGTTCTCCTGCGCGCGGACCTGAACGTCCCGATGCAGGAGGGAAAAGTGACGGACGCGACGCGCCTTGAACGTCTCGTGCCGACGCTGCAGGAACTGCAAAAAAAGGGCTCCCGGACGGTTATCCTGTCGCATTTCGGGCGGCCCAAAGGCAGGGATGCCGCGATGTCGCTGGCGCCCGTCGGCAGGAAGCTGGCAGAGCTTCTCGGCAGGCCCGTTTCCTTCGTTGAGGATTGCATCGGCGATGCGCCAAAAGCGGCCATCGCGAAAATGCAGGACGGCGATGTCATCCTGCTCGAGAACGTGCGCTTCTACGCCGAGGAAGAGAAGGACGACGCCGGTTTCGCGCAGAAAATCGCATCCTTGGGCGACATCTATGTGAACGACGCCTTTTCCTGCGCCCATCGCGCGCATGCGACGACCCACGGCATCGCAAAACTGCTTCCCGCCTATGCCGGCAAGCTTATGGAAGCCGAACTGAACGCGCTCAATCGCGCGCTCGAAACCCCGCAGCGCCCTGTCGTCGCCATCGTGGGCGGCGCCAAGATTTCGACCAAGATCGACCTGCTCAACAACCTGGTCACGAAGATCGACGTGCTGGCGCTGGGCGGGGGCATGGCGAATACATTCCTTGCAGCTCTTGGCCAGCCGGTCGGGAAATCCCTGTGCGAGCGCGACATGAAAGAACAGGCGCTGAAGATCATGCAGACAGCACGCAATCACAATTGCAAGATCGTGCTGCCCGTTGATGCCGTCGTGTCCAGCGAGTTCAAGCCTAATCCGCCCGTGCAGAATATCGCCGTCGAAAACATTCATGACAACCAGATGATGCTGGATATCGGCAAGGATACCGTCGCCCTCCTCGTCAACGTCGTTTCCTCGGCGAAGACGGTGCTCTGGAACGGCCCCATGGGCGCCTTCGAGACGCCGCCCTTTCATCAGGGCACTGCCGCGCTTGCGCAGACGGTCGCCGACCTCACCCAGCAGAAAAAACTTGTCAGCGTCGCGGGCGGCGGCGATACCGTTTCCGCGCTCGCGCAGGCCGGCGTTGAAGACAAGATGACCTATGTCTCGACGGCGGGCGGCGCCTTTCTCGAATGGCTCGAGGGAAAGACGCTGCCGGGCGTTCTCGTCCTTCAGGAACGCGCGGCGGCGCTGCGCAAGGCGGGATGATCATCCGGTTTATCCCTTTCCTCTTCCTGCTGTTGCTGGCATGGGCCGGTCCCGCTTCCGCCGAAGCCCCGCCGAACAGGTACTTCGAGGTCGTCCGGGAATTGCCCGGATGCTCGGGCGGCGATTGCTTCGTCGAATACGTCGTTCTCTCCAACGGCATCATGGTGAAGAAAAAGTTCGACACCGATGACCACCAGCTTCCGGCCGTCATTACGGTTCGAAAAACCGGCGGCGTCGCTGTGAACAGTCTCTTTGACGAGGTTTCGGCCTTCTTCCACGGCCGCAGTAATTCCGGCAGCCGGATGGACGACCTGCAGAATGTCTTCTACTACGACGGGGAAAAATTTTACGCTTATGCTTCCCATGATGCGGAGGCTCCCGGGTACCGGAAACTCTTTCAGGCCGCCGACACGGCTTTCGCGCAGGCTGCGCCGTCCGATGATTTCTACGTTCACGCCTACTATGAACCCGCGAAAGGCAACACCAAGGACTTTCATATCGCTTCCGACGGAACGGTTATCGCCAGCATGTTCGGCAAGCAGACGTATCTGATTGTGTATACCTTCATGTCGCAGACGGGCGAAAGCGAGTTGAAAAACCTTCGCGCCCTGGGCGCGGCGGCGATGAAATCGGCCACCGCTCGCTACAGAAAATGCGCCCCGGCATCCGGACTGGGATTCGGATTCCTGGAGATGAAGATGGACGGCGATTATGTCCATTCCTACGCCTGCGGCGACGAAGGCAACAGCGTTTCCGCGCTGTTCAACTATATCCGGAGCACTTACGAAGACATGAAACCGCCGGCGCGCTGACGGAATGAGAAAACCTGCCCCGGGGCGAACCAGGGCAGGCTTTTAACACTCACAATGGGTAGTTAGATCAATTCCGGGTTCTTCAGCCAGCTCTTCATGATGCGCTGGACGTCAAAATCCTTGATGGAGTCGAAGTTCTTCAGCGCCATCGCCAGTTCCCGCTGGTCGACGATCTTGTCGCCCGAGCGTATGCCTCGGCTGAGAAGGAAAATCGACGCAAATTCCGATTTCATCATGCACATATAACGGCACGCGACCACAAACGGGCGGCCGCCGTCTTTCTGGATGAGCTTCACAACATGCTCCGCCGATAGCCCGGCCTTTTCGGCGAAAAGCGCCACGAAAAAGCCGACCTGACCGCGGCGCAGCGTCCGGATCATGAGATCCGGGGTGTTGTCCTTGCGCTCCGTAAAGCGTTTCGCGAGGACGATCATATCCGGCGTCGTTTCGCGCAGCCCCTTCGCCTCATTGCTGAGTTCATGAATAAGGCCCTCAAGCGCCTGGTCGAAGACGTGGCTGGAAATGACGAAACGGCTGGCGATTTCCTGCCGCAGCGCCTGGCTGACGACCATATACAGGTCGATCGCGATTTCGGGATCGATTTCGGGTCGGCGCAGCAGCGGCGCCTGCAGCTCTTCCGATTTCAGCGAGAACTTGACGATTTTCTTCATCGAACTCTTCTGCAGGTTGACCCGCTGATTGTCGATGAGGTTCATCACCGTTCCCGGGTCTCCTGTATCGATCAGCTTGTCGGCGACGGTCGGGCTCAAGACTTCTCGCTTCGCAATCGTCTGCCAGTGGTCCTGGCCCTTGGAGGCGATGATGTAAATGAGATCGACGTCATTCAGCACCGGGCTGTGCATCAGCACGTGTTTCGCGACGGAAATCTGGTCGTTGGCGAGATAGACGATGAGCTCGGGCGGAACATTATTCTGCACCGACAGGCGCTCGGACAGCGCCGCGCGCAAATCGACTTCCGCCTGACGGATTAGATTGAGAAGAATTTCGCTGGCGAGCCCCTTTTCGGAGTCGGTCAGTTTTCTTTCATCAAAGAATTGCGAAACGGCTTTGGCCAGACGGTGGCGCCCGGCTTCCGAGGTATCTTGCGCGCATTGCAGAAGTTCTTGCGGATCCAAGATATTAACCCCTTTATTATTCGATGCGCGCAACATCTCTATTCCCCTTCGCGCACATGCCTATCACCATCTTTCCCCGGATGGCAGGCATTAGTTTGCATATATCTAAAATTTTATCGAAATTTGATTAAGGATGCTTTAATGTTGAACGAATGACCGAAAATCATATGGCTGACAGGCGTCTTTCATGGCGCAATCCTTGATAGAAGCAGCTAAAGACCAGGCCGAGTCCTGCTGCTCGCCATATCCCAAAAAACCTTATCTTAACAAATCCTTAACTGCGCCATGATACGATAAAGGTGGGACAGTCCGTGAATAATGGACTTTAAAGGAGTGGAGACGATGGTAAACCCGGTGGGCGGAAGCCCGCAGCAGGTTTCAATTCAGCCGAGCGCGGCGCAGCAGCAGGAAGTGCGCCAGCGCAACGAACAGACACAGCCGCGCCAGGCACCCCCCGCAGATACGCAGCGGAACACACTGCAGACGCGCGGAGACGACCAGCGCAGGCAACAGCAGCTGGCGGCCCAGCAGCGGCGCCAGCAGGAGTCAGAGGGGTCAGAAAGGCCGGAAAACAGCCGGCGCGGGCAGCTTGTAGACGTCGTGGCATAGGCGCTGCCTGAAATTATGTTGGCACAACGGGCCTCCCGCTCTCGTCGGAGGCCTTTTTCTTTACAAAGGCTTTGAAATCCCTCATTATTTGACATAATCATATCTCTGTAGTAGGATATCAATAGTCAATCACGCGGAGGTGTCTTGATGGCTTTTCACTGGCTGGAATCGCTCGCCGACAGTTTCATGCCCAAAGCCGAGCGCTCCCATCGCACCAGCCTTGAAGATGACCAGAAAAAGTTCTGGCACGCCGTTCAGAAGGAATATATCGACGACATCGGCCTCATCGCCGAAAAATATCCGGCAAATTATATGACCTGGGAAACCGAGGACGGCAATCCCCTGAAAACCGCGCAGACCTGGGGATGCTTTTCGTCCTTCGTCGAGCTTGTCACCCTTGGCGCGAATATCGACCAGGATTGCGGCTCTGGCTGGACGCCGCTCCTCACGGCGCTTGCAAAAGGCGACGATATGTTCGTCGATTACATCATACAGCACAAAGTCAACCTGAACGCCGTCGCGCATGACGACAAGGGCCGTTCATATACGGCGCTGCAACTGGCGATCGACCACCACGACACGGATACGATCCGCATGCTCGTCGAACGCGGCGCGGACGAGAAGCAGGAGATCGAGGCGAAAGACGGCACGAAAATGCTGCCCGCCGATTACGCGCGCAGCAAAGGCCAGCCCAAGGCTGCCGAGATGCTGGACCTCGCGGAACAGATCCGGTCGCTGCATGCGCCGAAATCAGTCCCTGACGTGCAGCAGCAGATTGCAGTCCCGGCAGTTTCCGCCCCTGCCCCGGCGCCCGCCGCGCCGTAGGAACTTCGCTTTAAATCGCTGTATTTACTGTATTTCCATATTTATTTGACAGAATAGGAAAAACGGCCTAGTCTTTGCCGAATTCGCGTCGTTTCCGACGCAGTTCAAGGTAACGAGGTTGTAAAATGAATAATCAGAAAAAAGCCGTTCAGGCTCTGGAAACACTGCGCTCCGATGTCGCAGCCACGGCAGAAAATTGCCAGCGCCAGATGCAAAAGATCGACGAAGCTCTGGCCGCGCTGCGCCAGCCTGACGACAGCTCCCTGCTGCGCGTTGGCAATGGCAACAAGAAGCAACGCAACAAGCCCCTTGTCGACGCGCGGATCGCGGATACCGCCGTATATGCGCACAAAGGCGCCGATCTGGAATTCACCAAGCAGGATCTCGTCCGCCATAACGACCTCCTGGCCGGTTTTGCCAATCCGGCCCTGCGTAAGCGCAACTTGCAAGCCGTCTGGGAGAAAAACCTGCGTCCCCTTATCAGCTCCGTCGACTCCTCTTCCCCGACGCTGGATCATGATACGGCCCTTCTCATTTCCGAAAACGCGTCTGATACCGGCCTCGCCATTACCACGCTGATCGTTGCGAACGGGCCGAAGGACAAGCTCGACGTCGTTCCGGTGCATATCCTCCGCAACAATACGACCGACAAAACGCTGATCGTCGGCGACAGGATTTCCTCGAAGCTGAAAAAGGCCTTCGATAAAGCCAGCATTACCTACGTTGATCGCACCGCTGACGGCGCACAGGCCAGGATTGAAGCGGCTTTGACCGGCATCACGGCGAACCAGGAAAACAAATATATCGTCGACCGGCTTTGCGACGCCTTCCGCTACAGGAACGACACCGAGATGACCCAGGGCCTCGAAAACGCCCCGCTGTCGAAGGCGATGGCGCATCCCAACCCCGAGCCGCTCTACGCGAAATATGTCGTGAAGGGGCTCTGATACGGCTCTGGCATCGAATGCGCGCCTCATTTATGATGGCGCATGGCATACGACATCAGACCTATTGCTGAAGACCATATCGCCGGATTTCACGCGGCGCTTGATTACGTTGCGCGCGAGAAGAAGTATCTGGCGTTCCTCGAAGCGCCGCCGCTGGATAAGACGTCCGCCTTCATCCGGAATAACATCAGGGAAGATTATCCTCAGTTCGTGGCGCTGGCAGGCGGCAAGGTCGTCGGCTGGTGCGATGTTATCCCCGCGAAGGATCGGCCCATCCATGCGCATACGGGCGTGCTGGGCATCGGCATATTGCCGGAATTCCGCGGCAAGGGCATGGGCCGCGCGCTCATGACCGCCACGATCGCCAAGGCCCGCACGAAGGGACTGACGCGCATCGAGCTGACCGTGCGCGAAAACAACGTAAATGCGATTGCCTTGTATAAAAAGATCGGCTTTGAAACCGAAGGCATCAAGAAAAACGCCGTGCGCATCGATGGCGTTTACGAGAATATCTGCGTGATGGGGTTGCTTTTCTGACCCTTACATCCCCGGCACGGAGCCCTTGGAGGGCTTTTTCGCGGACCAGTTCGAGAACTTGTTCAGCAGCGGAAGGATTTCCTTATCCGTGATCTCGTTATGACGCGTCCGGCGGTCTTCCCATTTCTGGAGGTCCGGCGAATTCACGCTTTTGAGGAAGTCGTTCAGGCAGAAAAGGCCCTTGTCGATATCCGACTTGATGAATCGCGGGTCGCGATAGGTTTTTTCGGTTTCGAATTGCAGCGATCCCAGGGAAACATTGAGTATGCTCGCCGCCATCCATTTTGAATAGACGACAGCCTGTTCTTCCTCCGGCAATTTCATCGGGTCGGGCGTCTTGTCCAGCAGCGCATGGAATTCATCCAGCGCCTGCCCGAATTTGCGGATGCGCTGGCCCGGAGACAGGCAATCGCAATAGCTGCTCCATTCCTGCTGGTCTTTGCGGTCCGTCAGTTCTGCGGGTATCGGCAGGTCAATCGCGGCAATATCGAATTTGTAGATCAGGCCTGAAGGTCTGCCGCCGGGGTAAATGGACATTTGATTCAATCCTTTTGAGAAATGACTTGGTGACGCGGATATTACGGAATAACAGCGATATGTCAATGACGGAGCCCAAAAAGAGACAATCCCTTGACCTATATAGCAATTTCATCGTTAAATATGTCTTCAATCTTATCAGCTAAAGGCGGAGCAAATCAGTCGATGACCGACTCAAAGCTCAAAGGCGATTTTGACAAAAACGCCCCGCCGGGCAATCCGCCGCCGACCGTTATCAAGACCGACGCCATCATCATCGGCGCGGGCCCCGTGGGACTGTTCGCCGTGCTGGAACTCGGCATGCAGGACATCCAGGCGCATATCGTCGACGTGCTCGACAAGCCGGGCGGCCAATGCGCGGAGCTTTACCCCGATAAACCCATCTACGACATCCCTGCCCTGCCCGGCGTGACGGGACAGGAACTCGTCGACAAGCTCATGGCGCAGGTCGCGCCCTTCAACCCGGTGTTTCACCTGGGCGAAATGGCCGACAATCTGGAGGAGCTGCCCACGGGCGGATGGCGCCTGACCACCAATACCGGGACGGTGCTGGAAGCGCCCGTGGTCGTCATCGCGGCGGGCTGCGGCGCGTTTACGCCGAAAAAACCTTCCATCCCGCATATCGCGGATTATGAAGGCACTTCGGTGTTCTACAGCGTGCGCGATAAAAATTCCTTCAAGGGCAAAAAGGTGCTCATCGCCGGCGGCGGTGATTCCGCGCTCGACTGGGCGCTGGAACTGGAGCCGGTTGCGGATAAAGTCAACCTTATCCACCGCCGCGACGATTTCCGCGGCGCGCCGGACAGCGTGAACGAGATGCGCCGGCTGGTGGAGGACGGGAAGATAAACCTGCATATCGCCGAAATCGTGAAACTGAACGGCAAGGACGGCAAGCTTGAATCGGTGACCGTGCAGGACCAGAAAGGCCAGACCCGCGACATCGAATGCGATGTGCTGCTGCCCTTCTATGGCCTGAACATGAAGCTGGGGCCGCTCGCCAAATGGGGCCTCAACCTCGACGACAACCAGGTGGCGGTCGATACGGCGAAATTCCAGACCTCCTCCCCCGGCATCTTCGCCATCGGCGACATCAACACCTATCCCGGCAAGCGGCGGATTATTTTGTCGGGCTTCCACGAAGCCGCCCTGATGGCCCATGCCGCCTTCCCCCTCGTCTACCCCAACAAAAAACCCAGCACCCAGCACTCGACCGCGTCGAGGCCGCTGCACGACAAAATCACGGGCAAGGAGAAGAAAGCGGAACCGAGGGGGCCGAAGCCGTAAAAATCCCCCCTTGATGCTGTTGATATACCCCAATGGGGTATATATCCCCATTGCTTTATATACCCCATTGGGGTATTATATAACTATGGAGAAAAAGGCATATCTGACTGTCATAGAGACGCGACACTATTGGAACAGGGCCTGTAAAGTCCTGTCCGAAGAACAAAGGAATGATGTCGTAACGACAGTCGCATGCCAGCCTGAGATTGGCGAAATCATGCAAGGCACGGGCGGCATTCGCAAGTTCCGCTATGCCTTTCAGAAGAACAAAGGCAAAAGCGGCGGCGCACGAATTGTTCACCTGCCGCTACTGGCGAAGGGCAAGGTTTATCTGCTGGATATCTTCGCGAAGAATGAAAAGGAAAACCTGTCGAAAGCGGAACGTAACGAGATGGCGAAGATCGTCAAGGCACTGAAGGGAGAAGGACCATGAGCAGAACCGGAAAATCAATTCTCAAGGGGCTGAAGGAAGCGCTTGAGCACGACAGAGGGCAAAAAACCGGGGCACGCGCGCACCAGTTCACGGCGGCGGACGTTGCACGCATCCGCAAGGCAACCGGGCTGTCGCAGGAAGAGTTCTCGCAGGAATTCGAGATTTCCGTCTCGACGCTGCGCAAATGGGAACAGGGCTCAAGAGTCCCCCGCGGCCCCGCCCACGTTCTCCTGCGCGTCATCGAGCGCGCGCCCAAAACAGTGCTGAAGGCGCTTCAGGTGAAGGCCGATATGCGGGGCGCGTGAGGAGTAGAGTGTAAGAAAAATGTTAGGACTTGCGTACCAGTGGCCTAAACACACGGTTAAAGTCTTCTATCCTTTTTGCAAGCCATTCGTGTTCCTCTTTCCACTTTGATTCCTGCAAGATATTTGCAGGCCTTTCAACTTTAATAACTGCTGTCTGTTTCGCGGGGTCATTCTCCCATATCATGGGATAGCCTAAGTCTTTTTTCGATACTTTCCTTCTGGGAAATTATATCATCATATAAAGACTTCATATTTTTATACAAACAGATACCTGCGGTTATTTTTCCACTCTGAGTATTATTAGCTAGGCGAATAAACGCATTCGTTTTCCCCAAGCTAAAATCTGCCCAATTCTGGGGGGACGGTGTACGAAGTTGAAATGTGGAGTACTCCAAAAGATATTGCGACAGACCTGTCCAATACTTTAACTGAAGCTCCTGTGTGCTGCTAATGGGAGAGGCTTCAACCCTTCTAGCTCCTTTCGC
>SCTB01000042.1 GCA_004297545.1 Alphaproteobacteria bacterium
GCTCTTCCGATCTTGAATTGAACGAGACACTCGACAAAATCCGCGCGGCGTCGGGAGGTGAGGGGTATCATCCGAATTGATGGAAAACCGTGACGAGAAATTCGAGTCCGGCGACACCAAGTGGACTCTGCGTGCAGGACAGATGTAGGTTCATGATGCTGGCAGACTCCCTATGAGCCCGCAGCCGCTGGAACAATGCCAAAATTCAGGATGAACCTGAAAATTGACACAGGTTCTTACTCCGCAGACCTTCGGAAATCAATTTATCTAGCAAATTCAAAGCACGATTTCTGCATTTCTGTAAACTTCCAAGTATATAAGGCCTCACCTCATATACTGTTTTTATAGGGCTTAAAAAACTGGTAGAAGGTTTCTCATCATATTTCAGTTGTTTTGAAACTGAAGGGCTTTTCAATGTTTTTCTTCCGAACAGGAACAAAAGATGAGTAGACGAACGTACCTCACTATGCCGGCAGTGTGGCTCTTTCTGGCTCTGGCGTGTCCGGCCTATGCCAGTGATCGTTGCGATGAGCTCTGGGGTGCTGCCATGGGCAATGCGGTCTCGTCGATCAATGACCTGGTGAATGCTGGCGTCGACGTCAACTGCAAGGACACCCAGTCCTCCGAGACGCCGCTCATGGCAGCGGCCACAAGCGGAAATGCGGAATCCGTGAGTGCGCTGCTTGCGCTGCATGCCGACCCAAACCTGAAAAACGGCCAAGGCAATACGGCGCTGGGCATCGCCATGGACCACAAGAAGGCATTCGACGGAAATGCAAACATGACTGCTATGGCTGAACGCTTCCAGCACGTCATTGATGTGCTTGAACCGGTAACCGACAAAAGCTCCGGCACTGGCAGCGGCGGGCTTAAGGTGGAGGACGCCGATCCGAATGTGATCGCGAAGCTCAAATTCGAAAGCGTCAATGGCGCGATCATGGCGGGCCAATATGATCAGGCGGTATCCTACCTGAACGAGGTTCTTGGCCTGAGCGGTCTGTCGGAGACGAACCGCGGCAAAGCCCTGACCTTGATGGGGCAGGTCAGCTTCTATGCGCAGAACTGGCAGCAGGCCAAGGATTCCTGCGAAAAGGTGCTTGGCATTTCGGAGGCTGATACCGAGGACCAGGAGAACTGCAAGCAGACCCTCAAAGATCTGCGTGCAAATAAACCTGAGCTTTTCCAGTAACCATGCGCGCTTTGATAGCCATTTTCGCCTTGCTGCCGTTGACGCTCCCTTCTTCCCTGTTGTGGGCGGAAGAGGGGAAATGCCCGTCGGCGGAGGCATGCCTTTCTCGCTCGTTTGAAAATAGCTGGACGAAGGCTTCCGAGTTACTTGAGCAGACCTGGGTGAAGAAAAAAGAGGTCGCGGAGCTTCTGGAGCGTGCTAAAGCGATGGGAGACCCTGAAGTTATCTCGCGGGTTGAAGCGAAACAGGCGGAGATCGACAAGCAATGGGAATTCGTCGACGGTGTCGCCCGAGCTCTGACGGCGCAGCAGTTCAAGGACTTTCTCTCCGCTGAGGGCGGCAAGACCGCCAAGGCCCATGCAGACGCCAGCGTGCGCGCTGAGAAAGAAACAGAGCTTTATCGGCGGCTTTTAAAGAACACGACGGGTCCGGAGCGCGAAAGTGTCGTAAAGGACATCAGCAGTTACGCCGAGGAATCCGCCGAGCTGCGCAAGACCTTCTGCCGCGACGGCATGATCGTCAGTGTCGATGCTGCCGTAAAATCGGCGGTTCTTGTTGCGGAGGGGTGGGGCGAGCTTTCGCACAAGATGACGGACGGCGGACTCGCCGATGCCGGCAACGCGATGGAATCGACGGTCCCTTACGTGAATGCGCTGAAGACGCTGGGAGTCAACGGGCATTATGTTAGCGAAGCGGTTCATGATGGAAAGTCCTTCCAGGAAGCGACAGACAAAGACGATAAGCTTGGGGCCATGCTGGAGGCGGCCAAGGCGGCCGGAAAGGGTACGCTGCGCGCGGCTGAACTTCTGGCCGAATCCCCTGATAATCCGGTGAAACAGGCTATGATGCGCGAGGCCTTCGGCACTGCCGCAGCAAGGGCAGGCATCTATATCAATCTTTTGACTCTTGGGCTCGACACCGGGATGATCTACGCTGCCGCGAGCCGTCTGAAGGATGCGGAAGCCCGGCAGCTGCAGGTCGAAACGGACGATGCCAGGTGGCGCGGGCGCGTCGAAAGCGCGGCGCGCGTGGCGAAAGACGCGGGCGCGCGCGAGGAGCGCGCCAAAAAGCAGATTGAAAACCAGCAGCGTTTCGCCGAGTTATATCAAAAGATCAAGGCGGAGTCCGGCCAATGAACAAGCTGTCGATTTTTGTCGCCATCTGCAGCCTGATAATTCTTATGCCCCTTTCTGCGTTGGCGAAGGACATGGCAAACGGCGCGGAGGAGGGAGATCCCGTTACGCACGAGAAGCTTTGGGATGAAGCCACGGCCGCCGTCCTTGCTGTCGCCGCGACACCTGACATCGACAAAGTTTCGGTCGACGTGCTGAAGCCGGCGCAGGCGCGGCTTGAAATGTCGGTGGTAAAGCTGCTGGAAGAAACACCGCCAGTATCCCGGCTGGCCGACCACCTGTTCCTGTTGCCGGCCATGCAGGAGGTCGCTGCCGCGACGCGGGAAGCCGTCGAGGCGAAAGAAGCGAATGACGCTGCCCGCATTGAATCAGCGCAGGTCTGGGTTGATGAATCGCTGACCCGGTTGCAGGCGGCACTCAATCAGGTACAGGCGATGAACAATCCATAGGGGGCTCCGGATGTCGAAATTGAAAGGAGCAGGCATAGCGTTTTTCGCATTCTTGCTGTTCGCTGTTCTTCCGTGTTCTTTCGCCTGCGCCGACACGGCTGCAGAGGGCTCGCCACAGGACACCGGCGTAGCGGCTCCGTCTCCCGCCGATAACCTGAAGCAAATCAGCCGTCAATGCGATGAGCGCATCAAACTGCTTGGCAAAAACCTTGCCCAGAAGGACGATGAGTTAAAAGCGCTTGGTGCGCTGCTGACATCGATGGAAAGTGCGGCGAAGAAGGAGCCCGAGGCCGCGACAAAGTCGGCTGCCGGCGCTCCGCCTGCGCAGGTGATCGAAGCGGCCAAGACCGCGCGGGAGTCCGGACAGCTTTATGTGAGCCTTGCAGATAACATGAAGGCGCAGGCCGCGAAGGAACTCGCTCTTGCGGAAAAAGAGCCGGACCCGACGGTCAAAATGGTTCATTACAAGCAGTCGCTCGATTTCCTGGATCAGGGCGAAACGCTTTCCCGGCGGGCGATTTCCGACGTTCCGGCTCCCGCCGCATCCCCCGCTGTGCCCGCGACGCGTCCGCTGAATTTCAACTTGGAAGCGCTGAACCAGGCGAAGGCCATGGCGCATGCGCTCGAAGGCGCGGATACGCAATCCCAAGTAGGCACGCTGCTCAAGGCGTGGGACGGCGAGGCGCAGCAGCTGCGCGAGACAACCGCCGTTTCAGGCAACACGCCTTTCTTTTCGGGCGAGCCTTCCGCTTACAGCAGCGGCGTCGTCACGCTGGGCAACGGCAATAAAATCGACTCCTCGGTTATCGAAAGCGCCGCCGCGGGATCTGCGCCCGAACGCCAGCCTTTGTTCAAACCGGTTCCTGCGCCGGACGGCGGCACCCAATATACGGTCGACCCGTCCGTCGTTAACCGCGCGCACGAAGCGGCGGAAGACCCGAATGTTGGCGGTGTGGCCCTGCAGATTGCCTTTCTGTCGCTGGACGCCGCAGGCGTGGCCGGATTTCAGGGCGGTTCCTCCCTCGATGGCGTCGACCATGTTGTACTGATATCGCTGCAGGGATTACTCTCACGCCTTCGGCCCCATGCCGCGGATTGGGAGGCTCTCCCCGACGACGTTCGCTTCCCTGGGGATGCCGGGCGCATTCTCGGCTATGTCCTGGATCCTCTCCGCAAAGACGTCGTTCTTGTCGCAACTCAGGCCGAGAGACCGGCGGCGCGGATGGATGTTGATTCCCTGATACTCGGGCTCCGTGCCAGCTGGAAGGAGCAGGTCAGCCCCAAGGTGTCGCTCGACGCGTCTCCGGCAGACCCTTTCGGCGCGCAACTCAGCCGCGTCGAAGGCATTCCAAAGGACTCGGTGATGGCCAAAATCATGCTCGAGGCGGATTACATGATGAAACAGATGATGCTGGGCCAGCGAAAAACCGATGTGGCGTCGTTTCATCCCATCACCGAGACACTCAAGGAGAATCCTGGACAGCTGTCGCAGCCGTGGCGTTCGCGGTTCTGGTTCTATCCGAAGCCGCTCAGCCATTATTCCCTGGCTGTCTCGACCGGCGGGCGCACGACGACATTTAACGCGGAGCTGCAGGTGCTGACCGAGCAGATGACGACGCAAGGCGGGACATTCGTCTCTTCCGGCGCCGCAGGACAGCTCGAAAATACAGCAGCATCCGACTTCTCGCGGTCGATAGACGCCTTTGCCGGTTCCACGGATACCGACCCTGAGGCCTTACTGACACGGCTGCGGGGCATAAGCAGCGTTGTGACGCTGGGCGTCCTGCTGCGCAAAGCCGGGATCGATTATCCGGTGCTCAAGGACTTTTCCGGCCTTCAATATCGCCGTCTGGCGGAAGGAGAAGCCGCGCCGGCGCTGTATCCAGGTATCGTCACGAAGTTCGAACACGTCGCTCAAAATAGAGTTTACTTAACATCGATCGGCGGTGGCGTTAGCCTTGTTCCGCGTCCTCCGCGCGGCGCGCATCAGTCGGGTGTCGACGGACTGGCATCTGTTTTGGAGCGGGAGGTCGATGCGGGCAAACTTCTATCTGACGGCATTCTGAAGGAATCAGTGCCCGTCGTGCTGGCCCGGACGGAGGGCAGCAGCCTGAGCCGGCGCGTCGACGAATTGATGCTCAGAGGCAGCGCCGCTTTCGCCGGAGGGCAGTTTGAAGAGGCCGCAAAGGTCTTCCGTGCTGCGATTGAAACCGACCCCGCGCAGGTTGACGCATACATCAACCTCTCTTTCAGCCTTTCCCGGCTGGGCCGGGACAAGGAGGCGATTGCCGCCATCCACACGGCCCGGCTGCTCGAACCGGACGATCACACCGCCCGGCTGGTGGAATTTGCCGTCCGCAAGTCCGGCGAACCTTGGGCGGGCGGCGACCCGGCAAAGGCTTACCGGGAGCTAAGGACGCTTTACCTCGGCAACGCGCGGCATGCCCTTTATCGCGGAAACGACGCACAGGCCCTTGCATGGGCGAGCGATGCCATCGCCATCGACAGGCTGCCGACTTCGGCGGAAGCCTATTATATCCGCGGAGAGGCGAGCCTGAAGGCTGCACCGGAAAAGGCCTGTTCTGATTTCGAGCGGGCGCGGTCCGAAACGGAATACGCCGCTATCAGCGGCGCCGCTTACGACGATGACCCGCGGCTCTTTACGCTCGCGGCCCTCGGGCTGGCGGAATGCTCGGTCCGGAAAATCGGCGCCGCGCTCGATACTGAAACGCCTGGGCCGGAGCTGTTTCGCGCCAGCGCGGAGAAACTGGAGCAGCCTATTGCCGATCTCAAGTCGGCGCAGAAGCTGCTGCCGGAATTCCCGGCGGTTTCCGCAGCCCTCCTTCACGTCGAGGGAGTTCATTACGGATTTCTGAAGAGCGAATATACGCCGGAATCTCTGGAGAAGGAAAAAGCGCGTCTTGCGGCCCTCGGCGCCGACATCGCGAGCCGCTTCCCTGATTCTTCCCAAGCCCTATATGCCGTCGGCCAGATTTATCTCGATCTAGAGGACGCTGAACAGGCTATCTCCGTCTGTTCCCGTTCCCTGGAGAGGCAACCTCTGGACGCCGGATGCCTGACGGTCAGGGGCGTAGCATATGCTTTGTCGGACAAGTGTGATGACGCGCGGAAGGACATTTCCGCAGCGTCAAGGGATTCCGAATTCTCCGGCGTGCCGCGGGAGTTCAAATCCCGCTGCGGAGATTTATGATGCAGGGTTGTGAAAATAGGGTGAAAGCTGAAAATGGCTGACGTCGCAAAATGCCCTCATTGCGGCGCGACACTTTACGGTGCGATGGTCTCGGCCTGTCAAAAATGTGACAAACCTGTCGATGTACGTAAGCACACAGAGCAGGCATCACGGGATCGTCGCGAGGCTGCGAGGCTGAAAAAAGAGCAGCGCTTCCTTTATCGGCTCTGGATGAACTTGCGTTATTCGTCTTTTAAGCGCGCCTGCCGCGACGGCCTTGGTCATTTCGTTCAAACTGAAGCCGCAGGCGTCGGCAAGCAGGTTATTGGCAATCAGGCCGCATCGAAGATGTTCAATCATTACAAGGTTTCTGTCGTGAATATGCTTGACGGCGCTAAAGCATGGAATGCGTTCTGGAAGCCGCCTCAATACACTCGATATCTTGTCGGATTTTTAAAGTGCCCGCATTGCTACCATATATATGCCATCAGTAGCCCCATGCCGGTTTCCCTTTCTGATTCATACTTGGCATCCTACAGCGGGCCGTGGTTCCAGTTGTTTTCAAACGAGTTCAGGAAAGTTTACGGCCCTCATGTATTGCTATGCCAGAACTGCGGAAAACGGACTCCGGAGAAGGCGGCAGGCTAAAAATTATCGGACTAATGTAGACAAGAGGAATCATGTTCATTGATTACGAACTCCTGCACAATGCGCAGACGGCCTTTAGCCTTCTTTTCTTCTGCATTGGCCTGGCCCTGTTTGTGCTGGCGTTTCGAAAGAAGCGCTTTCCCCCCGGGCTTGGCGGCGCCGTCACTTGGGTCGTCGCGCTTGTAGGGCTGTTAGCCCCGGCGTCCTTTAGTGTGGATGCCTACGTCATTTCCGGGGACCGGGGGGCGGCCTGGGTCCAAAAAATGACGCTATTTGGTGAAGGGCAGTTTTCTTTTGCAAACGGACAAAAAGTCACGTTCCCCGCAGCGGCGCGGCCAAAGGAGTTGGTTGTAAACAACGCTGATTTTCCCGCTGTCATCCTTCCAATCCATTACGCTGCGGAGGGCATTGTTTCGAACCTGCAGGAAGGCGATTTCAAGCCCGTGGCCACTTTCAATCCCTTCAGTGGCGGCTACACGGATTTGTGGATCCAATATGCCGGGAAAGAGCAGCCTCCGGAAAAAGCGAAGATATATGGTTATGGAGATCTGCGCTATTGGCTGACGTGGGAGCCTGAGAAAAAGCAGTGAACTGTTTCTTATAAAGCGGTCTACGCAAGATGGTGATTTCGCATCGGTAAAGAGACGAGAATTTTCCGGGAGGCAATCCCCTAATGCCCATTATTATTCGTAGTTATCTTACACGGGTTCTTACACAGTTGACTTTTTGAAGCTGAATTGTATAGTGAATTCAAAGTGTAAGCCCTTAATGAAAGCGACTTAAAATCGTGAGCCCGCAAGGGCGTGCCGGTTCGATTCCGGCCAGGGCCACCAGCCTAGGCAGCTATTCCTGCAGCGGCTGACACGGCGAAGCGCCATTAGGCACGGAGACGGACAATAGGATTAGAACACCCGAGCTTCGGCTGGCAAGCCAGTCTTTGCTCCTGAATTGGAAAAACTAAATGAAGCGAATCGTCATCACCGGTTGTTCTTCGGGCTTCGGCAAGCTGATGGCCGAAGCCTTTGCGCGTGAGGGGTGGCAGGTTCTGGCGACGACGCGTGTGCCGGAGCAGCTGGCGCCGCAGAAAAATCTGCAGGCGCTGGCCGCAGATGTCACGAAGGGCGAAGGCCGCGCCGCGGTTGTTTCCTATGTGCGGGACAACTGGGGCGGAAAACTGGATTGCCTTGTGAACAATGTCGGTTTCGGCGTCAATGGCGCCTTCGAGACGCTGTTGGAAGAACAGGTAAGGCGCCAGTTCGAGGTGAATGTTTTCTCCGCCATGTTCCTGACGAAAGACCTGTTGCCTGCGCTGAGGGCGGCAAAAGGGCGTATTATCAATCTTTCCTCCGTGCTGGGCTTTACGGGCATGCCGTTTGCCGGTATTTACGCGTCCAGCAAATTTGCGCTGGAGGGGTGGAGTGAAAGCCTGCATTACGAACTGCAGCCGCAGGAGGTGCAGGTCGCCCTGGTCGAGCCGGGCGGCTTTCGCACCGGCTTTGCCAAGAATGTCGAATGGGGCGCCGCAAACGACTCCCCCTATGCGCAGCCGGTGCAGAACTTCCGGAATTTTTTCAGCAGGCGCATGGAAAGAAATGCGGGCGGAAATCCGGAAGCGGTCGTGCGCGCCGTGGTGAAACTGGCGGGCGGCAGGCGCATGCCGCTGCGCACGCGGGTCGGCGGCGATTCCCAGGGGCTTTATTTTCTTCGGCGTTTTGTTCCCCAGCGCGTTGCAGACATGGTCCTGCGCGGCGTCAGCCGGCGCCTAATGGGGGACGGCTGACCATGGCGAAAATCGGCGTTCATAACAGGTTGACGGCCGAGCATGCGGGAGAGAAGTCCGGCATTTATCCGCTGATCGCGGCGAAGGTGCGCCGTGAATCCGCCGCTGCTTTCGACGACGATGTTCTGTGGCCGGCGCAGTGGTGGGGGCTCGACCGCAGCAGGGTTTTCATGAAAGCGGCGCCGGAAGTGCAGGAAGCGGCTCTTGCCGCCTGCGCCCGCGGCCTGCTGAACGAGGCCTACTTCATCGAGAAATCCGGTCTCGCCTATTCGGCGAAAATGGTGCTGCTTGCCCCTTCCACGGATGTCGCGCAGCTTTACGCGCTGATCGGCGCGGACGAGGCCCGGCACCTGGCGTGGATCGAGCCGTTCGTATCCGCGGACGACAAGACCCGGCCGCGGGGGCCATTCCTTGCCTTCCTGTCGTCGCTGATCGAGGCTTGCAAGCCGGAGCTTCTGGTGTACCTTGTGCAGGTCATTCTCGAGGGATGGGGGATCGATCATTATAGAAGGCTGGCGGATGGCTGCAGCCATCCCGGTCTCGCTGCTATCTTCCGCAATATCCTGAAGGACGAGGCCATGCACCACCGCAGCGGCATCCTGCAGCATGACGCGAAGATTTTGCGCGGGAAGAACCGCGCGGCGGTGGCGGTGGCGCTTGAAACCTACGCGGATATGGTGCGCGTCGGCCCGCAGTCGGCGCTTGCCGCGGTCGATGCCGTCTGCGGCGGCCTTGCGGAGGAAGAGCTCGCCGATGTCATGACGGCGCTCGGGCATGAAACGGAAACGCCGCGCAAGCTGGCTCTCCTGAAGGAACTCATGCTTCAGCCGGGGACGGAGGCGGTCGTGGAAAAAATAGACTTTACGCCGCTGTCCGTACCGGAAGCGGTTGCATTCTATCAAGGGCATTCAGCAGCAAACGGGCCAGCTGATAGTCTGTCATCAGCGCCGAATCCTTGATATCGCCCGGTTTCATTCCGCACGCCTGGTGGAAGGCGCGCAGCTTCAGATAAAGATCAGAAACCTCCATCACCTGCAGCGGCAACAACTGGCCCAGCCGCCGCGCGACGCCGTAGTGATATGCGCTGCAAAGGGCAATATCCGCCTTTTCCGCAAGATTCTCCGGCGCCTGTTCCGTCACCAGGACATAGCCGCGCTCCTGCGGCAACAGGATGAAGTCTTCATCTGGCAGCAGGGTCAGTAGCGCCTCGCGCACGAATACGGCGTTCAGTTTTTCGCCCGCCAGATCGCAGGCCGCGCTCCTGCCAAGGAAGGAAAGGGTGGGCGTGTCGCCAATCCGGTTGCCGGCTTCCACGATATCGCCAAGGCGGTAGCGCGTCAGCCCGCCGCGCTGGGTCATGATAATCTCGCCGCGCTCCCCGGGTTCCAGGTCATGCAGGCGCTTGATTTTTCCGTCCGGCATTTCAAATTCGAAGAAAATACTGTCCACGAGCGGCGCGCAGCCCTGCGCCAGAGGGATCGTCAGCGGACCTTCCGTGGCGAGCAATCCCTTGCCCTGCACCATAACATCCGGGAACACGGCGCGGACTTTATCCGCCAGCGGCGCCGCCTGCGCGCTGTCCCAGCAGGAGATCAGCTTCAGCTGCGGCCAGAGCTTTCGCCAGTTGGCGCCCGGGCTCTGCGCCATAACCTCCAGAAGGTATGAGGGGCTCCAGACGGAAATCACCTCAAGGTCCCGCTCTTTCATCAGCGCGCGCGCAATGGAGCGCATGTCTTTCGCGGGCGGCATGACAAGGAAGGGCGACAGCAATTGACGCAGCGGGAAACCAAGATAATCGCGGTCATCCGTGAAACCGCCGCCGGCGGCGGGGGACAGGCTCATGAAGATGCGCCCGGTTTCCGGCTCCAGCCCATGTGACAACAGGTCATAGGCCCAGATGCGGAACATGCCGGAAAAGGCGCGGAGCAGGGGGCGCGTATAGGGGATGCTCTTCGTAGCGCCGCTGCTGCCGGAGGTCGGTTCCACATGCACGACGCGGTGCGGCGTAATCGCCGTTTCGCCGCTCAGCTGCTGTTCGATCCATGGCCTGAACGAGTCGTAATCCTGCACAGGCAGCCTTTCGGCGAAAGCGTCATAGCCTTCGATGCCGTATATATGGTGTTCGTGCCCATAGGTTGTGCGCGACAGGTCATGTACGATCTTGTGGAGCAGCCGGTCCTGCGCCTTCTGCGGGGCCTGCAGGCTTTGATGGAAGCGGCGGTGCGCGTTGTAGCAAAGCGCGCGGAGCGCCAGTACCGCTGTAGTTGTCAGGGCATTATGCGGCATAGCGCCACCGGTATTCGGCATCATAGGGGACGATGGCGTTATCGGGTATCTGCACGCCGGGGCCGATGCGGGCGCCCGCGCCGACGACCGCGCCCGCGCCGAACGACACCATCCGCACCGTCAGCACAATATTGCCGTTCTTCTTTTTGGTGATGATATGGCTGGTGCAGGTCATGCGGTGGCCGAACACGACGTCATCGCCGACCTCGATCATGTGCCGGTCGATGATGTCGATGCAGGGTGTCCAGTGCACGCGACTGCCGACGCGGCTGCCCCATAGCCGCAGCCAGGCGCTGTAGGCGCCTGGGATGACGCGCAGCACCGCTTCCAGCGACGGCAGCGCCGCGTAGGAAAGCTGCATCTGGTGCGCGACCCACCAGTCGGAGCGGTTGGGACGGTTCAGCAGCCATGTTCCGCCGCGCGGCGGAAACTTCTGCGAATAGAGGCGGAACAGCAGCGGCGGCAGCAGGTACAGGGTGAAAAGCGCCAGCGCCAGCGATGCAGCGCCCGGCGTATGAATAAAGGCCACAAGCGCAGCCACCGACAGCGCGATATGCGCGGCGGGAAAAAACATGGCGATGCGGCCCATCGGCGTCATACGTGAAAAACGACCTCCCGCGCATAGTCTTTGAGGCTGGAGATCTCCGCGCCGCCTTTAAGCGTGGAGATAATTTCCTCGGTCAGCGTGTGGATGACATCGGCGCGCGTCACCGAAAACTTCTGGCCATACTTCTTTATCACGTGGCCCTGCTCGTTCAGGATGTCGATATCCTGGTCGATGACCTTCTGCGCCTGCCGCCGCGCGATCCATTTTGCAAAGGGCGTAAAGGCGCCGAAATCGTAGCTGATGTCGGTGTAAACGCGCGTTTCCATCTCGCTCACCGGCACGGACTGCGAGGTGATGAAATAGCTGTAACCATTCGGCAGCGTGTAATGCACACTGGTCACATTCGGCGCATAAAAATTGTCCTCGTGCTGTATTTCGCGCCCGCCGGGGTTGAGCAGCCAGCTGAAACTGCCGAGATTGGCCGTTTCGCCATGATAGGTCACGCGCACATGCCCGGCCTGCCGCGTGACGGTCGTGCGGATTTGCTGCTGCGCGGGCTTGCGGAAGATGCCGCGATGCACATAGGCCGTGTGCGGCACGTCGATATAGTTCTCGACACAGTTCGCTAACGTATTGTGAAAATAATTCTGCAGCCGGAACGACCGCCAGCGCCCGCCCTCGGGCCGCGGCAGCGCAAAGGGCAGGGTGGGGGACTGCTCATCCGGGGCGAGGCAGGCATAAACATAGCCGTCATTCTCCAGGACCGCATAGGTTTTGGCTTGCAAATTACGTTTGGCGACGGCCTCTTCGCCGCCGTCCGAGGGGATGGAAACCACGCGCCCGCCGTCGCCATAGACCCATCCGTGATAGCGGCAGGTCAGTTTGCCGTCCTGCGCATGGCCGCTCGACAATTTTCCGCAGCGGTGCAGGCAGCGGTCCTGCGCCACGACGGTGCGCCCGTCCCTGCCGCGATAGCAGGCCAGCCATTCATCCAGCACCTGGCGCGACAGCACGGTATTTTGCGTCAGCTCGTGCGATTCTGCGACAACATACCAGTATCTGGGTAGCAGCGAGGGGCTCATTACGCGCTCCGGATCTTTTTGATGGCGACGTCGACGGTGAGCCGCATCTGGCAGCCGAGGCGCGCTTTTGGATTGCCCGGCGCGTAAACTTCCAGCGCCTCCTGTTCCTCCGCCGTGGGCGGGACGAGGCGTTCATAACCGTCTTCCACCTGGATAAGGCAGGTGCCGCAGATGCCGGCGCGGCAGCCGAACAGCATGGGAGAATTCATGACGGTGAGCGTTTCTGAAAGATTGGCTCCTTCGGGCAGCGTTGCCGGGGCGTGCGGGGTGTCGGGAAATGAAATCACGCAGGTTTTCATGCAGCCTCCTTTTCCAGCGCCCGCGCGTTGCGCTCAAGATAAGCGGCGATGGAATTGCCGCCCATGACCGCCATGTCGCGGTTGCGCGCGTCGAGGTAAGTTATGGACTCGACATAGGATTTATATGACTCATTCGCCGTGCGGTGCATGGCATGGGCGGCGTGTATACCGTCATTCTCCTGTGTAAAGCAGCGCTTCAGCATCTCCTGCGCGTCTTTCGCGTTGAAGCCAAAATGCGGCGACATCAGCATTTTCTTCAACACGGGGAACAGAGCCGGCTCGTACCAGAAGATGCCGCGCAGTGTGGCGGAGAAGTGATAATGGTCGCGCTGGCAGCCCGTAACGCCCCTGTTAACGATCCATTTCTCGAAGGCCGTCGGCGGGTCGAGACTGCGTGGGATATCATGACCGATAATCTTGGACGTATTGAAATGAAAGCTTTCGTCCATGAAATGGTAGTAACTGATGGCGGAAGGAATCGGCGCGCGCTCCTTGTCCGGGTGGTTGCTGTAGTAGAGCGACAGCTGGTGCTGGATCATCTTGCCGTTCAGCGTGCGCAGGCCCCTTATCAGCAGGTACTGGCTGGCGAGGAAGGCGTTGCTGGAAGAAAGCAGCGTGAAGGCCTTGATCTGCAGCTTGCGCCAGTAATCCTTGGCATGATTGCTGTCGGCGAAAACCATCGTTTGCTCGTACAGGCTGCGCATGGGGTAAGTGAACAGCCGCTCGCCGAACAGCCGCCATTCCACGTCTTCGCCGATGGTCTTGAAGGCGTGGATATGCGCGCGCTCCTGCTTGGTTTCGAGGTCGAGCGAGTCGCAGACGATGCGGAAATCCTCATGCGCGTAAAGCCCCGCCGCCGACACCTGGTTGAGGTAGATGGTGGCGATTTCGGCGGAAACGATCTGCGCGTAATAGGCGACCCAGTAAAGCTGGTTCAGGATGATCCGCTGCGAGGGCGACGCGCCATACCAGAGCGGCGTGCCGTGCAGCAGCGAAAATTCTTCGGGGTTCCAGTATTCGTTTTTGCAGTCTTCGAATTTAAAGCGCGCAGTCGCCTCATCCATCATCGCGGAATGGTCCTGCTCGAGATTGCGCTTTTTGTTGAACTCCAGTTTCTTGTACGTCGCGGCGTCGTCGAGAAGCGAGAGGCGCTGGCGCTGGGCAAGCTGTTTATGCATCGGAGATCCTCCAGGGGCTCAGCAGCTGCACCGCTACCGGCGGCGCGCCCGGCGCGGCATAGGCCCGGGGGTAGTCTTCATTCATGTCTGCCGTGCCGAACAGCCTGTCCCAGATTATGAAATTTGCACCATAGTTCGCATCATGCTTTTCGCCGTCATGATGCCGGTGATGGTCGCGCGGCATGACGACAATGCCCTTCAGTGCCGGAATGTCAAGATTCAGGCTGGAATGGCGCAGCAAATCCAAAGCCGCCGTCAGCATCGCGCCCGCGAAGAAGGCGTCGGGCCGGTCGCAAAAATACCCGAGCACGGGATTGATAAGCGTGTAAACGAACAGGAAATGCGTCACCAGCGCGTTACGCGACGTCGCCCATATGTTGACGGTAGGGGAGTAGTGATGCGGTGCATGCAGCTTCCAGAGGCAGGGAATTTTATGAAATCCACGATGCTGCAGGTAATATAAAAAATCAACGCCGACGATATTCAACAAAAACGCGCCCATGACGCCCAGCGGCAAAATCCCGCGCGCCGAAGGCCAAAATTCCGGAAAAAATTGCGTCGCCAGCCAGTAGCCGGACAGCGGCACCGCAACCCCCTGCATGAAAAAGCCTGAAAGGTTCATAATCCAGTCCCCGGCGGCGTAAGCAGCGCCGGCGCGCGCCGTCCGCTGCCTGCGCTCAAGCAGGAACAGCAGCCAGAAGGCCGACAGGGGCAACAGGGACCACAGGATCATGCCAAAGACTATACTTTATTTTCACGCCGAATAAAGTGCTTGTTGCAAGTGCATGGGCTTCAGGTATGGTAGTCGGCATATCATTTTTCAGAGGAGTTTTTCCATGCGTCAGGTACTTGTTCTGGCACTGCTTGCTTTCATCCTTAGCGCCCCTGCCTATGCCGGGGAACGCGACGCCGACCACGAGGCGCTGCGCGGCATTCTCAAGACCTCCAGCGAGGCATTGAGCAGCGCAGATTTCGACAAGCTGAAGCCGGTGCTGTCCAGCAAAAACCTCACCGTTGTGACGGTCGATAACCAGAGATTCAAAAGCCTTGATGAATTCAAGGCCTATTGGGACAAGATGTTCAATGGCCCCACCTCCCTGCTCAAAGGCCTGAAAGTGGAGCCTACAGCCGAGGCCCAGACTGAATTCCTGAGCGACAACGTCGGCATCGTCGACGGCACGTCGAAGGAGACTTATACATTCCGCGACGGCGATGTGCGCGATATGACGACGCGCTGGACCGCCGTCGTCGACAAGGAGGACGGGAACTGGAAAATCGCGCAAATCCATTTTTCCGCGAATGTCCTCGACAATCCGGTCCTCAGCGCCGCGCAGAAGGCTGCCGGTGGAAACATCATGCTTCCGGGGCTTGTCGGCTTTGCGCTGGGATCCCTGCTTCTTGGCTTCCTGGGACGCAAGAAAACGGCCTGATAATTTGTGAGCAGTATGCGCTATGACACGATCATCCGGCAGGGACGCGTTTTTGACGGGCTGAACCCCGGCATCACCGCGGATATCGGCATCAGGGATGGTCGTGTCGCAGCGCTGGTGCCGCATCTTGATGCGCAGGCGGATAACGTCGTAGACGCCGTCGGCCTCTGGGTCACGCCCGGATTTGTGGACATCCATACCCATTATGACCTCGAGGTGGAGGTCTCCCCGGGTCTGCCGGAATCCGTGCGTCATGGCGTCACGACGGTGGTCATGGGGAACTGCAGCCTGTCGGTTGTTTGCGGGCAGCCGGATGACATTGCGCATATCTTTTCGCGCGTCGAAACCCTTCCGCCTGAACTGATTGCGGGCTGGCTGAGGAAAGCTCCGGTATGGCAGTCGCCAAAGGCCTATATCGAGCATTTTCGCGGCCTCCCGCTCGGCGCGAATGTCGCCTGCATGCTTGGCCACAGCGCCCTGCGCGTCAAGATCATGGGGCTGGAGCGCAGCCTCAAGGGGCATGCAACCGGTGGCGAAATCGAAGAGATGCGCAGGCTTGCGGAAGAGGCGCTGGATGCAGGATGCATTGGCATATCGGTGGATATGGTCCATTGGCACAAAGTCAGCGGCGTTTATGCGGGGCGCGCCTTGCCCTCGCACCACGCGGATTATGCCGAATACGCCATGCTCGCCGACGTCTGTCGCCGGCGCGATGCGGTCTTCCAGGTGACGCCCAACCCGGAAAATGCGTGGTCCTTTATCAACATCCTGCGTCTCGCGCCTGGACTCTGGCGCGCCCCCTTGCGGCTGACCGTGCTCTCCGCGCTGGATATGGACCGCGTGCCCTGGCTGTGGCGCGTGTTTCCAACGACGCTTTTCGTTTGCAATCGCCTTCTCGGATGCAATATCCGCTTCCAGACTCTTGCGGAGCCCTTCACCATCTACGGGGACGGCCATCTGACGCCACTCTTTGAGGAGTTTTCCGCGGGGGCCCGGCTGAATAGCTGCACGACAAGGGAAGAACGGCGCGCGTTATGGCGGGATCCGGCCTTCCGGAAGGAATTCGCGCGCAGCTGGATGTCGGGATGGACGCGCACGTTCCACCGCGATCTTGACCGTATGACGATCGTCTCTGCGCCGGACGAAAAGCTTGCGGGAAAAACCGTTGGACAGGCAGCCGTTGAAGCGGGCGCGGAGCCTGTACAATACTTCATGGACCTGCTTGAGCAGCATGACGAGGCGCTGCGATGGGTCGCCACCAGCGCTAACATGCGGGAAGATGTCCGCCACCGGCTTATGCGGCACCCGCATATCCTGCCGGGGTTCAGCGACGCAGGCGCGCACGGCAGGAATCTTGCCTATTTCGACAGCGCGGTTTCTGTCCTGCGGCAGTCGGTTGCGAAAGGCTTTCTGCCGCCGGAAAAGGCAATCTCCCGCGTCACGTTCGAGCCCGCGGCATGGTTCAATCTCGACGCCGGGCGCATCAGGACGGGGGCGAGGGCGGATATCGTCCTGCTCGACCCCGAAGCCCTGCGCCGGTCGGCTCCGGCCCCCGTCAGCATCCCCGATCCGGCCCTTGAGGGCAGCACGCGCATGGTCAATCGCGATCCGGATCGGGCGGTGCGCCATGTCTTGGTGCGCGGGACGATGGTTGTCAGAAACGGCGAGCCGCTTCCGGTGCTCGGAACGCAGCAGCTCGGCGTCGCGTTGCCGCAACTGAATCCGGCCCGCTCCATGCAGGAAGCGCTTGCCCGGCATCGCAACCGCGTTTCCGACAGGCTGTCGCTACCCCATCTGGAGAGCTACTGGGATATTTTCCTCCTCAAGCACCGGCATCCGCACAACGTCGCCCTGCATTGTGTTGCGTTCGTGCTGATGTATGCCATTCCGGTCCTCGCGGCTGGCCTGCAGGACTGGCGCATCTTGCTGCTCTGGCCGCTGTCGCAGGCGACGGGGCTGATGGGGCACTGGCTGTTCGAGCCGTCGCCGGTCGACCCGCGCGATACAGTCTTTTCGTGGCGTGCGCTTTTCAGCCTGCACCGGATGTTTTTTGCAGTGCTGGCGGGACGCTACGGACAGGAGCAATTGCGCGTGGAGAAACACCTTGGCGCAGAATAAATTTCCGCAGGTAGCCGTCGAAAACCGCCCCGCAATGATGACGGGCGGGTATCTGCTGTTCTGCCTTCTGTATCTCGGCGCGCCGCTGCTGGCATGGCAGACGCCTCATGCCGTCCCGATCCTGTGGCTGGACGATATGATTCCCTTCCTGCCCTGGTCGGTTTGGGCCTATCTTTCGCAGTTTGGGCTCCTGTTCTGCGCCATCTGGCATGCGCCGGACAATGCCACGCGCACACAGGCGTTTTACGCCATGCTGCTGGCCAGCGCGATTGCAGCAGCTGTTTTCATCATCTTCCCGACCGAGCTGCCGCGCATGGCGGTGGAGGGGCCGGCGTGGAGGCTGCTCTATACCTTCGATGTGCCCGGCAACTGCTTCCCGTCGCTGCATGCGGCGCTGGCGGCGATTGCGGCGGCGGCGCTGGTGCGCGCCGGCGGGCTCTGGGCGGCCGTGGCGCCGCTTTGGGCCGCGATGATTATCTTCTCCGCGCTCGCGACAAAGCAGCACGTCGTGCTCGATATCGCGGGCGGACTTGTGCTGGCGCTGGCCTGCCAGATACTTGTCAGGCATTTGAAAGTGAGTTCCCATGACCATGCTTGACGCCTGCGTGCGCCGTATTTCCAGCCTCTCCGCCGCGGACAGGCAATGCATGTTCGAGCTCTACCGCGACAATTACGGCGGCGCCGCCGCGCCCATCTTCAACAAGGACCTCGACGCCAAGGACTACTCTATCCTGCTGACGGACCCGCTGGCGGATATCCGTGGCTTTTCGACGCTGGCCGTATATAGCGAGCGGTATCGCGGAAAACCGGTGAAAGTGATTTATTCCGGCGATACGATCATCGACAGGGCCTACTGGGGAAAAAACGAGTTCGCGGCGACATGGCTGCGCCTTGTTGGAAGCATCAAGGCGGATGCGCCCGGCATTCCTCTCTACTGGCTGCTGATCGTGAAAGGCCACCGCACTTACCGCTACCTGTCGCTGTTCAGCAATGAATATTATCCGCGCCACGACGCGGAAACGCCGCCCGAGCGGCAGCGCCTGATGCATCACTTGGCGAAGTCGCGCTTCGGCGACTCTTATGACCCGGACAGCGGCCTCGTGCGTTTTCAGGGGCAACGGAGCTTTCTGAAGGAAGATCTTGCACCCGTGCCGCCCAAAGACATGGCGCGCGGCGATGTGCAGTATTTCCTTGCTCGCAACCCGGGCTATGCGCAGGGCGATGAGCTCTTGTGCCTGTGCGAGCTGACGCCCGAAAACCTCACGCGCTTCGCGCGCGCCTGGTTCATGGAGGGAATGAAGCGCGCCGCATGAGTTACAGCATTTTCAACAGGACAGATGTGGTCGCCGAGGGCTGGTACTGGCTGCTGGCCGCGAAAGAACTGAAACGCGGGCAGGTGAGAGCCGTCAATATTCTGGGGCATGAGCTGGCCGTCTTCCGCGGAAAAGATGGAAAGGTCGCAGCGCTGGATGCCTATTGCCCCCATATGGGCGCGCATCTGGCGGAGGGGCGCGTGGAGGGCAACCAGCTGCGCTGCTTCTTCCACAACTGGCGGTTCGACGCCGCGGGCCAGTGCACCGATATTCCCTGCTTGGCGAACAAGCTGCAAAAGCGCGTACAGACCAGGGCTTGGGTGCTGGAAGAGCGCAACGGGCTGATCTGGATATGGCTCGGCAGCGAAGCTCCGGTCTGCACTGCGCCGGAAGCGCCGGAGCTTGCTGGAGCGGACTATGAATATTCCCTTGGCAATCGCTTTATCAAGCATTGCCACCCGAATGTAGTGATGGTGAACGCGATCGACGAGCAGCATTTCCACACGGTGCACCGCCTGCCGGGATCTATCCTTTCCATGCAGCCGCAGCCGCGGGATGCGCGCAATATCGAGTTCCACAATACCGGCACCGTGCCGCGGGAGAGGTTTATCGGCCGCTGTATCGCGCGTTTCTACAAACATGCGCTGACCTATAACCTCAGCTACTGGTTCGGCAGCGCGGGCACCGTCACGCTCGGTCCCGATTTCCTGCACCTCTACCTGATGTTCGCGCTGCGCCTGACGCCGGACGGCAGGACGGAGGGGCGCACGGTCGTCTTCACGCGAAGGCGCAAAGGCCTCTTCGGCTGGCTGTTCAACCGGGTCGTTTTGTCATTGACGAAGATCGCAGGCTATTACTTCGCGGTGGGCGACACGCGCATATTCCAGACCATCCGCTTCAACCTGAAAACGCCCATCGCGGCGGACCGCGCTGTCCTGGCTTTCATTCACCATCTGGAACAGCAGACGCCTTACGCCCTGAATCAGGCTGTCCCCGCAGGCGCGAGGAAAGCAGCGTAAGTCCAACCGTATTCGTGACCGTCACCATGATGACGAGCGCCGAGAACACGACATCGCGAATGAGGCCCGAATTCAGCGCCACGGTCGCGAAGACGAGCCCCGGCAGGCCGCGCGGCAGCATGCCCAGTGTGACGGTCCATGGGTCGATGCCCGCCGCCCTCGTCCGCTCCTGAATGCCTGAAAAGCACAAAAGTTTGCTGGCAAAGGCAACGGAGATGAGGACGGACGCGAGCATCCAGCTCTGCGGCGCCAGCAGGGTTTCGGCCTTGATCCGCATGCCGACCATGATGAAGAATATGGGGATAAAGAAATCCATGACGGGCTTTAAATAAGCTTCATAGCCCTGTTCCTTGTCCTTCCCGCACAGTACGCCAATCAGGAATGCGCCGAGCAGGGAGGTGAAGCCCAGGGCGCTTGTGCCCCAGGCCGCAATAATGATGGCCGGCAGAAGGAGCGCCGCGGGAATAGGGGGAATCTTTTTTGAGGCAAGGAAATATCGTGCGGCGACAACGCATGAAATGGCAAGGCCGGTCTTCACGAGCAGCGCACCCCCCGCCCTCAGCGTCAGGCCCGCGTCGCTGGCGATGAGCGGAGCGGCGCACAGCAGCAGAATGGCCGGGAAGTCCTCCACGGCGGAACAGGCAAGCAGCAGCCGGCCGGTTCGCGTCGTTGCATGGCCGTATTCCTGCAAAACGCGCATGACGACGCCCACGCCGGTCGCCATCACGGTCGCCGCCGCGAACAGCGCTTCCGGCCGCGTGAGGCCGAGGGGGTCGTAAATAGCCAGCACGGCTGACAGGGCGGCCGCGGCGCCGATGCCGGTGACCGACAGGATATCGCGCCGGAACATCTTGATTTCCCGCAAATCGGCATGCAGGCCGACGAGGAAAAACAACGCCAGCGCGCCGATCTCGGAAATGCCGCCGATGGCCTTCGCGGCTTCCAGCGGCAGGAACCAGTTGCCGAGGATAAAGCCGATGGTGAGTTCGACAATCGTCACCGATACGCCAAGCCCGCGCACCCGGGCCGTCAACCCCCAGCATAGGGCATAGCAGAGGGAAAAAATGGCGAGAAGGGTGAGGGGTTCCAGAGGGCTCATGTTTTGACTGCGGTGATGATGAGGTATTCCATGTTATCGAAGCCGCCATGCGAAGCGGCCCAGACATGGCGCAAGAATGGGTGGACGCGGCGGCGGATTTCGGCGTCCATGACGCGGCGCTGCGCAAAGGCCTTGAAGGGGGCGAAGACGAACGGGGTGATGGGGGTTATCTTTATCTCGCCAAATCCGGCTGCTTTCAGCTTCGCAAGGTACACCTCTTCCCCGTAGACATTGCATTCCGGCGTCTGCCACAGGGCGCGGCCGATTTTGGCGACATGTCGCGCGAAGGCGGTCTGGGGCGGGCGGGCGACAACGATATCCGCCAGCGCCAGCACGCCGCCCGGCTTCAGCACGCGCATCGCTTCGCCGAAAAACGCCTCGCGCGGCTCGAAATGGAAAGCGGATTCCAGCGCGATGACTTTGTCGAAAGAGCTCTGCCCGAAGGGCAGCGCCGTCGCATCCGCCGTCGTGAATTCAAGGCGCGGGTCCGGAAAACGCGCGCGCGCGACGGAGAGCTGGCTGGAGGTGATGTTGATGGCCGTCACATGTGCTGGGCCAAAACGGCGCAGCCAGTAGTCGTCCTGGTCGCCGAAGCCGCAGCCGGCATCGAGGATATGATCCCCGGCGCCGATGCCCGCATGCCGCCCGAGTATATCCGCTAACGCCTGGCATGCGCCGTCATAGGTGCTGGCGTTTTCCCAGTAACCCAGGTTCAGGTACAGGCTGTTTTCGGCAAGGTTATTGTGCGTCGAAAGAATGTCGTAGATTTTCTGCGGCGCGCATCTTTCCTGCCGGGAGAAAAATAACCCCAGCATCCGGGCGGTCGCCGCAAGTTTTGCCGTTGCCATTCTTCCTGCCGCTTTTTGTGAATACCACAGCATTTTAGCCGGTCACGGGATTTGTTAAAGCCCCTAAAAGCGCGCCGGTTCTTGCGCGACGGACATTAAGGAAACAAGGCGCGTTTACTGCGGCTCCTCGCCATGCGCGTGGATCATGGCGGCGACTTTACCGGCGGCGGCCTCAAGATGTTCTTCGTCGGCGGAGCGCAGCACTAGCGACAGGCTCGGCGTCTGGAACATATGCGGATAGCTGCCGATATCGACTTCGGGGAATTCTTTCTGTATCGCGCCCAGTTCCGCCGCGATGTCGCCTTCCCGCAGGTTGCAGCGCAGGGCCTTCGATAATACGGGCTTGCCGCCCTCGATCAATGTATCGACATGGTCGAACATGCCCTGCATGATCTTGGGCACGCCCGCCATCACGAAGACATTGCCGATGTTGAATCCCGGCGCGATAGTCACCGGGTTGTCGATAAGTTTCGCGCCTTCCGGTATCGTCGCCATGCGCAGCCGCGCCTCGTTCAGGCTTACGCCGCGCGTCGCGTAATATTCCTCCAGCCGCTGCTTCGCTTCCGCGTTCACGACATGCGGCACGCAAAAGGCCTTGGCGATGCATTCGGCGGTGATGTCGTCATGCGTCGGGCCGATGCCGCCCGTGGTGAAGACATAGCGGTATTTCGCCCTGAGTTCGTTCAGCGCGCCGATGATCTGCGCCTCGTCGTCGCGCACGATGCGCACCTCCGACAGCTGGATGCCGCGCGCGGCCAGTCGCTTGGCGATAAAGGCGATATTGGCGTCCTGCGTGGAGCCCGAGAGGATTTCGTTGCCGACGACAAGGATGGCGGAAGTGATGGTCATGGAAGCTCCTTAAGGTTTCAATACCACGGCTGCCACTCCCCGTCATCCCCGCGAAAGCGGGGATCCCGTTGAATAACAACAGCTCTCGCCGAACGGGATTCCCGCTTTCGCGGGAATGACAGGATGAGTTTTCCCTTGTTTTTAGCGCAGCAAACGGCCATTTTACCTTTTCAGGAGCAGGACAGTGGTTACGCAGCAGGATTTGTCATATACCGAAGATTATTACGGCGACGAGGGTGAGTTCATCATCCACAAGCCCGAAGATTTCGCCGCGATGCGCAGGGCCGGAAAGCTGGCTGCTGAAACGCTGGATTTCATTACCGAGCATGTGAAGCCCGGCGTCGCGACGGAGCAGCTCGACAAGCTCTGCCATGATTTCATTATCGATCACAAAGCCATCCCGGCGCCGCTCAATTACAAAGGTTTTCCGAAGTCCATCTGCACCTCCATCAACCATGTCGTCTGCCACGGCATCCCGAGCGAGAAGCGGCTGGAAGAGGGCGACATCGTCAATATCGACGTGACCGTCATTCTCGACGGCTGGCATGGCGATACCAGCCGTATGTATTACGCGGGCGAGAAAATCCCGACCAAGGCAAAGCTGCTGGTCGATGCAACCTACGAGGCCATGATGCGCGGCATCACGCTGGTGAAGCCGGGGGTGCATCTGGGCGATATCGGCCATGCGATCCAGAGTTTCGCTGAAGGCCGGCGATTTTCGGTCGTGCGCGATTTCTGCGGCCACGGCATCGGAAAAATCTTCCACATGCCGCCCTCCGTGCTGCACTACGGCAAGGCCGGCACCGGCCCGACGCTGAAGCAGGGCATGTTCTTCACCATCGAACCGATGGTGAATGCCGGCGGCTGGCAGACAAAGATTTTGAGCGATGGCTGGACGGCAGTGACGAAAGACAAGTCGCTTTCCGCGCAGTTCGAGCACACCATCGGCGTGACGGAAACCGGCTACGAGATTTTCACGCTCTCCCCCAAAGGCTATGCGAAACCGCCCTATGGCTGAGAAGCAGTTGAAAGAGGCGGATGAAGCGCCATCGCAGCACGACGGCCACCGCGATCGGTTGCGCCAGCGCTTCGTGAAATCCGGCCCCGGCGCGTTCCAGGATTACGAGTTGCTCGAAATGCTGCTCTTCGCCGCCATCCCGCGCAAGGACGTCAAGCCGCTGGCCAAACAGCTGCTGACCCGCTTCGGCAACCTCGCGGGTGTGATGGGCGCCAGCCTCGAGGATCTCAAGCGCATGAAGGGACTCTCCGAAAATTCCGCCGTGATGCTGAAGGGCATCCATGCGATCACGCTGCGCATGCTCTATAACGACATCGAGCAAAAGCCGGTGCTCAGTTCATGGCAGAAGCTGATCGACTACTGCACCGTCGCCATGGCGCATGACAAGCGCGAGCAATTCCGCGTGATGTTCCTCGACCGCAAGAACAAGCTGATCGCAGACGAAGTAAAGCAGGTCGGCACTGTCGATCATGTGCCGGTTTACCCGCGCGAAGTCGTCGGCCGTGCCCTCGAACTGGGCGCAACCGCGCTTATCCTCGTCCATAACCACCCCAGCGGGGACCCGACGCCCTCGCAGGGCGATATTTCGATGACGCGGGAAATCATCAAGGCCGCCAAGGCCCTCGACCTTGCCGTCCATGACCATATTATCATCGGTAAAAACGGCCATGTCAGCTTCAAGGCGATGGGGATTGTGGATTTTCACAACTGATGTCATCCCGGGCCAGCGAGCAACGCGAGCGCCTGACCCGGGACCCAGGAGTGAATCCAGACCGCGCAGCGGCCTGTCTTTAATGAGCGCCTTGCGGCGCGAGTGAATGCTGGGTCCCGGATCGGCGTTCGCCTTTCAGTCTCACTTGTCCGGGATGACAGCGTAATTTAACCCCTTGATTAATCTTGCAAATAATTCTACCAAGAGTATGTCCCTTTCCTTCGTCAAACAGGTGTGAATAAAGGCGAAATATGGTGCAGCGCGACGACGATGAGCTGGTCTCGGAGTCTCAGGCGGGAAACCGCGATGCTTTTGCTGCGCTCATGGAAAGGCATTACGGGCTCATGTTCAAGGTTGCATGGCAGTGGTGCGGGGTGAGGGAGGACGCGGAGGATATCGCGCAGGAAGCCTCCATCAAACTGGCGCAGAACATCCACAGCTTCATGTTCGAATCCGCCTTCACGACCTGGCTGTACCGGCTGGTCATCAATGCCGCGAAGGACTATTACAAGGCGAAAAACCTGCGCCACACGCGCGAGCTGCCGCTGTTCGAGGATGCGGTGTTTATATCGGAAGAACTGAATCCCGAACAGAAACTGGCGCATAAAGACACGCTGAAGGCGATTGCGGAACTGCCCGAACAGTTGAAAGAGACAGTAATACTGGTCTGCTGGCAGGGCATGACGCACAAGGAGGCCTCCGACATATTGGATGTCGAAGAGGGCACCATTTCGTGGCGTATCCACGAGGCGCGCAAGAAAATCGCCGAAAGCCTGGAGATCGAGAAGAAGAAAAAGGTGAAGCATGGATGAGAATGAGCTGAAGAAAGTGCTCTCCGCCATCAAGGCGCCCACCCCGTCTGAAAACGCGAAAAATCAGGCGGTTACGGTGGCTTTTGCCGTTTTCGACAAAAATCTTTCTGATGCCATCCAAGGACAGAACGCGGAGGAGCGTCAAACTGACATAGGTTCAACAAACTATGTCAGGAGATTCCTCATGAGAAACCGTTCGGTCGCATCCAGCATGGGCAGCGCCGTCGCGCTCTGCGCCCTCGTCGCAGTCCTCGGCGTCCCGTTTATTTATCACCAGATGTCGATCGTCGGCGAGGGGAACAGGAGCAGCGTGGCGGGCGATACGTCCGGCGTGAGACAGGTTGTCGGGCAGGAAGTCAACGATCCTGAATACACGAAAAAAGTGATGGAGCAGAACAAGAAGCAGGCGCAGAGCGCCGCGCAATCGGGGAAATCTTTTGTCCCCACGCCCATCGCGCCAGCCGAGAACCAGACTTTGGCCACGCATAGTAACTCGGCGCTGCCCGCGCCTATAGCGCCTGAAAAAGGCCAGGTGCTGGCTGTGCCTGCCGGGCCGAGCAATATTCCGCAGGGAGATGCCCTTGCAGAATGGCGCGCGAAGACGGAAGCGAAGCGCGTCAAGATGGAGCAGGAGCAGCAGCCGGAGTTGTACTCGCGGTCGGGTGGCCAGCAAGCGCAAATGGGCAGCCCGGCGCCCGCGGACATGTCGGCAGGGGCGGGGCGAAAGCTGGCGCCCAAGAACAGCGAAGAGAGCCTCTCCCGCAGCCGCATGGATGACAAGGAAAAGGACATGGCGGATGCAATGTCCAATGTCGTCCGGGAAGCGGAAGCTGTGCGCGCGCCTTCCGTCATGCCAGTGCAGCCAAGCAGTTCAGTTCCCATGCCGATGCAGAAGGCAATCGGCGGCGGCGCTTCTGTCGAGGGCAGGCTGCAAATGGACCGCATGGTCGCCGTGCCCGCGCCGCAGCCGGAACCTGTCATCGTCATCGAAAAGAAGCCGATCGTCAGCGATTACCGCGCAAATCCCTATTACCAGGACGAAGGCCGCGACGAATATCCGAATTACGAAGACACCGGCGTAAAATCCGTTTCGGCGGAACCGGTGTCGACCTTCTCGATCGACGTCGATACGTCGTCTTACAGCCTGATCCGCCGCATGATCAACGCCGGCCAGTTGCCGCCCAAGGGCGCGGTGCGGCTGGAAGAGCTTATCAATTACTTCCCCTACAGCTACGCGCTGCCGGCGAAAAATGAAGATCCGTTCAAGCCCACCGTGGCGGTCTATAACTGCCCTTGGTCGGCCGATCACAAGCTGATGCATATCGGCATCAAGGGCTATGATCTCGAGAACAAGCCGCGGTCGAACCTTATTTTCCTGATCGACACTTCGGGTTCGATGAATCCGCAGGACAGGCTGCCGCTGCTGATCGCCTCTTTCAAGCTGATGCTCGACAGCATCCATCCGGAAGACACCGTCGGCATCGTCACTTATGCCGGCAACGCCGGCATCGCGCTGGAGCCCACGAAAGCGAGCGAGAAGTCAAAAATCATCGCTGTGCTGAACAGCCTGCAAGCGGGAGGCTCGACCGCCGGCGCCGACGGCATCCGCACGGCCTATGAACTTGCCGAGAAAGCACGCATCAAGGACGGCAACAACCGCGTCATCCTTGCGACGGACGGCGATTTTAACGTCGGCATCTCGAACCAGGACGAACTGAAATCCTTCATCGAGAAAAAACGCAATGCCGGTATTTTCCTCTCGACGGTTGGCGTCGGCATGGGCAACTATCACGACAACACCATGCAGACGCTGGCGCAGAACGGCAACGGCAACGCGGCCTATATCGACAACCTGAACGAGGCGCGCAAGGTACTGGTCGAGGAAGCGGGCTCCACGCTCTTCACGATTGCGAAAGACGTGAAGATCCAGGTCGAATTCAACCCGGCGCTGGTGCAGGAATATCGCCTGATTGGCTATGAAACCCGCCACCTCAACCGCGAAGACTTCAACAACGACAAGATCGACGCAGGCGAAATCGGCTCCGGCCACGCGGTGACGGCGATCTACGAAGTCACGCCGGTCGGCGCAACGGCATCGGTTGATAATCTTCGCTACGGCGCGAAAGAGAAAGCGGCTGCCGTGAACGAAGAAGACAAATCCACCTTCTCGAACGAACTTGCCTTCCTCAAAATCCGCTACAAGCAGCCGGACGGGACCGTGAGCAAGCTCATGACGCGCCCCATCACCAGCGCGGACGAGCAGAAGTTCGACGCACTCCCCGACGACATCCGCTTTGCGGCGGCCGTCGCAGGCTTCGGCCAGTTGCTGCGGGAGAACAAGTACACGGGCTCTCTCACCTGGGATCAGGTCATCGAGATGGCCAATAACGCTCGCGGCAAGGATGAGTTCGGCTACCGCACCGAGTTCGTGAACCTCGTCCGCCTTGCGAAGTCGGAGGCGCATTCCGGCCAGCCAACGAAAGAGTAGCCAAGCGCTGACAGCCTAACAGAAGAGCCCCCGACGGGCGTCCCCGCACCAGCGCGGAGGCGCCTTCGGGCGTTTTGGAGGGCCTGTAGAGAGCCTTTGAAGCGCCAAAGAACCCTGTAAACGGCGGGTTTTCAGCGTACATGGAGCGCCAAAGAAGGGCTTCCGGAGCGCATACTGCGCGCATAACAAAGCGCCATGAGAAGGGCATAACATCGGACAAGGGCATCGGAGGGTCTGAATTTAACATAATCCGATAATTATAAGGCCTGTAGTGGGAGGTGGGTGGATTTGCGGCTCTAACCGGGCAGATTTACCAGCCGGTCACGAATTCTTAATAATTAGTTACTATACTATTTCGCGAATCCACCGGATGATTGGTTACAGCAAAAAGGAGCCAAAGCCACATGTCGTTCAACTGGAAAAACAGGAAGCTGAGAGTAGCGGCGCTTGTATTTCTGATGGGTACCGGCGCGACCTTCGCCTCGGCGCAGACGACCGCGCCGGTGCAGCCGCCTGCGCAGACGCAGCAGGTCACGCCGGTCATCAAGGCGGTTCCCGCCGCGCAGGACAAGGAAGAAGCGCGGCTTAAAAAATATCTCGACAAGAACGGCGGCTATAAAGACAACGAGGGCGGCTATTACGACCCGAAGGCCGGCACCTATACCGACAAGGAAGGCGGCATCGTCGACAACTGGCAGGGCTATACGTATAAGGACGGCTCCTACAAGGCCGCGACCGGCGACTATTGGGACGCGCCGACCAAGACCTTCAAGCTCGCCAGCGGCGAAGACCTGAAGTCCGATGACACGACAAACGAAGAAGCCATCCAGACGCTGCGCGAAACCGCCGCGGAAGCCGGCAAATACAACAAGGACGGCATCCAGACCGCCATGATGGCCCGCATCAAGCTGGAGCACCCGCTGGTGCCCGTGACGCCCAAGAAGCCGTCGAAGCCGACGTAGGCGAAAGAAATTATTGAGCGCCATCCCGCTTCAAAGAGCGCGGGGTGGCGGTTCGCTGCAAGGCTTTGTCGAAATGGCCTGAGAGTTTCTATTTATACCGTCATTATAGGTACTTAGTTGTCCGGTCCTCCCTCTTCCGGGGCTGTGCGACAATGAAAGGCGTTTGACAGGAATGTGATTCCACATTATGTTAATGACGTAAGCCGAGTGCACATAAGCTCATAACGGGCGGTTTTTACTGACGATGCTCTTCTCGCCCCGTTTTTATCTGCACGACCTGCAAAGAGCGTCGTTGTCCATGGGTTGCCTGTGCAATCTTTTAGGACTTGAGTAAAGGCAGGTTTTGCATGGCTGACATCATCTTCACGCAGAATTTCACTAACCAGTACGCCGGCAGGGTATGGCCTTTGCCCTCGGGCCTGATCTATGCAGGCGCGCCTCCCCTTTCTTCCGGCCCTGCTGTCGCGCAAGGCTGACCGAAGCCCCGCACATGCGGGCACTCCTTTTGCACACAAGCCTGTTTGAAAAATACAGGATGGCCGCTATTGCCGCCGTCATCAAAGCCGCCGCGCCCAAACCCTGACCGGAGAAACAAAATGAACGACGATAACGAGAGACAACTGCTGAAGCAGGAAACCTCTGCCTGGCTCGACAAGAACTTCGGATATATGCAGGTGCAGTATTCCAATTCCTTTGTCGCCCTGAGCAGGGACGGCATAGAGGTCACCGCCCCATCCTCGATGGTGCTGGCGGAACGGGCTGATGCGCTGGCCCGCCGGACGGAGGAGCTCCATGGGCCGGATAAAATCAAGCCCATGAGGATCTACTTTGTATCCCCGGCAAAGATCTATGACGCGCAGGATGAGGCTGAGGCGTTTCAGACGGCGATACGCGCCGCGCGGTCGCCTGTGGAAGTGGACAAGATATTTGACGGCCTCAACGCCCTGCCGGCGCCGCTCGCGGCGATGCTCGTTGACGGGCTGGAAGCAACCCTGGCGAATGAATGGAAGAAGATGACGGTTGTGGACAGGGACCTGATCCGCCGGTCCCAATACGGAACCCGCATCAGCGACATCAGTACCGAAGACAAAGAGCAGGTAAAGCATCTGATGGCCGATTCCCAAGTCTACCTGAACCTGCACAAGTTCAAGGGAGACGACGCGCATCCGCTGACAAAAACCTGGACGGCAGCGGCGGCAGGATTGCCCGGCTGGCTGTATGCAAGCGGCCCCGGGCAACTCCTGCTGTTTTACAGGGTGACGGTCGAGATGGAAGCCGCGGGTTTCTGGGATGCAAGGCCTGCCGGAAGCAAGCGTCTGCGTTCGGCCGGGCCGGGCTATCCGAAACCATAACCCTTTATGCAACGAACGACATCAGGAGAAACGCCATGAGAATGACACCCGAAGATCGCAAATATTTTGCCGGCAAAATGCACCGGCTGGCCGACCACTTCAACCGCACGACCGGGAAGTGGGCGCATGAAAACAAGATGAAGAAACCCGAAGACCGGGGATTTACGCCCCGCCAGAAGGCGTCCGCTGCCCGCAGGCTGAAGAAACTCGACAGCCTGATCGAAGAGTTTTACGCCTGCGGCTATTCGCGGCTGCAATGGAACCGGCTGCTCGAGGTCTCTGGCGTCGAGGAGAAGATGGACAAATACGGCCTCGGCGGCGCCTATTACATTCCGACGGATAAGTGGATGAACAATTTTCTAAAGAAACATGGCCCCGGCGCGGGCTGATGCCGGCTAACGTCCCGGCGCTTGCGGCGGGGCCGGAGGCGCTGATGTCGGCGGCGCCGCCTCCAGCTTCACCAGCCGCGCCAGATTGTCGGCCGATATGCCGCCGCTTTTGTGAAGGTCGCGCAGGTCCGCATCGCTCCAGGCCTCGAAGGCGCCGTAACCGCCCTCGAAGCCTGGAGTCCCCATGCGCCGGAGTATTTGGGTGAAGGTGGCCTCGGGCATGGTGTGTTGCTGCCCGGGGGTCATTTTCTTCGCCCTTTCCTCCAGTTCCTGCAAAAGATCGCCGTCGTAATCGACGCGGTTCACGTGCTCGAAGCAATCCTGCACAAGATAGCGGTACGAGGCGCTCAGCGGCATGCCGCTGTCCATGTTCAGTTTGAACATCGCGTAGATCTGGTAATAGGGATGCATGTCCTTATAGCGCCGCGGGTCGGCAGGGACCTTGACCAGCGTCTTGCCCGTCGCCTGCTCGACGCGGTAAGTGAAGTAGATGCCGAAGGCGAAGGCATCGGCTTCACGAAAGCGATTGAGAATAAGGGCGCGGCGCGGGTCGAGCTGCGCCGAGACGGCGCCAAGTTCGCGCTTCTGCCAGGCATGGCGCACCTCATGCGCGACGGTTTCGATCAGCTTCGCGTCGTTGTAGCCGCCGTTCAGGTACATATTATTGCCCTGCTGCCGCCCGGCAATCGCGGCGCCATAGCCGGGGGCGAAGATATCCATCTGCTTCGAGGTGACAAGGCTGGGGTGTATGTTGTAACGGTTCATCGCCGCTTCAAGCCCGCAGCCGCCGGGGCAGGCTTTGTCCGCCGTTTTCACCTTGTCCATCAGCTGTTCGAGCCGCTGCGGCGAATAAGGCGCAACGGGCGCCGCCTGCGCGGGCGCGCCGCAAAGCCCCGCGGCTGCGATGAAGGCTGCCAGGATTCCGGAGCGGCGTCTTTTCTTCATGCGCCTGCCCCCGGAGTTTTCGGTTTCGGGAGCTTCGGCTTCGCGCGTCCCGACAGCAGGTTGAAGACCGAAACCGTGCGCACGGGGCTTGCGGCAAAGGCGGCGCCCGGCATGCGGTCCAGCGCTGCCGCCATATCGATATCAAGGTAGGGGTTGCCGCCGGCGGCGGCTTTTTCGCGCAGCGCGGTATAAGCGGCGGTGTCGCCGGAAACCTTCTTGCGGTATAGCTCTGCCGCTTCGAAGGCCCAGCGCATTTCCTCATTTTTGCCAAAACGCGCCGCCGGCTCCGGCAAAACAAAATCCTGCGTGAGGCTGAAATTTTCCGTCAATTTGCCGGCCAGTTTCGTTTTTTCCGGCGTCCATGTCGTCTCTCCTGCGCCCGTCAGCCCGCTGCCGATGCGCGAGAGGTAAACCTGCAGGACAATCTCGTTATAGATATCGAGCTTCTCCTGCTCCGTCGTGACAAAGGCGGTGACGGCGGCCTTTCCGCCCGCAACCAGCGCATGAGCATGCGAAGCGCCCGACCTGACGGTCTCCGCATAGGCGCCTGAAAAGGCCGACTGCAGGCCAAGGTAAGGCGAGGAGGTGCTGTGGCCGTCCGGATATATCAGGGGCGTCTGCAGTCCTTCCCAGGCGCGCGTATCACCTGCCTGCGCGAGTTCGAATGCATAGGCAACCTCCAGCGCATGCGCCGCTGCTTCGTTGGCAAGGAAGCGCGACTGCAGGCTGTAGATATCGCCCGCAGGCTCGATCTCGGAAAGCCCGCGCGCTTTCTGCATCAGGTGCAGGGTTTCATGCGCCGCGACGCCGATCAGGCGGTAGAGCGGCTTGGCCTCGTTGATCGCGACGATGCCGTAGAAATCATAGGTAAGGCCCCAGAGGTTCCCCTTGATGCGGCTCAAGGGCCGCTCGCAGTACCAGGCGTCATTCGCCGTCATGAAATGGCGCAGCAGGGGGCCGGTCAGCGTATCTTCCTCGCGCATGATCTGCAGCGTCTCACGCACCTTGGGGCCGCCGGTGTCGCCATCGACCGTCATGCATTGCGTTTCGGGAAAGATTTTCCGCACATTCTCGTCGCGGTGATATTGCGCCTGCAGCGCGGGTTCCTGCCGAAGCGCTTCCAGCATCGCCTGCTTTTCGGAGGCGTATGTCGCGGGGCGGTTGCTGACATTTATGTCTGACGGAAACGCGGCCTGCGAAAACGCCGCAAGCAGGCTGGCAAGGGAAGCTTTCAAAAAACCGGAACGCATATAACAAGCCCATAAACGAAAAACTGTTTATGGCGGTTTTGTATGATGCGCATTCGCTACCCGTTTAAGGGAGCGACACAATCGAGCGAGAAGACGGTCGCCAAAAAACCGCTCGACTGTATGATGTGCAAGACTTTAATTATTTACGTAAACTAATGGCAGCCCCCCATTCGTGTCAAGACGATATAATTTGATTGACGCGGACCTGTAAATATGTGAATGAAACGGGTGCCCGCAACCGTCTGTATAGAAAGAACAATTTCAATGTTTACCGTCAAAAAGGCTCTCGTCCTGTCAACCGCGCTTTCCGCGATGCTGATCGCGACGGCGCTCACCGCCAGGGCGGATAATTCCGCAGGTCCGGCTGTTGCGGCGCCGAACGTGAACTTCAGCGCCGGCGGCGGCGTTCTCGATCACGACAGCAAATTCCTGCTCTCCGGCACAGGTACCATGCCTCTTTCCAACGCGTTCGGATTTCAGGCGGACGGTTTCGAAGCCTTGGGCGAGGGGAGAAACAGGGGCGGGCTTTCCGCGCATCTTTTCCAGCGCGACCCGTCGCAGCACCTGATCGGCCTGACGACGATGTGGGGACGCCTGGGCACGACGGATATATTCAGGGGGGGCGCCGAGGGCGAGGCCTATCTGGACGATTTCTCGCTGCGTCTGGCCGGGGGCTGGCAAAACCAGGAAGGCGATTCCACGGGCTACGGCAACGCGAAACTCAGCTATTACATGACGGACAATCTGGTGTTCGCCCTGAACGGATCCGCCTACAGCGATTCACGCGGCGGCGGCCTCGAGGCGGAATGGAAACCTTCAAACAATCCCTATCCGTTTTCCCTGTTTGCCTCAGGCGGGGACAGGAACGATACCGACGGCTATGCGCTGGCAGGGGTCCGGGTCAGCTTCGGCGATAAAGGCGTATCGCTGAAGGACAGGCACCGCAAGTATGACCCGTCCAGCCTCATCGAGACTTTCATGACGCAGGAAAATGGCGGCGGCAACGACGATGAATGCGCGGCGCCGGTGGTTGACGGCGCAGGCCCCTTCGCGATTGACGGCGGCGGCCCGGTTCCCTGCGGCGGCTTCCCTCCCCCTCCTTGACGGGTGAAGGCGCGCGGTGCCGCCATCCTCCGGCGGCCTGTGGCGTTTGATGGATGAATTCAAAGGAATCGCCACCGCTGTCATGCGCGCGCTGGACTGACCCCGTCCTTATCGCCCTTGTTGCGGCCATTGTTTACGGCCTCTGCCGCGATCTGCCCCTGAACAATGCGGGCCTTGCCTGCGTCGTGATCATCGCCGTCACGCTCGTGATGGGGGCGGTCGAGATATTTTACGCGCCCTGGCGCAAATTGCCGCGCCCGAAGCTTTCTTTCACGGACATCCTGAAAAGCGCGGGCGTCAGGTTTGCCGGGCTGATGGCGGGTTTCGCGCTGACGCTTTTGTTCTGGCGTTTATGGCCCGATTACAATACGCGCGGATTCAGTATGTTTCCGCGGGTCGTTTACGCCCTGCTGCCTTACGTGCCGCTGGTGACGGGCGCCTGCGTGCTGTTCACCGAATGGCGCCTCGGGCCGGCGGAAGACGATACCTGGCATCTGGGGATGCTGGCGCTGGGGCGGTGGAAAAAGGCGAAGCGGGCGGCGGCGGTGCAGGCGTTGCTGGGTTGGTTCGTGCGCGCCGTGTTCCTGCCGCTCAATTTCATGGCGCTCATCACCTTTATCGGCCGTTTCCGCGGGAATGAGCACAAAATTCTCGATGCGCCTTGGCAGGAGGCGGAATATTATGTGTTCGCGATGCTGTCCGGGCTGCTGGCGGCGGCGATTGTGCCGGGCTACCTGTTCAGTTCCCGCCTGATCGGCACGCATATCCGCAAGGTGGATGCCACGGTCACGGGCTGGCTGGCGACGCTCTCGTGCTATCCGCCCTTGCTGGGGATCATCTTCACGCAGGGGCTTAATTTCTATCCCCATATGGAGCGGGTGAAGTGGGCGGCGCCCTGGGCGACCGAACTTGCGGACTTCCCACTGGCCGCGATGGCCGCCGGAGCCATGGTGCTGCTTCTCGAAGCCGTGCATTACTGGGGGGAGGCGGCCTTCGGCCTGCGCGCCTCGAACCTCTCCAATCGCGGCATCATCACCAACGGGCCTTTCCGGTTCTGCAAGCATCCCATTTATCTTGTGAAGTGCGTCATCTGGTTTTTGTGGATGCCGTTCCTTGCGGGCGATACGGTGCCGGAAAATATATACCTGACCCTGATGTGGGCCGGGACCTGTGCTATATATGGCGCCCGCGCCTGGGTCGAGGAAAAACTGCTCAGTGACGACCCACAGTATGTGGCCTATGCCTTGTGGATGGACAGGCACGGCATGTTCGCCTGGGGGGGGTGCCTCTGCCCTTTTTTAAGGTTCGAATGGCGGCTGGCGCGCTGGTCGGCCAAGAGCATGCCGGCATAGCCTCCGCGCTCCAATGTTAACCAGGACCATCCGGAATTATCCAGTGGCGTCATATAAATGAACCAGATTTAACTTTTCATAAACGCATCTTTAACCTGTTATGGATATGCTGTGTGTGACGCCCAAGACGGGGAATCAGGGACCTCGTCCGGTTCTTGAACAGGTGTCTGGAATTAAAGGGGTTTTTTATCAGTCTTGCCATTCGTGAAGGGGTTCTAGATGACAAGCAAAGATGAAGTGGACGCGCAGAAGGACAGCACAGGTCCAAAGACCGTCGCCGAGGTCGTCGATGTAAAGCCGAAAACGGGAATGGGCGCGCCCCTTCTTATGATGGCGGATGGCAACGCGAAGGAAATCGAGGGCGTCGGCGATTTCATGGCCCGCGTCAATGCAGGGAATATCATCATTGACCCGGCGCTGGCCGAAAAAGCGGCCAAGGGATATTTATCGCCCCCGCTGACCATTGCCGAGGCGCTTGAAAGGGGCGATTTCGTCGCCCTTGCCGGCATGATAAATGCCCAGATCGCGCGCGCGGAAAACGGCGACCTCGACGGGATGCGCTACGAGGATAAGGCGCGCTATCTCGCCCGCCAGAAGGAAAAAGAAGCGCTGGAAGAGTCCTTCCGGCAGAGGGAACAGCAGCTGTCGGCGTACTTCGACCCGAGCGGCGGTTATCGCGATCGTCAGGGCGGCTATTTCAACGCCAAAGAAGGCACCTATACGGATGCAGAAGGCGGCGCCGTCGACAACTACCAGGGCTACAAATACAAAGACGGCTCCTACAAGGCGAAGACCGGCGACTATTACGATGCGCGCACGCGCACCATGCATCTTGCCAACGGCGACAGCTACAAGATTTCGGCCGATACCTCAGATGAAGACGTCATCAAGGTCATGCAGGATCACGCGCGCGAACGGGGCTTCTACGACCCGAACTTCATCAAAAACGGCCAGATGGGCACGGCCGACGCCGAACACCCGCCCTCCGGTCCGAAGCGTCCGGGCTGGAGCGCGACGCAGGTCCAGGATGTTGCGGCGGAGGCAAGGGCGCATAAAGGGCCCGATCGCGCCGTCGCAGCGCCGCAGGCCGGCGCGGCATCAACGGAATCCCCGGCAACGACGGCGCGGGATGTTGCGGTTTCCAGCCAGGGCAATAAAGGTCCGGCGGCTCCTTCCGCCGCTCCGGCAGGGCAGCTGACGGTGTCGAGTCTCAAAGAGAAACTGGCGAAGGCCAAGGCCGCGAAAGCGTCGGCGCCGGAAACGCAGACTCCTAATCCGGCCTCAAAATTCTCGAGCCCGGCGGCGGAAACCTCGCGCGGCGGCGGCAATGAGGTCACCAGCTCGAGCTTCTTCGCGGTCGATTCATCCATCTCGGCATCGAAGTTCCCGGCGCCGCAGCCGGAAACGGTTTCCGATGCGGATCCGGTCGTTACGGCGAACGCGACGACACCCGCGCGGCCGGCAGCGAAATCCCCGGCGCCTTAAAAGCTGAGATTCAAATAAGCACCCTCACCCCACCCTCTCCTTTGGAAGAGGGTGAGGGGGCGTTCCTCCGGAAAATGGTAATTCAAATACCCGTTGACCTTTCCCCCTCAAAGGTGGTTCGATTGAAGAATTCAGGGGAGACAGTCGTCATGGCCGATAAAGTCACGTGGAAGCAGAAGCTGAGAGCGTCTTTCGACCTGATGCTGCTGTTCGGGCGGGGCATTGAACCTTTCGAAAAGGACAATACCAAAAAGGCCGCGCTGCAGTCGCTGTGGATTCCCGCCGTGATGTTCCCGCTCGGGCTTGTCTCCGCCTGGCTGTGGCCGCCCGAGCACCTGAAAACGGTCCCGATCGCCAACGTGCTGCTGACGGAAGCGGTCGGCACGATCGTCAGCATCCCGGCCACCATCGGCGTGCTGTGGCTTGCCGCCGTGGCGCTCAACCGCAAGGACAGGTTCTGGATCGCTTTTCAGGCGGGTCTCTGGATCGGCATCCCGATTTCAATCGTCTCCGCGCCGTTTCTGGTCCTCGCCCTGATGGGCTGGTATCCGCGCGAAAAGATGGACGCCATTTTCACGATGCTTCTCTATTACAACTTCATCGTGGGCGCATGCGTCCTCTATCGCGGCCTGAAAATCCAGTGGGAGTTTGCGATATTTTTCGCCTGCGTGGGAATCTTCGTGGGCCAGATGATCCAGAACGTGGAATGCTGGGTCAACGGGGTGCCGATCCTTTAAAGCGGGCCGGCCGCCGTTCTTCCCGTTCTGGCAGAAGTTCCGCTATGTAGTCCCGCGCGTGGATTTTGACGAGGTCGTAGACGGTCAGTCCCAGGCGGTCTTCGATCTCGGGATCGGCGCCTTCCTTCAGCAGCGCCTCGACGCTCTGGCTGCAGCCGGCGATGACCGCCATCATCAACGGCGTGCGGCTGAAGACGTCCTGCGCATCGATGTCGCGGCTGCGATCTATCAAATAATCCTCTATTGCGCTGGAGCAGCTGTTTTCCGCCGCATGGTGCAGCGGCGTGCGATCCGCACGGTCGCGCGCTTCCGGGTCGCTCTGCCATAATACATCCGCGTTTCGCTGCGCGTTATGATTGGTGAAAGCCACCATCAGCGGCGTCCTGCCGTCATAGTCACGTACGTCAAGGATGTTCTTGCTGCCATGGTACGAATACATGTAATGACAGCCGTTGCTGCTTTTAAGCTCATGGAAAAGTTCCTGCGCCTCCCACAACTGCGGTTCGGGCCGGACGGGATCCATCTTCGGGAACGACTTCTTCAGTTCCGAAGCGTCCTTCTTCCCCGCATATTCCACCAGCAGGTCGAAGTTGATGTTGTCGCCGTACTGCGGCTTGACCGCGAGGGCTTCTTTCAGGAGCGACATGTCGTCGGGATGAAAGCCGCCCGCCATGCATAGCACTTCCGCGGCGGGGCGCTTTTCGGCGATGGCGTAGAACAGAGGCGTGCGGCCTTCGGGGTCCTTTATGTCGGCCGGGACGCCGCGCTGCAGCATGACCTCGACCATGCGCGTCTTGTTGTATTTGGCCGCCGCGATATGGATGGCGTGATATCCTTCCATGGCATGAACGGACAGGTCGGGATCCACGCTCGCGAGCATGACGCCCGCCTCGTCGAGGCCGTAGCAGGCCGCGGCGGCGAACAGCGCCGTGACGCCGTCGTTGTTTTTCGCATGGACGTCGGCGCCGGCGCGGATCAGCAGCGCGAGCGCCTCCACGTTGTTCGCGCCCGTCGCCAGATGCACAAGCCCGTTGCCGTGCTCGTCGCGGCTGTCGAGGTCGACGCCGGATTTCAGAAGCCTCCGCATGTCGCCGACCGGGCCTTTTTCTTTTATCAGCTTGATCAGGCCTTGAGTGTTCTGCTGCAGTTTTTCCTGGCTCAGGCGCTTTTCCTGCAGCTGCCGCGCCGCCGCGTCGATTTCCGTGAGATTCGCCTGGGGGGAAGCTGCCTTTTTGAAGGCGATCGGCCGCATGACGGGCACGCCCCCTTGCTCTTCTGGTTTCTGTTCCTTATTGTCGTCCTGCATGCCCTGCCGCCTTACCTGGGTCCCGACGCGCCGGGCGCCATCTTCTTCGGCTGTTTTTTCTTCCCAAGTTTTTCGGCCGCGTAATCCGACTTGCGGATTTTGGCGATGTCCATGGCGGTCAGGCCGAGAAGGTCCTTCAGCTCCAGGTTCACGCCCCTTTCCACGAACCTTTCGATGTGGTCGCCGCATTTCGCGACCGAGACCATCAGGGGCGTGCGGCCGAAAATGTCCTGCGCATTCATGTCTGCGCCGCGCGTGAAAAGAATGCCGGCAATATGGTCGCCGGGGCTGACATGGCGCACGGCGAAGTGCAGAGCCGTGCGGCCGGCGTTGTCGCGCGCGGTGGCGAGACAGTCATAAACGAGATCCTGCGTCGCCCAGATGCTGACGCTGCTGTTGAGCGCCGCCATCAACGGCGTCTGCCCGTCATGGTTGCGGGCATTATTCGCTTCGGCGTTTCCGGCGAAAGGCCGGAACTGGAAACTCTCGCCCGTGCTGTGGTCGATCTGCGCGAAAATTGCCTGGCCTTCAGGCTTGATCAGTTCCGGCGCGGCCGGGCCTGAGAGCGGGAAGGCGTCTTTCAACGCCTGCTGGTCGAGCGTTGCGACGCGGTTCAGGAGATATTCATAGTCCCAGGGCTCGCTATACATTTTCTTGACAGCGATGGCCTCTCTCAAGGCGGGCATATCCTTCTTGCGAAAGCCGCCGGCCATGCAGATGACCTCGGCGGCGTCGGTCTTGCAGGCAACCGCATACCACAGCGGGGTGCGGCCCCCAGCGGCTTCGATATCCGCCGGCACGCCGCGCTCCAGAAGCTTTTCGACGAGGCGGGTCTTGTTGTATTCGCCGGCCGCGATATGCAGCGCATGTGTGCCGTCAACGGTGTGGAACGAAAGATCGGGATCGGCATCCGCGAGAATGACCCCGCAGGCTTCCGTCTTATACCCGGCGGCAGCCGCCATCAGCGGCGTGAGGCCGCGGAAGTTTTTCACATGCGTATCCATCCCGGCCTGCAACAGCAGGATGAGCGCCCCGGTGTTCCCGCGCTGGATGGCGATGTGCATCACGGTATCGCCGTCTTCGTCATAGGCGTTGAAATCCACGCCCTGGTCCAGCAGCGTCTTTATATTTTCCAGGCTGTCGTCATTGTGGATCGCCTCGAGGAGTTCACCGGCGCGTTTCCGGCGGTCCTCGGCCAGCCGGTTCGATTCTTCCAGCCGCCGCATGGTCTCGTCGATGCCGGCCGCGGTTTCGCCGTCAGGCGCGGCGGCCTTTTTGAAGGCAAGGGGGCGCCAGGCTTTCACAGCCTGCTTCGTGACTGGTTCGTCGTCATTTTCTTCCGGGGTGGACATGCCGTGCCTGTGCTGGAGTAAATCCGGCCCAGTCTAACCAATTATTATGGTAAAAGTCAAGGCTGTTATATCCGCTTATCCCATTGAAAATATTTGAATTTGTTTAAAAAGCTTAAGCCTTTGGCCGTCTCGGCACGAAAACGACCGTTTCCATTTCCAGCACGGGCTCGCGGTTCTGGTTGAAGGTTGTATTCTTCACGCGCATGATGCCGCGGTCGGGGTTCGAGTTCGAGGCGCGCAGGTCCAGTATCTCGCCTTCGAAATATAATTTATCGCCCGGTTTCACGGGGCGCGGCCAGTTCATGCGCTCCACGCTGCGGCCGATCATGCCGCCTTTCATGGGCGGCGAGGCCTCGATGATCAGGCGCATCGTCAGGCTCGCCGTATGCCAGCCGCTGGCGATCAGTTCGCCGAAGACGGTGTTCTTCGCGCGCGCAGGGTCGGTGTGGAAATCCTGCGGGTCGTATTTCTTCGCATAGGCGGTGATATCGTCCACCGTCACGTCCAGTGGGCCCGCGCTGAATCGCTGCCCCACCGCCAGGTCTTCCATGTAATTTTCGACAGGCTTGCTCATGGGGGGAATATATCCCCAATTGGCGGCAATACCAGAGAAGATAATATCCGGATTATGCAAACGGGATGGCCGCAATTACCAGTGCCTCCATATGATTCTTTTGCTAGGTTAATCAAAGTTTTAATTCACGGGTGAAGGATCGACCATGCCCAGCTACAAGGCCCCCCTCGACGACATGCGCTTCGTGCTGAACGAGGTGCTGAATGTCTCGCAGCTGAAAGAGATCCGCGATTTCGCGCAGGTCGATGACGCGACCATCAACCAGTTCCTCGAGGAAACGGCCAAGCTGGCGGAAAACGTGCTTTTCCCCCTGAATGCCACGGGTGACCGCGAGGGCTGCGTCCATAACCACAACGAAAAGACAGTCAAGACGCCCAGGGGCTTCAGGGAAGCCTACCAGCAGTTCTGCCAGGCGGGGTTGCCGGGGGTTGCCTGCGATACCGCCTATGGCGGGCTCGGGATGCCGATCGTGCTGAACACGGCGCTCTCGGAAATGTTCTGCTCGGCCAACATGGCCTTTGCGATGTATCCGGGCCTCTCCCACGGTGCCTATAACGCGCTGCATACCTACGGCACGGATGAGCAGAAGGATACCTACCTGCCCAAGCTGGTCAGCGGCGAATGGTCGGGAACGATGTGCCTGACGGAGCCGCAAAGCGGCACCGACCTCGGCCTTATCAAGACCAGGGCGGAAAAGCAGGCCGATGGTTCGTACAAAGTCACCGGCACCAAGATTTTTATATCCTCCGGCGAGCATGACCTGACCTCCAATATCATCCACCTCGTGCTGGCGAAGATCGACGACCCGTCGACGCCGCCCGGCATCAAGGGAATCAGCCTCTTCGTCGTGCCCAAGTTCCTGCCGTCCCCCAGTCAGAGCGGCGTGGGCGCGCGCAACCCCGTTTATTGCGGCCGCATCGAGGAAAAAATGGGCATCCACGGCAATTCGACCTGCGAAATGAATTTCGACGGCGCTACTGGATGGCTGATCGGCGAGGCGCACAAGGGCATGCGCGCGATGTTCGTCATGATGAACGAGGCGCGCCTCGGCGTCGGGCTGCAGGGGCTCGCCTTAAGCGAAACCGCCTACCAGAACGGCCTGGCCTATGCGCTGGACCGCAAACAGGGTCAACCCATCGAAGCCAAGATGAGCGACGAGAATCTGGGCAAGCCCGCCGTTTCCATTATCGCGCATCCGGATGTGCGCCGCGAGCTTTTGACCATCAAGGCGCAGGCGGAAGCCGGGCGCATGCTGCTGTACTGGGTTTCCATGCAGCTCGATATTTCCCTCAGGCATCCGGACGAGGAAAGGCGCAAGGCCGCCAGGAAAATCGTCGACGTGCTCACCCCCGTCATGAAAGCGCATTTCACCGACAACGCGGTGGACAACACCAACGGCGCCATGCAGGTCTTCGGCGGCCACGGATATATCAGAGAACACGGCATGGAGCAGTACAACCGCGACGCGCGCATCACCCGCATGTACGAGGGCACCAACGGCATCCAGGCCCTCGACCTGATCGGCCGCAAAGTGATGAAAGAGAATTTACTGCCCGCCTATCTCGCCGCCCTGTGGCACGACATCATCGCGGGCGCGGGGGCCGGCGTTTGCCCATGGCTGCTGATCCGCGTGGCCAAGAGCGGCTGGTGCCGGCTGTGGTGGATAACCTATAAACTGCGCCTGAAAGCGGCTCTGGGCATCGTGCTGTCGAAAGCAGGCATGCCGGGATATATGCGCAGCGTCATGGTGGATGCGGGCGGCATGGCGACCGATTACCTGAAACTCTTCAGCATCGTCGCGATGGGGCATATGTGGATAAAAATGGCGACGGTGGCGAAGCTGCGGCTGAAGGAAAACCCGGAAGGCCAGGCGTTTTATGAAACGAAACTGGCGACGGCGCGATTTTATTCCGACCGCATCATGCCGCAGGCGCGCGCCCTGTCGCGCATGATCAACCGCGGCAGCAAGTCATTGATGTCGATTGCACCCGAAAATTTCGCGCATACCCAGACGAATGTGGGCCTAAAGTCCTGGACCAAGCCCGAAAAACCCGCGGGAACCGCCACATGAAAAAGTTTCTTATTTTTATCCTTGTTCTCGCCATCCTCGTCGGCGGCGGGCTGTTCGCGCTGACGCAGTTCATTTCGGTAGACAAGGTGAAGAGCCAGGTCGTCGAGAGCGTGAAGAAGGCGACGGGGCGCGATATCGCCTTCGATGCGATGCAGCCGGCCATCTTCTTTCCCAACGTGGGGCTGCGCCTGCGCAAGGTCACCTTCAGCAACGCGCCATGGGCGCATGACAAGAACATGCTGGAGCTCGAGGAGCTCGATCTCCACCTCGCCCTGAAGCCTCTCTTGAGCAAGCAGGTCCAGGTCGCAAAGCTGATGCTGAAAAAGCCCGTCATCCACCTCGAAACTTCAACCGACGGCAAGGGCAACTGGGAATTCCCGAAGGCGGCGAAGGACAAGGGCGAGGAAAAAGAGCCCGCGGAGCCTTCTGCCGGCAGCAAGATGGCCTCGGGCTTCAAGTTCAAGTTCGGCCAGATGCAGATATCGGGCGGCGGCGTGCTGACTTACCGCGACGGCAAAAAGGGCACGGTCACGAAGCTGGACGGCGTCAACGCCTCGCTCACCTGGCCGGAGTTCGAGAATGCGTTGCAGGTGGATGGCGAGTTCAATTACAAGGGCAAGCGGGTCAATGTGCTGGTCAACCTCGAAAAGCCGCTCGCTTTCTCGGAAGGCAAGACCTCCGGCGGCGACCTGCAGGTCAAGGGCGACGGGTTCACGTTCAAGATAGACGGGAATTTCGCCTCCGCCGGCACGATGCTGTCGGGCAAGGTGGACGTGAGCCTTCCCGAACTCTCCGCTTTCGCGGGCTGGCTGCAGGGCGGCAAGACGAAGCTGCCGTTCGAGAAATGCTCCTTTACCAGCGCCGCGACGGCGAGCGCGAGTTCCCTCAAGCTAAACGGCATCAAGCTGAAGCTGGATGACGTGAACGCGGGCGGCGATGTGACAGTAGGCCTTGGCGGAAAGCCGACGGTCACCGCGAAGCTGTCGCTTGACAAGCTGAACCTCGACCGCTTTATGCAGGCATCGAAAGAAACCGCGGCGGTCAAGGGCGACAAGGCCGCCGCCGCCCCTAGGCAGCAGGACTGGGACGACACGCCGATGAATTTCGGCGGCCTCAAGGCTTTTGACGCCGATTTCACGCTAAAAACCGACGGCTTTTCGGTCAAGGGGGCGGAAGTGGGCCCCAGCACGCTGACCGCCCAGGTTAATGGCGGTGTGCTGCGTGCAAAGTCCTCCGAGGCGAAAATGTTCAGCGGCACGGTTTCGACCGACCTGACCGTGAATGCGGCGGGACCCTCGTTGGGCATCAGGTTCAACCTCTCGGGCGTGCAGGCGGAACCGGTGCTGACGACTTTCGCGAACTTCAAAAAACTTGACGGCACTGCCTATATGACGGCGGACCTTGCCTCGTCGGGCAACAGCCAGAAAGCCATCATCAACAACCTTGCGGGCAAGGGAACCTTTGATTTCAAGAACGGCTCGCTCAAGGGCATCGACCTTGCGAATTTCGCCAAGCTGATCCAGAACCGCCTGCAGGAAATGAACATCGGCGAGGGCAAGACCGAGTTCGTCGACATGGGCGGCACCTATACGGTGGCAAAAGGCATCGCGCATAACGAAGACCTCAAGATGCGCGGGCCGCTGGTGCAGGCAACCGGGTCGGGCGACATCAACCTGCCTGAAAAATCCATCAAATACCGCGTGCTGCCCGTCCTCACCGCCTCGTCGGCGGTGGAGAACGCCAAGGGCCTGAAAGTGCCTGTCGACATCAAGGGGCCCTTCAGCAACATCAAGGTCAAGCCCGACTACAAGGGGATGATCAGCGACGTGCTGGGCAACCCGGAAAACGCGCAGGAGACAATCAAGAATATCCGCACGCAGGGCAAGGATATCATCAAGGACTTCAAGAAGGACCCGAACAAGGCGCTCAACATGCTGCTGGGCATCCCGGCGCCCGCACCGGCGGAGCCGGATGCGGCCCAGGGCACGGCGCCGGATGCTGCTCCCGCGCCTGAACCCGCGCCAGAGCCGGTTCCGGGCCCGCCGTAAGGAAGACGAAAGTGTTCTTTTCCAGACTTCACGAACAGTTAAGGGAAAAGATATGGGAGGGCGAACTGCGCCATCCCGCGCGCCGCTGGAGCATGGCGCTGCTGCGCCTGACTGTTGCCGTGCTGCGGGACATGACGGAGGGCAGATTCAACGAGCGCGCGGCGAGCCTGTCGTACACGACGCTGCTGTCCTTTGCGCCGCTGCTGGCGGTCACGTTTTCGGTGCTGAAGGGCTTCGGCGTGCGGGGCGCGCTCGAGCCCGTGCTGCGCAGCTTTCTGGGGCCGCTGGGGAAAAATTCCGAGGACATCACGCAGAAACTCATCGAATTCGCCGAAAAAATCCAGATCAACGTGCTGGGCGTGGTCGGCGTGACGCTGCTGCTCTGGGGCGTCGTCATCCTGATGTGGAAGATCGAGCGCGCCGTCAACGATATCTGGCGCGTGACGGAAACCCGCAGCCTCGTGCAGCGCGTGCGCGATTATTTGAGCGTGCTTCTTATCGGCCCGGTGCTGCTGTTTCTCTCGATGGGCATGACGGCGGCGCTGCGCCACGCGGGGTTCGTCGCGGCCTGGCTGCATATCGACCTGTCGTCCGCAGGCTTCGAGATGATGTTCGCAACCGTGCCCTATATCCTGTTCATGATCGCCTTCACGGCCCTGTTTATGTTCATGCCCAATACGCGCGTGAAGCCGGGGCCCGCGCTGGCGGCGGGGCTTTTCACGGGCATCGTCTGGAAGGTGCTTGGCAAGCTCTTCGCCATTTTCGTTTCCAGCACGGGCAATGTCGCGCTTGTCTATTCCGCTTTCGCCACCATGGTGCTGTTCATGATCTGGGTCTATGTGGGCTGGATGACGGTGCTGGCCGGGGCCGCCGTGTCTTATTACCTGCAGAACCCCTCGAACCAGTCGATGTCGCGCCGTATCCGGAACTTAAGCCTGCGCGTGAAGGAAAAGCTCGCGCTTCAGATATGCGTCGAGATCGGCGATGCGCTGTACAAAGGCGCGAAGCCGCTGACGCTGCAGAACCTCGCCGCGCGGCTGAAAATCCCGGCGCTGGCCGTCGACGACGTGACGGAAGACCTTGTCGTGTCCGGCGTGCTGACGCAGTCGGCGGAGCAGGGGAGGCCCTTTATGCCCGCGCGGCCCTTCGATACGACCTCGGTCGAGGAGATGCTGAAATGCCTGCGCGCCGCCGATGAAACGGGCGTGCTGCAGGTGAACAAGATTCACGGCTCGCCCGCCGTCGACAAGGTGCTGAAGGCGACGGAGCGGGCGATGCACAAGGAACTCGGAAAAATCACCCTCAAACAACTGGCGCTTGGGAGTACAGAAGAATGATCCCCCGTTTTTCACGCAAGGAAATGGCCGCGATCTGGGAGCCGGAAAACCGCTTCCGCACCTGGCTGGAGATTGAAATCCTCGCCTGCGAGGCGCAGGCGGAACTGGGCGTCATCCCCAAGGACGCGCCCGCGAAAATCCGCAAAAAGGCCGATTTCGACATCGAGCGCATCGATGCGATCGAGAAAGAGGTCAAACACGACGTCATCGCCTTCCTGACCAGCGTCGGCGAATATGTCGGCAAGGAATCGCGCTACATCCATGTCGGCATGACGTCATCGGACGTGCTGGATACCAGCTTCGCCGTGCAGTTGCGGCAGGCCTCCGACATCATCATCGCCGATCTCGACAAACTGCTGGCAGCGCTCAAAAAACGCACCATCGAGCACAAGGCGACCATCTGCATCGGCCGCAGCCACGGCATCCATGCGGAACCGACGACGTTTGGCGTCAAGCTGGCGGGGCATTATGCCGCTTTCGCGCGGGCGAAGGAACGCATGCTGCGGGCACGCGATGAAATTTCCACCTGCTCCATCTCGGGCGCCGTCGGCACCTTTGCGACCATCGACCCGCGCGTCGAGGCCTATGTGGCCAAAAAGCTGGGCCTGAAGCCTGAACCTGTGTCGACGCAAGTGATACCGCGCGACCGCCATGCGGTGTTTTTCGCGACGCTGGGCGTGATAGCGTCCTCGGTCGAAAACCTCGCGACCGAAATCCGCCACCTGCAGCGCACGGAAGTGCGCGAGGCCGAGGAGTTTTTCTCCCCCGGGCAAAAAGGCTCCTCCGCCATGCCGCACAAGCGCAACCCCGTCCTGTCCGAAAACCTGACCGGCCTCGCGCGGCTGATCCGCGCGACCGTCATCCCCGCCATGGAAAACGTCGCGCTGTGGCATGAGCGCGATATCTCGCACTCGTCCGTCGAGCGCGTGATTGCGCCCGATGCCACGATACTGACCGACTTCGCGCTCAACCGCCTGACCGGCATCGTTGAAAACCTGCTCGTCTACCCCGACCGCATGAAGCAGAACCTCGACTCGCTTAAAGGCCTCGTCTTCTCGCAGGCCGCGCTGCTGGCGCTGACCGACGCGGGCCTGTCACGCGAAGATGCTTACAAGGTTGTGCAGGCGCAGGCGATGAAGGTCTGGGAAGGCAAGGGCAGTTTTATGTCCCTGCTGGAAGGCGACGCGACGGTGAAAAAGACGTTGAAAACTGCTCAGATAAAGCAGGTCTTCGACGACAGCCGCTACACCAAACACGCGGCGAATATTATTGAGCGGGTGTTGAAGTCGGCGTAGATTACCCCGCCTTCAGCGGCGCATCCGGACCGTTGTTCTTCAGCCTGACGCCCGTCACAAGCTCCGCCATCGGCCTTGGCGCGTAGCGGTTGAAGATGAGGGAGAGGTATGAGCCCGCGCGTTTTCCGGCGGTGCTGCGCGGGTCTTTGAGCGAGAGCGATATTTTTTTGCCGAAGTCGTTCCGGGGGCCCGCGCCGAAATTCGTCGCGGCGGCCATGCTGGTGGTAATCTGCTTGTCCGCGAGGCCCGATTTGACCGATTGCAAAATCGCCTGTTGTATAAAGCGGTTTCTTTCCCCGGGCGTCTCGCCGGCGTCCTTCACATAGTCGCTCAAGGCCAGCATCCCGCGCTTGAAGCATTCCAGGTAATGTGCGCTTTCGCCATAGGCATCGGTCTGCGTCAGCTTCTCGATAAGAACGTCCATCACCGGCTGGCCGGAGACTTTCGACATCGCATAGGCGCCCGCGATGACCTGGCCGAGGACGATTTTATCCTGTGCGGTCGGCAGCATAATTTTCTTCTGTTCCGTATCATAGGGGATGGAGCCGTGGTCGAACATCTTGATCGTGCTTCCCTGCACGCGGCATTGCGCGCCGTGGCGGTCGTAATCATAGGCGCCGCCGCGCAGCCAGATATGCAACTCGGCCGCCAGCACCGCCCGCGCGACGGCCTGACGGTACTTCCTGTCCTCGGGCGTCGCCGTGGGCAGGTCGAGGAAATGCTCGCCCTTGGCGATCTCCGTCTCCTTGAATTCCTTGCCGAAGTTCTGCAGCGCCGCCGTCGAAATATTGAAGTTGTAACCGTCGACTGCGACGGAAATGCCGTTATACAGCGTTTCCGCCACCTTGATCTGCTCGGCTGCGATCTCGAAGTCGGATTCGACCGCCGACATCTTCCGCGCATTCGAAAGGATGTTGATCAGCGGCGCCCACATGCGGTTGATCTGCGAGAGCTTTTCCGCGGTCTTTTTGAAAACGCCAAACTGGTGCGCGGATTCCTCGCCCACATCCTCGCGCGCCAGCGTCAGGGCCGTGGATTCCGACGGGTAAACGAGCTCGACGGTATAGCCGTAAGAGCCCGCGCCGAGCTGGCGGCCGACAGTCGGCACGGGGCGTCCCGCCCGCGGTTTGTAGCAATCCTTGACGCGCCCGATCATGTCCCAGCGGAAGGGCTTGTTGTAGTTGCTCTTGGAAGACATCAGATCGTCGCGCAGCTGGACGAGGTCTGGTTCCGCGTCCGGGAGGGACTGGAGGTAACTGTGGATTGCCTGCAGGATTTTCCCGCCCGCCGCGCCCGAGCGGCCCAGCACCTGCGACAGGATTTGCCCGGGCCTTAAGCTTCCCGCGCCGTCGTCCCGCTTCTCGCTGGCCGTGATCAGCGCCGCGAAGGTCAGGCGCTGCAGCGGCTTGCTGCATTGCTCCAGATGCGTCGTCAGGATCAGGCGCGCATGGTCCATATAGGGCTGGCCCTGCGGCAATATCTTGTCCATTGCGAAAGTCACGGCCTTGTCGAACTTGGCCTGGCTGTCCTCGCCGATGGGGAACAGCACGCGCTCGATATAAATGGCGCGCGCGGCGAAGGGCAGGGCCCAGAAGTTCTTGTAGATGTTGTGCAGGGCGTTGATCCTTGTTTCCTCGGGGATGACGATGCCCTTTTCGTCCTTGTCGCGCTGGAAAATGTAGAAGATGTCGTTTGAGTATTTTTTGTCGAGCTTCGGGTCCATCAGCGTCGTCATGAAGGCTTTCGTCGTCTCCGGCGCCAGCGGAGAGGTCAGGAATTCCAGCAGCGCGTTGCGGACCTTCGGCTCGTCGCCGATGCGCTCAAGCACGAAGTCGTTCGCCGCCGCCGCGAGGTTGCCGCCGGTGCCACGCCTTAAGAAATGGTCGATAAGCTTGTCCCGGACCATGAACGATGTGTCGGCTTGGGCCTGCGTTTCCTCCAGCAATCCGTTCAGCATGTCGACGGCCTGGCCCATGCGCGCGTTTTCGATGATATCGGAGGCGATCGCGCCCATGTCCGTGCGCTTTTTGTCCTTTACGGGCAGATGGCCCTGCAATATCGCGCCCTGCGCCGCGACCCAGCCGTTCACGGCCCAATTGCGGAATACCGGGTCCTTGAGGTCGTTTTTGCAGAGCAGGTTTCTGAAGATTTCCGTCTTCCGGACCGGGTCGTCGATTTTGTCGATGGCCTGGCGCATCAGCGCCTCGTATTCCGCCTTTTCCTTCGGTTTGCGGTCGAAGAACGACGTGCGCTGTGCATTGCCGAAGCATAAAACCTGATAGTTCTTTATCAGGTCTTCCGGCTCCCGGTTCGCACTGGTGGCGTCCTTGAACATGAATTCGATCTGGCGGTCCATCAGACGCGCGTAGTCATTGATATGCTTTTCGCCCTCTTTCTCGCGGACCATGCCGTTGGACATGAAGCTCAGGACGAAATCGCTGTCGAAGAAAGACTTGAGGTCGCCTTCCGTCTTCACGCTCTGGCCGCAGAGCGTATAAAGCTTCTCAACGTCGAGCGTTTCTTCCTTTTTCAGCTTCAGGTAGGCGTATATTTCTGTATTGACGAGCGCCTTGCGCAGGTCATCCTCATGCCCGTTGCGGTAATTTTCGGCGAGCGTGTTCAGCAGCCCGACCGCCCGGTACAGCTCGGCCGCGGACTGGGGCTTTTTGTAACCGAAGGCTTTGCGGAAGTCGAAACCGATCAGGTCCTCCGGTTCCGCGCCTTCGCTGTTTCTCCACCTCGACATCGCCATCAGGGAAAATGTCTCTTTTTCCGGGATGATATCGTGATCCATGACGAATTTCAGGTAGGGCGTATTGGCGGTCAAACCGTACTGGTCGGTCGCCGAATAACCGCCGCCGCCCCTCCAGGAGCCGCCGCCGCCGGATGTCCTGACTCCCGGATATGCGCGGAAATTATTCCGGAACTCACCGATAAGAACGGTAAGCGTGGGCTTCTCATCCTTCCGGTCGTGCCGGTCATCGAGTTTTTCGGCAAAAAATTCCGCAAGTGCAGGCCGGTATTTACCCGGATCAGCTTTCAGCAGTTCACCCATTTTTTCGCAGAAGGCTTTCTGGAACTTGTCGCCGCCGATGGCGGTCGTGATCTGCGGGGTCAGCTGTTCCCTGTAGCGCGCGATAAAACCCCAGAAGTCGGTCTCCATGTCCTGCCACGCGACCTTGGGAAGGAGTTCGTCCGCTTCCTCGTCGCGGGCCTTGAGATATGGCTCGTCATTGGAAGACGAAAAGCGCGTCCGTTTGGGAACCTCGCGCTTGACGCGTTTGATGCTGTGGGCGGTGATATTGCCCTCGGCATCGAAACTCAAATTTTCCGGCTTGTATCCGAACCAATCCCACTTGACGGGATGGGGATGAATCCAGCGGCTTTGCCCGGCTTGCGGCGCACGCGTGTCGTTCAGGTGGAATCGCCCCAGCGCTTCGGCGATGGTAACGGAGGTTTTCGACCAGTTCTGCAGCAGGTTCCACGGCAGGGAGCATGGATTCCCCGCGCGCAGTTCCCTGTCCAGTTCGTCGAGCGCGGGAATGTTGAAATCCGGCCATCGGATATTGACGGTAATCGGGGAACGGACGGTTTCCAGGTAGGCGCCGACGGTGTTGATCACCCCGGCGTTCATTTCGGCATCTTCCGGCGTTTTGGCCTCCATAAAGGCCTGCATGGCGATCCTTAAGTCCGCAAGGGGGCCGATGGGCGTCCATCCGTTGGTGCTGTCCTGATAGGGTCCGTAACCCATGCTGAGCGTGCAGAACAGGCTGTCGATACGGTCGTTTCTGTAGCCATAAGCGCCAAGGCTGCTTTTCCCGAAGTCCTCGCACGGGATCAGAAGAACCCGTTTCAGGAGAGGATCCAGCACGCGCGGCGACTCTTTGGCTTCCTTCACGTTCTTCACAAGCTTCGTGACTTCGCTCTCGAAGTCGTCAAAGCGCGTCTTATGGTCGTCGAACGAAAGCCAGGACAGTTCCTTGTCCCACAACTCACTTAAGAGTCCGACTTTTTCTTCTATCGGCAGCGCAGCATAGTTCCGCTGCTCCAGATATGCGGGGACCACGGCCGTATGGTGAACCGTCGATACCGATTTTTTAAGCTCTTCATCGAGCGGCGTCAGCGCCGTATTGAGCGGCTTTTTGCTCTCCAGGTAGGCAAGAACGTCCTCGACATGCCGGCGGCGCGTGGGGTAGGAAGGATGCGGTTCCGTCGCCTCAATGGCTGATTTCCGCTGCCGGTTATAGCTGGGATAAACCTTTTCAAGCATCGTCAGCATGGCGGAGGGATTATATCCGCCCTCCTGCAACAGCTTGACCGCCCAGGCGTCCGCGCTCGACTCCTCGGGGTTGGAATTGGCGTGCGCGCCGATGCGCTCGAAGATGCGGTGATGCGTCAGTTCATGCGCGATAACGGCCGCAAGCTCGTCTTCTGTTTCGAATTTATCGATTGCGCCTTTCGAAATGACGACGATCGGCGGCTTGGCGCCCGTCAGGATGCAGGCTTCGGCGTCGTCGGCATCCGACAGCGCGAACCTGAAATCGCGCGTCTTTGCGCCCGTATTGCCCTTGAACAGCCGCTCTGTGATGGCCGCCATTTTTTCCTGAAAGTCTTTCGACACGGGATCGTCCGCGTCGATAAGGCGGTAGCTTTCATGGACGGATACGGGAATGCGCCCGTTCTTCAGGTCGTCCTGTATTTCTTTGCTCTTGAAGGAAGGGCGGCTTCTGCTGGTGTCATGAAAGCTTTCGCGCCGGTACGACATCATGCCGCCGTCAAACCTGTCGTGGTCGCGGTATGGCGGGCCGGAACGCGGATGCAGGGGGCCGCGGTTATAGCGGTTGATGAGCGTCTCGAATTCGCCTTCGTCCACCGGCGCCCGGTACGGCGCGGTCACAACAGGCGCTGAAGCACCGGGTAAAAAGGGTACCAGTTTGGGAACGGACAAGGGTTTTTTTTTCGAGTACCTTTTAAAGTCCTCGCCCAGAATGCCGGCAATGTCCTCCAACGACGGATCTGCCATGTATCCTTCTTCGTGAATGAATCCCGGCCTTATTTTACAAAATACAGAATAAGATTAAGTTAACTCAGCTGCCTGTACAGAAACATTTGTGACATAAAAATTAGATAGCGATTTCAAATACTTTTCCCCCTTCATCCAATATTAACATAAATAATACATAATATGGCTAATGTGAATGCGGTCTTAGAAGAGGCGTATCATGGGAAAATATCTGGGTATCAAATACAACATGTCATCCGAAGTGCACGCGATCCTCGATCGCGCGAAGGCGCGCATCGCCACGGTGAGGGAGCAGGCGGACTGGGTGGTCGGCCATCTTCACGGGCATGAGGGCAACCAGTCCTACCGCTTCCAGCCGCAGCATACCATGGACGATACCGTGTATGTGATTGCGCAGGACATCGAACTGCCGCCGCTCTACGGCGAAGAGGCGCTGACGCTGATTATTCCCAGGGGCGTGACAGTGAAGCACCGCGCGCTGGGCGACAACCGGCTTTATTACATGAACCGTTTCGAGATCGAAAACGACCCCGGGCATGACATTGTCGTCAGCCCCGCGCTTGCGCATGAACTGTCAAAAAAGCGCAACCTGCTGGTCGATGACTTCGTCTATGCCGAGGCGCAGCAGGCGGCCCTGCCGCCGGAGCGCACGCTGGGCCTGATCGGCGAAGGCCACCATGCCCCCGGCATCTTCGATGAGCGGGACTGGAAGAATAAGTAACTCAACCCCTGCGCGGCCTCTTCCGCAAGGCGGAAGAGCGGAAGTGTGGCCTTTCCCTCAGGCCATGCTATGTTATACTCCATCATGCCATCCTGGGAAGATAACGGAATTATATTGTCCCTGCGCCCGCACGGGGAGAACGGCGGCGTGGTGACGTTGCTGACCAAATCGCACGGCCGCGCGGCGGGCTATGTCTATGGCGTTTCTTCCCCGCGCGTACGGGGGATGCTGGAGATCGGCAATATCGTCTCCGCGCGCTGGCAGGCGAAGTCGGAAGACCAGCTCGGCACCTATACGCTGGAGCTCGAGACCAGCCATGCGGCCGACGTGCTGGATGATCCCGTCAAGCTGACCGCGCTGCAATCCGCCTGCGCCGTCGCCGACAAGACGCTGCCCGAGCATGAAAGCCATCCCGGCGTCTATGAGGGGCTGAAGGCGCTGATGTCCGCCTTTTCCACGCCGCTCTGGGCGGCTTCCTATATCTACTGGGAAATCGGTCTCTTGAGGGAGCTGGGCTTCGGCCTCGACCTGACCCGTTGCGTCGCGACGGGGGTGGCCGACAACCTTATTTATGTGAGCCCCAAATCCGGCTGCGCCGTGTCAGGCCCTGCGGGGGAGGAATACAAGGACCGCCTGCTGCACCTGCCGCCCTTCCTGCGCGGCGAGGCTCGGTTCGAGGACGAGGATATCCTCAACGGCCTCAAGCTGACCGGGCATTTCCTTCTGCACCGGGTATTTTCCCAGGCCAATACGAATCTGCCCGAACCGAGGCTCCGGCTGGAAGAAAAATACGGGAAACTGGCGAAATAGAGGTTTTTCAGGCACATCCGGCACTGGAAAAGCGTTCAAAAATGCGCTAAATACACCAAATGGCTAAAAAACCCTCAAATACCGTCGCCGTCGAAATCAAGAGCAGGGAACTGGGCGAGATCGTCGCCGAGAAGTACCTGTCCTATGCCCTCTCCACCATCGTCTCCCGCTCGCTGCCCGATGTGCGCGACGGGCTGAAGCCGGTGCATCGCCGCGTGCTCTATGCGATGTCGCTGCTGCAACTGCGCCCCGAAACGCCGCCCAAGAAAAGCGCCAAGGTCGTCGGCGACGTCATGGGTAACTTCCACCCGCATGGCGACAGTTCTATTTATGATGCGCTGGTGCGCCTCGCGCAGGATTTCTCGGTGCGCTATCCGCTGGTCGACGGGCAGGGCAACTTCGGCAATATCGACGGCGATAACGCGGCCGCGATGCGCTATACGGAAGCGCGCCTGACCGTCGTCGCCCAGCTGCTCATGGAAGGCCTTGACGAAGACGCGGTCGATTTCCGCCCCACCTACGACGGCGGCACGACGGAACCCGTCGTCATGCCTGCGAACTTCCCGAATCTCTTGGCCAACGGCTCCTCGGGCATCGCCGTCGGCATGGCCACCAACATCCCGCCGCATAACGTGGCGGAGCTCTGCGAAGCGCTCGATCATCTCATCGAAAATCCTTCGTGTGAAGTGAAGGACCTGCTGAAATACGTGCGCGGCCCGGACTTCCCGACGGGCGGCATCCTGGCCGAGAACAAGGCCGCCATCCGCGAGGCTTATGAGACAGGGCGCGGCTCCTTCCGCATGCGCGCGGTCTGGAAGACCGAAAAGCTCAAGAACGACAAGTGGCAGATCGTTGTCACTGAAATTCCCTACCAGATTCAAAAATCGCGCCTGATCGAGAAAATCGCCGAGCTGATCACGAATAAGAAGCTGCCCTTCCTCGATGACATCACCGACGAATCCGCCGAAGACGTGCGCGTCGTCCTGACGCCGCGCAACTACGGCATGGACCCCGAACTGCTGATGGCGCAGCTGTTCAAGCTGACGGATCTCGAAAGCCGCTTCTCGCTGAACATGAACGTGCTCGACGGCGGCCTCGTGCCGCGCGTCATGAGCCTGAAGGACGTGCTGCAGTGCTTCATCGACCACCGGCAGGAAGTGCTGGTGCGCAGATCGAAATACCGCCTCGAGAATATCGAGCGCCGCCTTGAAATCCTCAAGGGCCTCCTGATCGCCTACCTCAATATCGACGAGGTCATCCACATTATCCGCACGCAGGACGATCCCAAAGCGGTGATGATGAAAAAATTCAAGCTTTCCGACGTGCAGGCGGAAGCGATCCTTAACATGCGCCTGCGGAGCCTGCGCAAGCTTGAGGAAGTCGAGATCAAGCGCGAGCACAAGGAGCTGCTGGAAGAAAAAGACGAGCTGGAAAAGCTTATCGGCAGCAAAGCGCGCCAGATGTCGGCCGTGCGCAAGCAGGTCAAGCATCTGGGCGAACTTTTCGCGCAGACGACCCCGCTCGGCAAGCGCCGCACGCATATCGGATCGGCGCCCGAGGAAATCGAAGTCGCCATCCACGAGCTGATCGAGAAGGAACCCATCACCGTCATCTGCTCCGAAAAAGGGTGGATCCGCGCGATGAAGGGGCACCTCGAGCAGGACAAGATCGACGCCATCAGCTACAAGGAAGGCGACAGCCACAAATTCGCGCTGCATGTCGAAACGACCGACAAGCTTATCGTCTTCGGCACCAACGGAAAATTCTATACGCTCGGCTGCGACAAGTTGCCGCCCGGCCGCGGCTTCGGCGAGCCCGTGCGCCTGATGATCGACCTGCAGAACGAGGCCGATATCGTGGCCCTCTTCAAGCACGATGCGGATCGCAAGCTGCTGATCGCGGGCGACGACGCGCGCGGTTTTATCGTGCCGGAAAAAGAAATCCTGTCGCAGACCCGCAACGGCAAGCAATGCCTGCTGGTCAAGGAAGGCGTGGAGGCGAAGGTCTGCACGCCTGCCGTCGGCGATTCCGTCGCCTGCATCAGCGACAACCGCAAGCTGCTCATCTTCCCGCTCGAGCAGGTGCCGGAAATGACGCGCGGCGTCGGCGTCATCCTGCAAAAAGGCGGATTGAGCGATGCCAAGACCTTTACCTACAAGGAAGGCCTGACCTGGATAAGCGCGGGTTCCGAGCGCACAGAGAAGAGCCTCAAGGCCTGGAAGGGCGAACGCGCCCAGGCTGGCATGCTCCCGCCGAACGGATTCCCGAAATCGAAGAAGTTTTCGGGCGTTTAATCCCGCCCTCTTCATCAAGTCTCACCCTGGCGAAGGCCGGGGTCCACGGACTTTGTCCGTCTGTATTGAACCGTCGAAGGTTGTTATGCACAAACGATGTAGTCCGTGGGCCCCGGCCTTCGCCGGGGCGACACGGCTGTTTAAGGCATTATTTGGGGGAGGGGCCGGGCTTCGCCTTCGCGGGCGCGGGCGTCGCAGCGGTGGGCGCATTGTCGTTCCCGGCGGTCTGCAGGTAAGGGGCATATTTCTTTTCAATCGTGGCATAGAACTGCTTGAGTTCTGCCAGCCGTTCAGCGGGAATATCGTCCCACTTGTTCTTTTTGCCTGCGGCGCGGTCCTTTTCGATTGCCTCGATCTCGGCGCAGGCCTTCGCGACGGTCATCCAGGGCGCGTCCGGGTCGGGGCTGAGCACCGTGGCGGCGACTTCGCGCTTGATGTCGAGCTGTTTTTGCGGGGTAAGCGCTTCCGGCGCGTGCTCGAAGATGATGCGGAAGGCGAAACTGGTGAAGCGTTCGAGGGGCGGGTATTCCGAAATTTCCGGAGCAAAGCGCGCGGCAAAGCCTTCCGCCAGAGCGGCCTTCTTTTTCCACGTCGCGGCGTTGCGGAATTCCTGTTTCCATTCGTCGGCTTTTTTCAGGATTTCCTGTTTGCGCTCTTCCGGTATTTCCTCTTTCCCCTGAACGGGCGCCGCCGCCGCGGGAGAGGGGGCTGCTTTTTTGGACCGGCGCTTCGGTGCAGGGTTCTCGGTTGTATTCTCAGGAGTCTTCGGCGCGGCAGCGGCCTGCGCTTTGGCCTCTCTCTTTTGCGTGGCCGCGGCGTCTTTCTCGTCCTTGACCATCTGCGCGGCCAGCTTCATGTCCTCGAGGAACTGCGGATTCGCCTTGATGGCCTCCGCGCGCGCAGCGGCGAGTTTTTCATCGAATTGCGGGGGCAGAACCGCATCGGACATATCAATCGGCATCATGACCGGCTGCTGGTCCTTGCGCACGAAGCGGAAGGGGGCGACCGGCGGCGGCGCATTTTTCGCCGGCTTTTTGGACTGGTTGGCAATCGCCTCTTTAAGCTGCTCCACTGACATGGACAGGTAGGGGGCTGGGTCGATGCTCAGGTCGAACAGGATTTCCGTACGGTGGCCGCGCATCGCGACGGATGTTGCGACCATCGGCTTGTTCTTGCCGAAGAAGACGGCGGTATGGGTAAAAACCTTGTTTTCGGCCATAAAGGCGTCGACGCCTTCCTGTGTCGCCAGCCTGTGCATCTGCGCCCAGATTTCAGGCGCTGCGTTTTTGATGACTTTCGCCACGCCCACGGTGGCGATGATATCGTTCAGCGCGTCATGCGCCGCATCCTTGCTTAAACCGACGCCGTTCTGCTCGGCGACGACGGACAGTTTCAGCACAGGGTTTCCCTTTTCGCTTAAGGTATCGAGCTTCAGCACGCCCGGCATATAGGCTTGCACCGCCTGCACGGCATTCAGCACGTCGAAACGGGTGTTGCGCCGCCCGTCGCCGGAGGGGTGCGCGGCCTGCGTCAGTCCCGGTTCGAGCATGTTCACGTAAAAATTCTGCCCCAGCACGTCTTCGTCATAGCCGAGCGTATTGAAGCCCGCGAAAATCAGCGGCCAGGATTGCGTGCGCAGCCAGGTGTCGATTTCCTGCATCATCTGGAAGGCGGAATGTTTTCGGTTCGTCAGGTCGTCTTTCGTGAATTTTGTCGTGAGCAGCGCACCCGGGCCCGGCACTATCCAGGGCGACAGGCGGCATTCAATCTTTTTGCTCGCGATGATGTTGAGATCGTCGTCGGTGACCACGAAGGCGCCCTGAAGCACCTGCGCGAAGCTGCGTTCGAGGCCGGAGGTTTCTGTGTCGTAGAAGATATACATCTGAGGTTCCCGGTATGGGGCGGTGTTAATTTGATATTATGTATAATACAGCGGGACTTCCGAGGTCAAGGTGTTTCCGTATGGCGAATTTATTTGACATAAATATGGTATTTTGATACCTTCTTCCGGCCTCGTGCAACTATGTGCCAGAGCGGCTTTATCGGCCTTTCGTTTCACGCCTGGAGAACACAGCACGGGGGAAAAACAGCCTTGAAAACTTGAAGTTACGGTCAAGGAGACAAGACATGAAACCGAAAACGACTGACGTGACGGGCACCGTCACGGAGAAAACCCTTCTTATTCCCATCTGTTACGACGCCATCGGCGAAAGCATACGCGTGGACGGCACCAGCGTCGAAGCAGCTTTGAAATCCCTCAAGCTGGAGGCGGATGTTCTTGGCTTTGAGTTCGAGCAGGCGGTGAAGGCGAAACTGCATCCGACTGCCGGCGGGGAGGAAATCACCTTCACGCGCAAACGCTCCGGCCCGACGACATACATGTTCGCAACGGCAGTCTATGGCCGGGAAGACTTCGCATCGCTTGCGGATGCCAGCAACCCCTTAAGCGCCGCGTTTAACCGCATCCCGAAAGCGAAGTTGGCGGATCCAGACAGCGTTGTTTATGCCTCGATCATGGGCCTGACAGCCCTGCAACCCTGCGATCAGCAGCGTATCGTGTTGATTGATAAACAGGGCCGGCAGCTGTTCCCGAAGCCGGGAGGCTAGGGGGCAGGCTCTGTATCCTGCTTGACATCCATCCTTCATTCATATATATTATGGAAATTATTTGGGGATGTATTGATGCAGGACTCGCAGAAAATTGCCGATCTTCTCGCCGGGATAAAACCGCTATCGCCGCAGGAAGTGCAGTCCTTCGGGGCTGATGCCGTGCAAAAAATCAATGACTGGACCCGTCAACTGACAGGGGGCCGCATCACTGAACTCTTCAACGATCTTGGGGCGCCTCCGGCACCGAAGACGCCGGAAGCGCCTGAAATCGATTATGACGCAATCGCGCGGGAAAGCCTGATCCTGCAAACCTCCATGAATGTGAAGCGGCCGCTCAAACTTAAGCAGAAGACGGGCTTCCTGTCCTACTAGTTACTTTCAGAGAATCTTTGACCAAGGCAGCTAATTTTTGCTGTGGATAACTTTCCGGAATCTGAAATGCGATTTTTCGAATTTCCCATTTGAATCAGCTACATAAGAAAATTTTCTGGACTCCCCGTTGTGGTTCCTCTAAAAGTCGGTTCCGCTCTTGGAATCGACCTCCGTAACAAGCGAGATTTCATGGGCGGTAATACCAGGGTGTGTGTATGGATTTTCAGCAGACATATCTGCCGGATTTGCAGATCTATCGCGAGGCGTTCAAGGCCGGATGGGCGACCTATGTCGTCCAGCATGGCCGGGATGCCGCCCTTGCCGGTTCGGCGTATCTCCGCGGCCCTGTAGCCATGGCCCGGCTGATACAGGAACACGGCGGGGACATGCGGCAGATCGCTGCGGCGGCGTGCCTGGCTGGTCCAGCTGTCTTCTCCGAGCATCCTGCACAATGGTTGGACAAAAGGCTCGTGGAATTTTCCCGTGAGATCCGGAGCGTCGGGACGACGCCGCCCCAGGAACTTTACGGGATTATTCCCGGGCTGTCCGCCGACGCGCGGCTGTTTTTGCAAGCCAGCGCGATCATGCTGATGGAGCAGCTGTCGGTGACCGCCGGCATCGGCCCCGCGCCCGAGCAGTACCGCGCCTATACCGAAGCGCTTGAACTGTATTCCTGCGCGCGCGGGACGCTGGATACCTACCGGCTCGACACGCGCTTCGAGATCGCCGCCATGAAGGCCACCACTGTCATGGAAAGCCACCCCAACCTCTGGTCAAAGCCGCGGCAGCTTGCCGAGAGGCTCGGCGCCTGATTTACGGGGCAGCCTGAAACTCAATCCAGTTCTCATCGACGAATAATTCGAGCGGCTGGAAGCGCGCCTTGTAGGACATTTTGGGCGAGTTCTTGACCCAGAAGCCAAGATAGACGTAAGGCCGATCCGTGCCGGTGGTGTATTCGATCAGCTTTAAAATCATCCATGTGCCAAGGCTGCGTTTTTCCTGGTCCGGCTCGAAAAAGCTGTAGACGGCCGAGGTGCCGTCGGGCATTTCGTCGAACAGCATGACGCCCAGCGTCTTTTCGCCGTCCCGGCAGACCAGGAAGCGCGTGTCCGTGGGGGAATCCTCCATCATCGCGAGGAAGTCGGAATAGGGCATTTTCGCCATCTCGCCGTCCTTGTGGCGGGCGCTTAAGTAGCGCGTGAACAGGTCGTAGAGTGCCGGCATCGCGTCGGGCTGCACGATGCTGTAGGTCAGGTGTTTGTTTTTCTTCAGGAGCTTTTTGAAGCTCTCGCCGGGCCTGAATTCCTTCGCTTTCAGGCGCGAGGCGATGCAGGCGCGGCAGGCGGGGCATTGCTGGCGGTAGAACATATGCTGCGTACGGCGAAAGCCGCGCTGGGTCAACAGCGGCGACAAGGGCGCCGTGAAGTCATCCAGCACGGTCATGACCTTCTGCTCCGTGAGCCCGGGAAGATAGGGGCAGGGACCGGGCTGCATTAGATAGAGGTCAAGGGCGTCGGGGCGTGTGCGCATGTCACGGGAAATAAAGCACGCCGGGATCGTGCTTCTTGATGTCGGGGCCTTTTTGCGTGGGCTTCGGCGGCGGGGGGACGACGGTCTGCGCCTGTTTCTTCTGCACCTTCGCGACGGATTGCTTGAGCAGAATGATGCTGATGCGGCGGTTGCGCGCGGACTGCGGGTCGTTCTCGACCAGCAGCTCGCGGTCGGCCTTGCCCTGCACGTTCTCGATGCGCGTGACGTCAAACCCGTTGTTCAGGAAGGAGCGCCGCGCCGCATTCGCGCGGTCGGCGGAAAGCTCCCAGTTCGTGTAAACCGCGTCCTTGCCGTAGGGCTTCGCATCGGTATGGCCGCGGATGGAGGCCTTGTTGGGCAGCGGGTGGATGACTTTTTCGACGAGGGCGAAAAGCCTTTCCGCCTCCGGCAGCGGCTTCGCGCTGCCCAGCGCGAACATCGGCTTGCCTTCGGTGTCGACGATCTGGATGCGCAGGCCTTCGGGCGTCATGTCGATCAGCAGGTTCTGCTTGAGGTCGCGCAGGTCCGGCTGCGCTTCGATTTCTTTCTTGAACTGTTCCTGCGCGTCGCCGAAGGCCTTGGCGTCTACCCTGTCGGTTTGTTGCGTTTCACGCTGCTCCGCATGCGCCCTGGCCGCTTCTATCTGCTCCTCGGTCAGCGATTCCGTGTTGCTGTTCTTCTTGTCGGACTCCTCGCCGTCCTCGCGGCCGATGCCTTCGGCCGGGTCCTGCTGCATGGCCATGACCGGCGATTTGTCGGTGGTCATCGCGCCTTCGGGCGAGAGCGAGGTGCCGCCCATGACGCCGCCGGCGCCGCTGGTGGAGGTCGCGACGCGCGGGTCCGCCGGCGCGAAGTATGATGAAATCAGCATTTTCTGCTCGTCAGTCGTCACGTTGAGCAGCCACAGCAGCAGGAAGAACGACATCATGGCGGTCACGAAATCGGCATAGGCGACCTTCCAGGCGCCGCCATGATGGCCGCCTTCGACCTTCTTGATGCGCTTGATGATGATAATCGGCCGCTTGTCGTCGTCCTTTTTCGCCATTTACTCTACTTATCCCCCCTTTTGCAGGGTGAGAGAAATCAATCTTAAGTCGTCGACACGTTCTGCGTGGCTTCTTCGACCTCAAGGAAGGTCGGCTGCGTGTCGTGCAGCAGAATCTTGCGCCCGAATTCGATCGCGACCGGGGGCGCGGCGCCTTGCAAATAGGCCAGTATCGAGGTCTTCATGCACAGGAAATATTTCAGCTCGTTGTCGTTGCGCTCCTTGATGGCGCTGGCGATGGGGGCGACGAAGCCGTAGGACAGCCAGACTCCCAGAAAGGTGCCGACGAGGGCGCCCGCGATGAGGTGGCCCAGCACCTCGGGCGGCTCGGTGATGGCGCCCATGGTGTGAATGACGCCCAGGACCGCGGCCACGATGCCCAGCGCCGGCATGCCGTCCGCCATGGTCTGCACCGCATGCGAGATATGGCTGCGCTCCTGCAGCTGGGTTTCGATTTCCTGGTCCATCAGCGCTTCGATCTCGTGCGGCTTTTCCGCTCCAAGTGATATAAGGCGCAGGTAGTCGCATAAAAAGGTGACGGCGCCACTATCGGCGTAAAAGCCCGGGAATTTCTTGAAAATGTCGCTGTCGACGGGATTTTCGATATGCTGCTCGAGCGCCAGCCAGCCCTTGGTGCGGGCGGTCTTGAACACCAGGTAGAGCATGCTGAGCAGTTCGAGATACTGCGGCTTGCCGAATTTTTCCTTTTTATAGATGGACTTGATGTCATACATAGTCTGCCTGATGACATGCGGCGAATTGGCGATCAGGTACGCCATGCAGGCAGTGCCGAAAATGATCAGGAATTCAAAGGGCTGCCACAGGACCATAAGATGGCCCTTGTTGAGCAGATAGCCGCCCAGCGTAAAGGCAACGACCCCGATATGCCCCAGTAACTTATACATATTTCCCCTGCTTAAGCTCCCCCAAAGGCGCAGTCGCGGCTAAAGAGTTGCAAAAGACGTGCCAGCATCATTATTAAGTATGACGCAGTTCCCGCTATTCATCAATCTTTAACAGCGGTTTCGTGAAGGCGCTTTCTATAAGCTTCTCAATCAGCTGGCGGGTTTTGTTCTGCACATCCTGGTAAGGGTTGAAC
>SCTB01000043.1 GCA_004297545.1 Alphaproteobacteria bacterium
CCGATGATGGCGGTGCCGTTCACGATGAAAACGCCGTCTTTCAGAAAGTGCACGTTGGGCAGGTCGGCAATCGCCAGCCGCACGCGGTCGTCGAAATCTTCCGCCCCCTCGCCGCCGTGGTAAAGCTTCTCGCAGAATTCGTGATTGCCGTCGATATAGAGGACCGTTTTGTACGCTTTCGAAAGCCGCTCCAGCTCCTTGCGCGTTTCCGCGAGCGTATCGGCCACATCGCCCGCGACGATGACGATGTCATTCGTGCGAACGGCGTCCCAGTCCATCGGCTTCTCCCAGTATTCCACATGGAGATCGCTGACGAGATCGAATTTGAACGGCGCTGGCTTCGGGGGCATGCCCCGCAATAGTACTGAAGCAGTCCGGAATGTAAAGCTGCGTCAGGCGCATTCATTTTGTAATATTCGTAAAGGCTTAACCCCTCCCGATTGGCTGTTGCACGCCCCGATACCGTTATGTATAATTCGGTCATCTCACATACAAAGGCTGGTCCATGAAGAAGTTTTTCAATCGCGTCGCCGCCAAATTCCGCGCACAGGTGGACAAGTGGCTGCCCTCGAACGACCAGTGCGAGCCGCGCGGCTATGTGCTGATGGATGCGGAGCAGACGAACAAGTCGACCGCCTTCACGCGTGAGGAACGCGATGAAAAAGGCCTGCGCGGTCTTCTGCCGCATAAAATTTCCACGCAGGACGAGCAGCGCGACCGCGCGCTGGAAAACCTGCGCCGCAAAACCAGCCCGATCGAGAAATACATCGACCTGTCGAACCTGCAGGACCGCAACGAGCGGCTGTTTTACTATACGGCGCTCTCGAATATCGAAGAAGTCATGCCCCTCATCTATACGCCCACCGTGGGCGAGGCCTGCGAAAAATTCTCGCATATCTTCCGCAAGCCGCGCGGCATGTACATCACGCCCGACGACAAGGGCAAGGTCCGCGAGATGCTCGACAACTGGCCGCATGACGACGTACGCGTGATTGTCATTACCGACGGCGAGCGTATCCTGGGCCTCGGCGACCTCGGCGCGAACGGCATGGGCATTCCCATCGGCAAGCTTGCGCTTTATACCGTCTGCGGCGGCATCGACCCCGCCCAGTGCATGCCGGTCATGTTCGACATCGGCACCAATAATGAAAAGCTGCGCAACGACCCGCTCTATCTCGGCTATCCGCAGGAACGCGTAAGGGGCAAGGCCTATGACGCGCTGATGCAGGAATTCGTCGAGGCGGTGCAGGAAAAATTCCCGAAAGCCGTCATCCAGTTCGAGGATTTCAAGACCGAAAACGCCTTCCGGCTGCTGAACCAGTATCGCGACAAGGTGACCTGCTTCAACGACGACATCCAGGGCACCGCCGCCGTGGCGCTCGCGGGCGTGCTCGCCTCGGGCCGCATCACAGGGCAGGACTTTAAAGACCAGCGCATCATGTTCCTGGGCGCCGGCTCCGCCGCGACCGGCATCGCCGACCTGATGGTCAAGGAACTGCAGGAAAAAGGCCTCAGCGAGGAAGAGGCGCGCAAACGCATTTCGCTGGTCGATTCAAAAGGCCTTGTCACGAAAGGCCGCGCGAAGATCGAGGACAATAAAAAGCCGTTTGCGCAGGACCACGCGCCCGCTTCGCTGCTGGAAGCCATCAACGACCTCAAACCGACCGTGTTGATCGGCGCGACGGGCGTCGCGAATACATTTACGAAGGAGGTCGTGGAAGCCATGTCGGCCATCAACGACCGCCCGGTCATCTTCGCCCTCTCCAATCCGACCTCGCATGCCGAATGCACGGCGCAGCAGGCCTATGAGTGGAGCAAGGGCAAGGCGATCTTCGCCAGCGGCAGCCCGTTCGATGCGGTCGAGTACAACGGCCAGACGTTCAAGGCAGGACAGGGTAACAACGCCTATATCTTCCCGGGCCTCGGCCTTGGCGTGGTGCTGTCCGAGTCAGAAAAAGTCACCGACAATATGTTCCTCGCCGCTGCAAAAGCGCTGGCCGCGCAGGTGACCGACGAAGACCTGAAAACCGGCACGCTCTACCCCCCGCTCTCCAAAATCCGCGACGTCTCGGCAAAAATCGCGACCGCCGTCATCGTCCAGGCCGGCGACGACAACGTCTTCGGCGTTCCCCAACCGCCGAACTGCGAAGAGTATGTGAAGAAACACATGTACAACCCCTCCTACGACGCCGGCACACCCGCGCCCGAATCCAAACCGGCCGCAAAGCCACAGCCAAAACCCGCGCCGGGTACCGCCCCCTAACGCCCGTCATGCCCGCTTTAGGCGGGCATCCGGCCCGCGGCAAAGCCGCCTTTATAAATGCCGCGTTGCGGCGGACCAGACCCCCGCCTTCGCGGGGGCGACGGGTTGAGGTACCGCTAAAACCTCCACGCAAGAACGCCGCAGCACCCGAACCGAATCCCGCGGCAAAGCCGCAGCCGAAACCCGCGCAGTGCCCCTGAAATACATTTGTCATTCCGAGCGAACGCGAGGAATCTTCGCCAATGTCAGTCAGACTGGTGGAGCGATTGCAGAAAAATTGAGTAATAAATTTCCACTGTGGAAAATCTATTTCTTGGCGGCTGGTGGCGGAAGCGGAATATGCGCCTCCGTAAGAATGTTATCTAACGCTTGGGGCGATCCGTGATCCGCATTATATTCCGTTTCTTTACCATCTCGATACATCACCATTTGACCGCATTCATAGCAAAGAACGAAATCGTAAATATGCCCCTCGGATTGAAACGTCAGGGCATGGCGGGGCTCCAATAGACACTGAGCGAACTCCTGCTCATAGTCGCTGTCATGCGACTTTTTCTCTTCTGGGTTCAAAGCTGCGTCAAAGGCAGACGTAGCTATTGACGCGTGCCTGCCGGTGAGTTTGGCTTTCCCTAGCACGCGCCAACCGTGGAAAGTTTCCATTTCCCCGGATTTCACTTGTTGCGGCTCGGGCGGTACCGGGTCGAGTGAGTAGAGAATGACCTCTTTGGCAGACGCAAGCGCGTGACTATTTTCAGCAGAAAAACGGGGGGGCGTCTGATCATCTGCTTGGGCAAGGCCGGGAAGCAGAAACAGGAGAAGGAAAAGCGCTACAGCCAATCTCATAATTTTTCGTCAGCAATTTTGTGATAACATTTCTTCCTGAAACTCACGCTAAAACCTCCACAGCTTCCACGCAAAAACCCCGCCATAGCCGTTCTTCGCATTGCACTGTTCTTCCGCGACCCGTGACGCCGCTTCGGCGGCTTCGAGTCTTTCGGGGTCGTCGATGAAGACGGTGCAGCCGTGCTGCCAGCAGAAACGGTCGTCCTTCCCGCTGCATTCGCGCGCGGGCAGTATCGCGCGCGGGTTGAAAATCGCGGCCGCCACCAGCAGCGCGGCCAGAAAAATGGCAAGCTTCTTCCGGTTTTTCCTGAAAGCGTCTTTCAGAAATTTCAGCTGCTGCGACGAGGTTCGCTTTTTATGGCCGGTCATATGTTCCCGCGATCTGTCCAGTAACTCACGCGTCTGGGTATTCTACTCCCGCACCCGGTTCTTCGCCAAGCGACGGCGGTGACGCCACCCCGACGAAAGTCGGGGTCCAGTTTTTAAAACTTCTACCGCATCAATTTCGAGATAGAGGTTAATAGACTGGACCCCGACTTTCGTCGGGGTGGCGCATAGATTTTTGAATTATGTTAAATAAATTGAGTCGTATCCCTCGCGAAACCGAACTTGCATATTCTTCCTGTTCCACGCCTTTTCCGCGCCTGCGGAGTATGTGCTCCCGGGGCCCTCTGTTGGCGCTCCGGGCCTGCGGAAAAGCCCATGAATATGGGCTTTTTCGCGCGCGCAACACCCCAAAAACGCCTTTTTGCGAAACGCGCCAGAACGGCTGTTCCGGCGCTCCTGGTCACTTCCCTTGGCGCGGTGTTTTGGCTTCCGGCATGCGTTCCACCCGCCACACCATGCCCCCCGCATCGTCGGAGACGAGCATCGCACCATCCGCTGCGAAGGCGATGCTGACCGGGCGGCCATAGGTGATGCCTGCTTTGCGGTCGGGCATAAAGCCGGTGAGGAAGTCTTCCGGAGGCCCTGCGGGCCTGCCGCCTTTGAACGGCACGAAAATCACTTTGTATCCGGCGAATTCGGAGCGGTTCCAGGAACCATGCTGGCCGACAAAGGCGCCGCCGAAATATTTTCCGCAGAATTTTTTCGACGTGCAGAAGGCAAGGCCGAGCGATGCCGTATGCGCGCCGAGCGCGTAATCGGGCGTCAGGACTTTTTTCGCCATCTCTTTCGTCTGCCCCGACCAGCTCGGATCGGGATTGGCGCCGAAATAAAAATACGGCCAGCCGTAAAATCCGCCCGGCGTTACGCTGGTCATGAAATCCGGCACCAGATCGTCGCCAAGATTGTCGCGTTCGTTCACGGCGGTCCATAATTTTCCGCTGACCGGTTCCCAGTCCATACCGACAGGATTGCGCAGGCCGGAGGCAAAAACTTTTTTATCCGATCCATCCGGATTTATCTCAAGGATATTCGCGCGGTCTATTTCATCCTCCATGCCGCCTTCGCCCACGTTGCTGGCAGAGCCGACGGTGACATATAACTTCGTGCCGTCTTTATTCGCGACGATATTGCGCGTCCAGTGATGGTTGTAGCCGCCCGAGGGAAGATCGAGAATTTTTTCGCCGCTTTTCTTTATCTCCGTATCGCCCGTCCAATAGGGAAAGCTCAAGACCGCGCCCTGCTCGCCCACATATAATTTATCTTTCACCAACGCCATGCCGAAGGGACGGTCGAGTTTTTCGAGGAAAATGCTCTGCGTTTCCGCGACACCGTCGCCATTCGCGTCGCGCAGCAGCGTGATGCGATTTTCCTTCCGCCTGAACCAGCCGCCGCGCGTATCGCCCGACACAAGAACATCGCCGTTCGGCAAAACGTAAAGCCAGCGCGGATTATCAAGATCGCCCGCGAATTTATTGACGGTGAATCCTTTCGGCGCGATCGGCGTTTTTCCCGCCGGCCATTCGGCGAGACTGGCCAATCGCTTTACCGGTTCGGTCGCATAGGGTTTTGGCAAAGCCGGTTTTTCGCCAAACCCGGTTTCTCCGAAGGCCGGCAACACCAGCGACATGGCTGTCAAAAATGCCGCAAACAAAGCGCTTTTCTGCATTTCCTGTTCTCCTGCTCCGACTGTTTTATACGCATTTGGGCTGCTTGACAAAGACGCAGGCGGCTGCCTATAATCCGGAAAATATAAAAACAATAATGCATTTTTTGAGGGTAGGATTTATGGCACAGGACAAAGGCGTTCTCATCATTTTCGACCTCGTTTCCACGCTGACCGACGCGGGGCCGCGCTATGTGCAGGCTTTCACCGAAGTCTGCGAGCAACAGGGCCACGGCACGCCCGACCGCGAGGAAGTCTTGTCGATGCTCGGCAATAAAAATTTAGGCGAAATCACCGAACGCTTCGTCGGCAAGCTCGACGACGCGGGCAAGAAAAATTTCATGGCCTCCTGCAACAAGGCCTGCGACGCGCTGCTGAACCGTCCCGGCTGGCGCGAGGAATTATTTCCCAACGTGCGCGAAGCGGTGGAAGCGCTGCACCTGCGCGGCGCGACGCTCGGCATCTATACCGCCACGCGCGAAGACGCGATGGAACTGCAGCTGAAATATCACGGCATCCGCAAGGAGTTCGATCAGCGTTACATTCGCGGCAAGGACAACACACGCGACGCGGGCAAGACAAACAGTGCGCTGAAATCCGAACAGCTGAACGATATCGTCGACAATTACCGCCGCGACCAGGGCGGGAATGCGCCCGTTATCGTTATCGGCGATTCAGAAGCGGATGCGAAAGCGGCCGAAAAATCCGGCCTGCTGTTTATCGGCTTTGCGGTGAATGAGCGCAAGAAAGCCGAACTGGAAAACGCGGGCGTGAAAAATATCGTCGCGGATTTCGGCGCGCTTCCCGATCTCGTCGACCGGCTGATGATCCCGGCCGCGAACGACAACGCGCGCCAGCTGGCGCCCGGCCGCAGCCAGACGCCGAAGCCTTAAGAAAATCGTTTAGCGTCAATGGAATGACCGCGCCGCTTTGACTCAATCGGGTGGTCTATGTATAATGAAATCCTGTATCCACAACAGAGATTAAGGCTTGGCATCAAAGCTCTCGATCGCCTTCCGCAAAGCCACCCGCCGCGACCTTCCGGCCATCACGAAAATTTTTGAATCATCGCTGAACACCACGCACGAATTCGACGATGCGCGCGGTTACCTGAGCGAGCAGATGCGCGATGCGGACAACCGCTTTGTCGTCGCCGAAGCCGGCGGGAAAATCGCCGGCTTTATCCAGACGGATCTGACGTCTGACACCGCGGATGCGATCAATATCGACCAGCTGGCGGTCGACAGGTCTTTCCGCCATCGGGGCATCGGCAGCGCGCTGATGAAGAAGGCGGAAAATATCGCGCTGCGCAATCACTTCAAAGCCGTAACATTGCAGGTGCGCGCCGACAACGACAACGCGAAGCACCTGTACGAAGAACGCGGCTATAAAAAAGTCGGCAGCCACTGGTGGTATTACGGCGACGGGACAACAGCATATGAGATGAAAAAATCGCTCGTACCCGAGAAGCCTTCAACCAGCGGCTGGCATCTGCCGGGTTTCGTCAAACGCTGGATGGGCCTCACCGCGTAACCCCGGAAAGTACCCTCACCCTAACCCTCTCCCAAAGGAGAGGGGACTGGAGACGCCCTTCGGGCGAAGACTATAAATTTTATAATCTCTTTCGCGAAGCGAAAGTCAGGAATCCCCTCTCCTTTGGGAGAGGGTTAGGGTGAGGGTACTTACACGTACTCTTTCACAATTTTCACGAACATCTTCCCGTACCGTTCCAGCTTTTTCTCGCCGATGCCGTGGACGAGCGCCATGCGCTCCATGTTGTCGGGTTTCAGCAGCACCATGTCGCGCAGCGTCTTGTCGTTGAAGATGTAATAGGGCGGCACGCCCTGTTCCTTTGCCAGCTCCATGCGCGCGGCTTTCAGCGCCGCGTATAATCCGTGATCGGATTCGGACTCGCCGAAGGCCTGCCGCGCCGCTTCCTTGCGCGCCGCCTTCACCTTGCCACGGCCTTCGTGCTTGCGCAGAGCGAGGGTCTTCTTCTCCTTCAGGAAGGACTGTCCCTGCGGCGTCATCGCAAGGCCGCCGTGCTCCGTGTCTGGCGCCACGAGATTGAGCGACACGAGCTGACGGAAAATGCCCTGCCATTCCGATTTCGCGTAGTCCTTGCCGATGCCGAAGGTGCTGATCTTGTCGTGACCGAACTGTTTGATGCGCTCGTCATCCTTGCCCATGAGAACATCGGTCAGGTAACTCACGCCGAAGCGCTGGCCGGTGCGGTAGATGCACGACAGCGCTTTCTGCGCGACGACCGTTCCGTCGAAAGTCTGCGGCGGGTTCTGGCAGGTATCGCAATTGCCGCAAGGTTCGCAGGAGTCGCCGAAGTAATCGAGGATGACCTGCCTTCTGCAACTGGCCGCCTCGCAGAGCCCCAGCAGCGCGTTCAGCTTCTGGTGTTCGATGCGCTTCTGCTGCTCTGGCGCGTTCGATTCCGTGATGAAATTGCGCTGCATGGCGGCATCCTGCGCGCCGTAGACCATCAGCGCGTTGGAGGGCAGACCGTCGCGGCCCGCGCGGCCCGTTTCCTGGTAATAGGCCTCGATATTTTTCGGGATATTCATATGCGCGACGAAGCGCACATCAGGCTTGTCGATGCCCATGCCGAAGGCGATGGTCGCGACCATGATGACTTTTTCTTCTTTCAGGAATATTTCCTGATGCTGCGCGCGCATGTCGGCGGGCAACCCCGCGTGATAGGGCAGCGCGCGGAAGCCTTCGGTGCACAGCCACATCGCGGTTTCCTCGGTCGTCTTGCGCGACAGGCAATAGACGATGCCGCTGTCTTCCGCATGGTTGTCGCGGATAAATTTCAGTATCTGCTGGCGCGCGTTGTCACGGGGCAGGATGGAATAATGGATATTGGGGCGGTCGAAACCCGCGATAAAGGTGCGCCCTTCCTTCAGCTTCAGGCAGTCGACGATATCGCGGCGCGTGGGCGCATCGGCCGTGGCGGTCAGCGCAATGCGCGGAATGGACGGATATCTTTCGGCCAGCAGCGCGAGTTCCTTGTAATGCGGGCGGAAATCATGGCCCCATTGCGAGACGCAATGGGCCTCGTCAATGGCGAAGAGCGCTATCGGCGCCTCGTCCAGCAATCCCAGAAAATCATCCATCAGCAGCCGTTCGGGCGCGACATAGACAAGGTCGATTTCCCCGCGCAGGATCGCTTCTTTCGTCTGTACGATACTGCCGCCGGTGATCGTCGAATTGATCGCCGCGGCGCGGATGCCCAGCAGCTTCAGCGCCTCCACCTGGTTCTGCATCAGCGCGATCAGCGGCGAGACGATGACGCCCACGCCGTGCCGCAGCAGCGACGGAATCTGGTAGCACAGCGACTTGCCGCCGCCCGTCGGCATCAGCACGAAGGCGTTTCCGCCCGAAGTCACATGGTTGATGATGTCTTCCTGCTCCCCGCGAAACGCGCCATAGCCGTAGGTCTTCTGCAATATGCGAAGGGCGTCGGGATTGGCGGGCTGGCGGAGCGGCTGGACGGACATGCTTTTAATATAAACGCCAAAGCCCTTATTACAAAGGATGATTTCATATAAATTTGTCCTATTCACAGGCCGCCCTGCTTCGGTTAAAGTATCCTCTGTCACTAATTCATGCCCGGTATGCCATGTCGAAACGCCCGCTCACGCCCGGCGAAATCGCTCTCGCGAAGACTGTCTTCGGCGACAGCGTCGACTATGCCCGCGTGCGCCTGCACGACAAACGGATTTTGCCGCCCGGAATTCAGCACAAGCATCAGGCGGTGGCGAAGGGGAGCGATATTTCCTTCCCGCGCGACGCCTATGCGGCGGATTTTTCGGCCGAGACGAACCCGCAGAAGCAGTCCGTCTTCATCCACGAGCTTGTTCATGTCTGGCAGCACCAGAACCGGGTCCTCAGCACGCCGCGCGAGGCTCTGAAGGAGACCCTGAAGCATAAATTCAATTATTCGAAAAGCTACCTGCACAGGCTGTCGCCGGACAAAGACCTGACGCGCTATGGCTTTGAACAGCAGGCGGCCATCATCCAGGATTTTTTCCTGTTCTCGCGCCACGGCATCGCAAAATCCTACAAGGGCCGCCGCCTGACTGGCGAAAGCGACAAGGATCTGAAACAGCAGTATGAAAAGGTTCTGGCGAAGTTCCTGAAGGACCCGTCCTATGCCCGGGGCTTACGCGACCAGCCCCGCCGACCGAAGCGCCGGTCGCTCAAGCCCGGTTAAGCTTTTTTTCGTATTTTTCCAATAGCTCCAGAACGCCTGCGCTGGGCGGACCTTCCTCCCGGCAGCGGTCGGCGGCGTTCTGGCCCTCGCGGTCGCGTAACGTCATATCCGCGCCGCGCTCCAGCAGCATCTTTGCGATTTCCGTACGGCCCCAGCGGGCGGTCATGATCAGCGGGGAATTGCCGAATTCGTTCTGCGCATTCACGTCGGCGTTTGCTTCCAGCAGCAGTCGCACAACCTCGGTATGGCCGCCGCGCGCGGCCCAGATCAGCGCCGTGTTGCGGTATTTGTTGATCTTGTTGGGGTCCGCGCCCTTGTCCAGCAGGGCTTTTACCATCTCGACATGCCCGTCCTGCGCCGCCAGCACCAGCGCCGTATTGCCGCTTTCGTTGCTGACATTCGGCTTCGCGCCCCGGTCCAGCAGCTCCTTCACAATGCCGGTGAATCCTTCCCGCGCTGCAGAGATCAGCGCGGTGTCGCCGTTGCGGTTCGTGACATCCGGCGACGCGCCGCGGTCGATCAGCTCGCCAATGGCGGCCAGATGGCGTTTCTTGGCGGCCCAGATCAGCGCTGTGTTCCCGATATCGTTGCGCTTTTCAATATTTGCTTCGCAGAGCAGCAGCAACTTGAGAATGTCGGTCTGCAGTTCCCGCGCCGCCCAGATCAGCGGCGTGTCGCCGTTCGCATCCGGTGTGTCGGGGCTGTTGTCCGCCTCGATCAGCATCTGCACGGCCGCGGTATTGCCCTTGCGAATGGCCCAGATGAGCGCGGTCGTGCCCTCCTCGTCCCGCGCCTCCAGCCCGATGCCGCCGGACAGCGGCTGTTTGAGCGCCGTAAGGTCTCCCGCCTTGATCGCGTCGATGACGGCCTTGCTGAATCGCGTGCCTTCCGAACGCATTCCTAAAACCTCCATACCCCCTGCAGGGCCAGGATGTTCACATAGCTTTCCGCGGAGCCGTTAATGTTGACCGTGGAATCGACGCCAGTGCCGGTATAGAAGTCGCGCGAGACGTGGACGCCGCTATCCGTCATGAAAATATGCGTTGCGGCGGCGTCGATCGAAAACCTTTCGTTCACTTTATAGCTCGCCCCTGCCGAAATCCAGAAGCGGTTACTGTCCGGGACACGCGTCGCGCGGTCGGCGCCGGTTACAGGCGTCTCGTCGAACTGGAGCCCTCCGCGCCACGTCAGCTTTTCATCCTGCTTCCATTCGGCCCCCACTGCCGCCGCCCAGGTATTGCGCCAGTTTTCGGGCAGCACTGTCAGCGTTGTTCCGCCCGAAATAACGCGCAACTCCTCAAAACTGCTCCAGCCGTACCAGTTGAGGCTGCCCAGAAGGCGAAGGCGGTCGGAGTAGTCGTAGGTGATGCCCGTGTTGATGATCTGCGGCAAATCCAGCTTCGCAGTGATGCTGTCCGTGCCGTTCCCTACTGCCAGCGGACCAATCAGGCCCGATACCGTGGCCGTGCCTTCCAGTTCATGCCTGACCGAGGAGCGGTAGCCGACGCCGACGTTCGTCTTTGGCGTGGCCTTCCAGAGCAACCCGACGTTGACTCCCGCCGCCCAGCTGTCGCCTTCCAGTTTCGACTGCCCGTCCGTCGTGGGCGAGAACGCTGCCGCGCAGCCTATTGCCACCGCGGGACAGGGAAGTGCATTTACGAGTTCCGCATTCACATACTGGATATCGATGCCGGCGCCGACCGACAGCGTGTCACTGACAAGCACCGCGATTGCTGGATCGATGTTGATGGTTTTCAGGTCGTTCTTGGTCGAGTCATAGCGGCCGAACCAGCCTGAATCGTACTCGCTTGACAGACCGAAAGGCGCGTTGATGCCAAGGCCAACCCAATATGTGCCGCCTGCCAAAGGCTGAGCGACGTACATGCTGGGGATCGGCGTCGGGCTGTATGGGTTATCGCCGTTGGAACCCGGATAGGCCGCCAGAGGGAAAAGCGTCGATTGCGCAGTGGAGCCCGCGTTGGTGAATTGCGTATTGGGCATGATGACGGAGACGCCGGCCTGTCCCTGCCGTTCCTTCAGCTCCGTCATTCCCGCGGGATTGTAGAAAATAATGGATGCGTCCTCCGGGTTGGCCGCCGCGCCCGCGAAGGACTGGCCCTGCCCCTTGACATTCTGCTCCTGCAGGTAGAAACCCGCCGCAACGGCATCCCGCGCCAGGCCGAGAACATACAGGAGCGAGAGGGTGAAAAGAGCTGTCTGAAAGCGCATGACGGAACTCCTCCAAGAGCGTCTTTTATATTCGCATATTTTGGTTAACTTTTCGCGAGTGGAAACCACCAAAAATGTCGCGCTATGTAAACGCTTTATTATGCCATCTGCTTCAGCAGCGTTTCGGCTTCCGACCAGTTCACCTGCTCGGGCGCTGAAATATTGGCGCAAAGCCTGTCGAGAATGCGGTCCTGCAGCGCGCCGCGGCGCTGGGCCTCGGCATAGGGAATATCGGGCCGGAAGATGACCATCGAATAGCGGGGGATGAAGCGGTCGGGCCAGCGCTTTTCCAGTTCGAAGCCGACTTTCTTGCGCAGGATGAATTTCGGGTCCGTCACGCTGTCGCGCATTTCGACGAAGTTCTCGACCGCCATGTCGGCAATCGCGTCGGCATTCGGTTTGCGCGCTTTTGTAAAGGCGGCAAAGACCGCCTCCCAATCGGGGCTGGAGGACTCAATCAGGCTGTTCAGCACGCGGCAATCCTCGAAGCCGCTGTTCATGCCCTGCGCAAAAAACGGCACGATGGCATGCGCCGCGTCGCCGATCAGCACCGCCTTGCCTCCCGCGTGCCAGGGACCGCACTTGACGGTGACAAGCGCGCCGGTTGGATTCCCGAAAAAATCCCGCTCCAGTTCCGGCATATGGGGCACCACATCCGGGAAATCGCGCCGGAAAAATTCCATCAGCTCGGTTGGACCCTTGAGCTGCGCGAAACTGTCCTTGCCCTCGTAAGGATAAAAGAGCGTCGCGGTGAAGCTGCCCTCGGTATTGGGCAGGGCGATCATCATGTAGTTGTGCCGCGGCCAGATATGCAGCGCGTGCTTCTCAATCCGGAAGCCGCCGCGTTCATCCGGCGGAATGACAAGTTCCTTGTAGCCGTACTCCAGGAAGCTTTGGGAATAATTGAAATTCTCGATGCGCGCCAGCATCGCCTTGCGAATGGCGGACCATGCGCCATCCGCAGCAATGACGGTGTCCGCCTTTACAGTCTCCTGCGCCCCGGTCTTTTCATCCTCGAAGGTCAGCTTTCCTGTGTCGATGCTGTAAAGCGTGCAGCGGCGGTTAAATTCGATATGGACGTTTTTATACGCCTCCGCCGCATCCAGAAGCATCATGTTCAGAAGACCGCGCGACGCGGCATAAATGACTTCGTGTTCTTTCTGGCCGTAGGGCTGCAGGTTGCAGTTGCCCTGCAGGTCATGCACCATGCGCCCCTTCATGGGGATCGCGATTTTCATGACGGCGTCGCGCAACCCCACTTCTTCGAGGGACTGCAGGCCGCGCGCGGTCAGCGCGAGGTTGATGGAGCGGCCGGCGGAGATTTTCTTTTTCCTCATATCGGGGCGGCGCTCATGCAGCCTGACCTCGAAACCTTTTTTCGCAAGGTAGATGGCCATCAGCGGCCCGACCAGCCCTGCGCCCACAATGTGAACCGCCTTCGTCATCACATCGCCGCCTTCGGCTTCGCCTTACCGCCCACGGCGGCCGCGAAGACGCGCACGAAATTGAACACATCGGAATACGTGTTATAGAGCGGCACGGGCGCGATGCGGATGCAGTCAGGCTCGCGCCAGTCGCAGACAACGCCCGTCGTCGTCAGAACGTCGAAAACGCGGCGGCCGCCCTCTTCCAGGGTTATCGACAGCTGGCAGCCGCGTTCGGCAGGGTTCGCGGGGGTGAGGATTTTCAGGCCCGGCAGCTGCGCCTCCTTCAGCAGGAATTCGAGGTATCCGGTCAATTTCTCGCTCTTCTCGCGCAGGCGCTCCATGCCGGCCTCGCGGAACAATTCCAGCGAGGCGCGGCTGGCGGCGAAGGACAATATCGGCGGGTTCGACAGCTGCCAGCCTTCCGCGCCTTCCATCGGGCGGAATTCCGGGCCCATCTTGAATCGTGTGGTCTTGTCGTGCCCCCACCATCCGGCAAAGCGCGGCAGATTGAAGGCCTTTGCATGCCGCTCATGCACGAAGCAACCCGCGACGCTGCCCGGACCGGAATTGAGGTATTTATAGCTGCACCAGCAGGCGAAATCGACGTCCCAGTCATGCAGGTCGAGGACCGCGTTCCCCGCGGCATGCGCGAGGTCGAAGCCCACCATGCACCCGCGCCGGTGCCCTGCTTTCGTGATGCGCGCCATGTCGAACAGCTGGCCCGTATAATATTGCACGCCGCCGATGAGGATCAGCGCGATACTTGCGCCCTCCTTGTCGATAAACGCCTCCACATCATCCATGCGCAGCGTGGCTTCGCCCTCGCGCGGCTTCAGCTCCAGCAGCGCGGCCGCCGGATCGAAGCCATGAAAGCGTATCTGCGATTCCACCGCATAGCGGTCAGACGGGAAGCTGCTGCCTTCGATAAGTATCTTGAACCGCTCCGGCGTCGGGCGGTAGAACGACACCATCATCAGGTGCAGGTTGACGGTCAGCCCGTTCATCATCACGACTTCGGACGGCTTCGCGCCGACGACTCCGGCAACAAGCGACGTCAGCGGCTCGTGATAGGGCAGCCAGGGGTGTTTGGCGTGGAAATGCCCTTCGACGCCCAGCGTCTTCCAGTCCTCCAGCTCCTGCCGCACGGCCGGCTCGACGCCCTTGGGCTGCAGACCCAGCGAATTACCGCAGAGATAAACGCAGTCTTCACCGGCTTTCGTTTTCGGGATATGGAACTGCTTGCGGAAGCGGGCGAGCTTGTCCTCCCCGTCAAGGCGGCGCATGTAATTCGCATCGGCCTTGTATTTGATCATTTCGTCACCTTGTAAAGCACGGGATGGCTGGGGGCTGCGTCGCCCGTGAAAGCCGCAATCTGCAGGTTCAAAAGATAATTTCCGTCCGGCACGGTATCCGGCACATAAATCAGCTCCGTAATCGTCTTCGACGAGGGGCGATCAACATACTTGCTGCCGTGCGGCACATCCCAGAAAATGCGGTGGTTGGTGAGCTTGCCTTCGTCGTCGAGACGGTCGACGGAGGGCATATCCACCAGCAGGTGCTGTACGCCCAGCATCGTAATGTCTTCCATCGCCTCGACCGAAAAGAACGGCGGCGCCACCTTGCCGTAGTCGCGCGACGTCTTGTCCTTGTCGTTGGGCAGCGTGCGGATAATCAGCGCCGACAGGAATTCGGCGGAGCATTTTTCAAGCGCTTTTTTGAGCATTTCCGCCGTGATCAGCAGGTCTTCCGGCCGGGGGCGCGGGTCGTATTGATCCTTGGACATGGATGAAGGTATAGGCCGCACGGTGATCAGCGTCGCGGGCAAGAGGCCGCCCTTCATGATTTCATGCAGTGAGATGCGCGCTGTCGTGATATGGCCGACGCATTCCGTATGCGTGCCGTTCAGGTGCGGGCTGAAGTGGTAAATCTCGCAGTTGCAGCTGCCGCCCCGGCGCACATCGCCGACGAACTTGCCGGCCGTATAGGCCTGCGTATAGGCGGGCGGGCTGCCGAAGGCGGAGAGCTGGTCGCCGCCGAACTTCACGGGGATGGAAATATCGAGCGGCTCGCTCATCTCCGCGCGGTATTTGCCGATGGTGACCTGTACCTGTGTCATGCGACTCCCAGCCACTCCTTCGCCGTGCCGGACAGCAGCCGCTGCCGGTCATTATCGTCAATGCCTTCCAGATGCTCGACCGCATGGCCCGGATAGATTTCCTTCGCCACCGGATATGGGCATTTGTTGCCCTTTGGATCCAGCAGCGTCGCAGCATCGAAAGGGTCGATTTCCCCCAGAGGATACGGATAATCCGACCCCATCGCGACGCGCTTCGCACCCAGCAATTCGATCAGCATCTTCAAAACAGCGTGGTCGTGCACCAGCGTATCCACATAAACGCCGCATTTACGCACCGTGCTATAGGGGTCAAGCTGCGACGCGCCTTTGAACAAATCCGGCCGGCAATAGGCGCCGTGTTCAAGACGTCCCAGCAGCGCTACGAAAGCCCCGCCGCCATGCGCGTACATGACGCGCAGCTTCGGCAGCCGTTCATGCACGCCGCCGCAGCGCATGGAATCGAAGGCAATCGTCGTCTCCATCGCCATGCCGATCAGCCAGGGCCGCCAGTTGCGGTTGGCGTTCATGCGCTTTTTAAGCTTTTCTTCCGTGGGCGTCATGAACCCGCCCCAGGGATGGACGAAAACCGCCATGCCCATTTTTTCGGCCGCCTCAAAAACCGGAAAGAATCGCGCGTCATCAAGGTCCGCGCCGTTTACATTCGAATTGATCTCGATGCCGCGGATGCCGTGACCCTTACGAATACGTTCCATCTCACGGATGGCAGCATCCGGAAACTGCAGCGGCACGCCCCCCAGCGCCATAAAGCGGCCCGGGAACTTCACCACCGTCGCGGCGTTGTCATCGTTCAGTATGCGGCATATTTCGGCCGCATCGGCCTCATTGTCCACGTAATCCGGCAGCATCATCGGCGTCGGCGACAATACCTGCATGGTCACGCCGTGCTCGTCGCAGTCGGCGAGCCGCGCCTTGCCTTCATAAGCATTATCCTCGATCACGCGCTGCACCTCACCCTTGCTGTTCACCATTTCGGCGCAGCAGGGTTTGGTCGCATGGGCGCGGATGCGAATGAAATCGGCATAGTGCGTGAAGCGCGCCAGCGGTTCGTAGGTGTCCGGCGAGGTCGTCGTATGGGTATGGACGTCCCATTTTTCCATCAGGAAACCTTCTTCCGGTTTTCAGGCAGCGGCATGACATGACCGCATTTTTTGCAGGTGCGCGCAGGCTCGGAGTTCCAGAAGCGGTCGAAGGCCGGCGGCAGATCCTTCACAATGTTTTTTAGCGTCAGGAATTCCTCATGCAGCTTGGTATGGCACTTGTCGCAATACCACAGGAAGCCGTCCAGCTCGCCCGGCGCGCGCTTGCGCTCGACAACGAGGCCCACAGTATTGGCCTGCCGCTGCGGCGAATGGTGAACGTGCGGCGGCAGCAGGAACATCTCGCCCTCGCGGATAGGAACGTCGCGCGGTTTCCCGTTCTCCATGATGCGCAGCACCATATCGCCCTCGATCTGGAAGAAGAATTCCTCGCCCGGGTCGTCGTGATAATCCTTGCGGCTGTTGGGCCCGCCGACCGCCATGATGATGAAATCGCCGTCCTCATAGACCTGCTTGTTGCCCACGGGAGGCTTCAGGTCCTTGCGGTTTTCTTCTATCCACTTTTTGAAACTGAACGGCGCGCGCATGGGTTTAATCCTTCATCACGGCGATGCACTTGAGCTCGATCGCGATCGGGGTGGGGAGCGCCGTCACCTCGATCGTCGTGCGGCAGGGCGGGTTTTTCGCGAAATACTGGGCCCAGAGCTTGTTATAGGTGGAAAAGTCCTTCTTCATGTTGGTCAGGTAAACCGTCACGTCTACGAGATCTTCCCAGGCCGCGCCCGAAGATTCGAGGATGTTCTTCACGTTCTCGAAGACGCTGTGGCATTGCGTTTCGATGTCGTAGGCGACGATGTTCTTGTTGTCATCCAGCGTGACACCCGGAATTTCCTTGCTTCCACGCTTGCGCGGGCCGACGCCGGAGAGGAACAGCAGGTTGCCGACCCGGCGGGAATGCGGATAGGCGCCGACGGGTTCCGGGGCTTTCTCAGATATATGCGTCGAGGTCTTGGTCATTACATTCTCCTTATGCCGCCGGCTGGCAGACGGTTTTTTCCTCTGTGAAAAATTCGAGCGCGCGCAGGCCACCCTCGCGCCCCACGCCGGAATTCTTCATGCCGCCGAAGGGCGTACGCAGGTCGCGCAGGTTCCAGCAATTCACCCAGACGATGCCGCTGTCGATGCGCGCGGCGACGTTGCGGGCGCGCTCCTTGCTTTCCGTCCAGACGGAGGCCGCGAGGCCATAGGGCGTGCTGTTTGCAAGCGCCACGGCTTCGTCCTCGTCGGCAAAGGGCAGCAGCGTGACCACGGGCCCAAAAATTTCTTCCTGGTTCGTGCGGCAGGAAGCCTCCAGCTGGTCGATGACGGTGGGCTCGATGAAATAACCTTGCTTGCAGCGGCCTTTCACGAATAACCGCCGCCCGCCGCAAAGGATATCGCCGCCTTCTTCCTGCGCCAGGTTGATATAGCCGAGTATCTTGTCCATATGCGCCCTTGATACGACCGCGCCCTGCGCCGTCGCGTCTTCCAGCGGGTCGCCCACTTTCTGGGCCGCAGCGAGCTCCACGAACTCTTCGCGGAATCTTTCATAGACCGTCTGCTGCACAAGGATGCGCGAACCGCAGAGACATATCTGCCCCTGATTGGTGAAGGCCGAGGCCAGCGCGCCTTTCAGCGCCGCGTCCCATTTTGCGTCGTCGAAAATAATCGTCGGGTTCTTGCCGCCCAGCTCCAGCGAGACTTTTTTGAGCAGGCGCGAGCCCGTGCCGTAGATTTCCTTGCCCGTCACGGTGCCGCCCGTAAAGGAAATAGCGGGGATTTTCGGGTGGCGGGTGATGGCGGCGCCGATTTTCGCGCCGCGGCCATGAACCACATTCAGGACTCCCTTGGGGAAGCCCGCCTCTTCCGCCAGCGTCGACAGCATATAGGCCGTCATCGGCGTGATTTCACTGGGCTTGGCGATAACGCAATTTCCGCTCGCGAGCGCGGGCGCCAGTTTCCAGGTGAACAGCAGCAGCGGCAGGTTCCACGGCGAAATCGTCGCCACCACGCCGAAAGGCTGGCGCAGCGTATAGCTGAATGATTTTTCCGCGCGGAAGGTTTCGCCTTCCATCTCCTTGCCCGCCTCGGCGAAAAAGCGCAGGTTGGCGATGCTGCGGGGGATATCGATATTGCGGCACAACGACAGCGGCTTGCCGTTGTCCACGCACTCGGCACGGGCGAATTCTTCCTGCCTTTTTTCGATCAGCGCTGCGAGATTGTTCATTACCTGCGCGCGGCTCTCGGCGGGCATATTGCGCCAGACGGGCGCAGCTTTTTCAGCGGCATCGACCGCCGCGTCAAGATCCTTCTCGTCCGAGTCAGGCACCTCAGAATAAATCTGTCCGATAGCGGGATCTTCATTGCCGAAATAATCACCGGAAGCCGGCGGCGCCAGCTCGCCGCCGATAAGGTTCAGGATTTTGTTACCTTGGGCCATCTCGGTTACAACCCCGGCGTACGCCCGCCGTCGACGGGCAGGTTGATGCCGTTGATATAGGCGGCGGCCGGGCTGGCAAGAAAGGCAATCGCCGCGCCCAGCTCTTTCGGTTCGCCGAAGCGCCCGGCCGGGATATGCGAGATTTCTTCCGCCTTCACTTCCGCCGCGGATTTGCCGGTCTTCTTCACCTTGCCCTCGATGATTTCCTTCATGCGGTCGGTATCGGTCGCGCCCGGCAACACGTTATTCACGGTGATGCCGAAGGGGCCGAGTTCGCCCGCCAGCGTCTTGCTCCATTGCGCGACCGCGCCGCGGATGGTGTTGGATACGCCCAGACCTTTTATCGGCGCTTTCACCGAGGTGGAAAGCACGTTGATGATACGGCCATAGCCGGCCTCTTTCATCCCCGGCACGACCGCCTGCACCATGACCTGCCCGGCCAGAAGGTGCTGTGTGAAGATGGCGGCGAAATCATTGATGCTCGCGGCAAGCGCCGGGCCTGCCGGCGGACCGCCGCCGTTATTGACAAGGATATGCACGGGTCCGTAATCCGCCAGGTGTTTCTTAACCTTCTGCTCAAGCTCTTCCGTATCCATGAAATCGGCGACGATGTACGAATGCCTCTGGCCTTTGGAGCTATCGAGGCCCGCAGCAACTTTCTTCAGCGCCTCTTCGTTCCGCGCAATCAGCGTCACGCCGGCACCCAGCGCCGCGAGCTCTTCCGCAGCCGCGCGCCCGATGCCCTTGCTCGCCCCGCAGACGATGGCCTTCCTGCCGCTCAGATTGAGATTCATCGTGGTTTCCAGCCCGTTCAAATTGGTGCTTTTTTTTAACACATCGTGCGGGAGGCGTAAAAGGAAAGGGTGTTTACATATATTATAGCGACACAAAATCCGGATTGACCTTCTCTTCCGGCCACCGTAGATTCCTTATGTTAATAACATCATTGCAAGAGCCCATGGAAGACACGCCCCACCCGCGTCCTGTCAGCCCGCCGGATTTCCCGGAGCTGCACGATATTGATGCGTTCAACAAACGACTGAAAGCCGCATTCGATCGCGTCAGCAAAATCCGCCCCTACAAAATGGAAAGCTTAGGGCAAGTCGGCGGACGCGATATCTTCCTCCTGTCGCCGGAAGCGCCCATCGAAGGAAAACCCAATGTCCTGACAGCCGGCGGATTTCACGGCGAAGAGGCGGGCGGCCCCTGGGGCATTATCGAATTCCTTGAGACGGCGGACGAGGAAACGCTGAAAAGCGTCAACCATTCCTTCCTTCCTCTCGTCAATCCCACGGGTTTCGAACGCGGCGTGCGCTTCAATATCCACGGCGAAAACCCGAACCGCGGCTTTGTTGCCGAATACATCGACGGCGCCGAGGAAGAAGACGCGGAATGGACCAACCGCGGCCCCTCCGCCGAAGGAAAGATATTGCTGAAACATGGCGCAAAGCTTGTGTCACTGGCGCGGGACGGCTTCGTCTCCCAGCACGAAGACGACGGGCTGAACGAAGGTTTCATCTTCATCAACGAACAGGGTCCGATGCCCAGCCCCACGGCAACCGCCTTGCTGAATACAATCAAAAAACACTTTCCGCTTATCCCCGACGGCGGCAAAAACGAACTGGAAGGCTCCCCTATCAAGGACGGCATGTGGGTGAACGGCATGGACAGCTCCTTCGAAACCTGGATGCTGAACCAGGGCGTCCCCCGAACCATAACGACCGAAACCCCCGCCCTTGAGCCCGCTCGCTCCCGGGTCGACTGCAACCGGGAGATGGTGAAGGCCTTTGCCGACGTTACGGCTGAAATATACGCAAAACCTCCGGAAACGGGCCCGAAGAAGGGGCCCGCCCTGATTAAGAAAAAGGACCGGGGCCCCCAACCCTGACGGGGGCGCTTTGACGGGGCGTAAATATGTGATAGCCTTGGGCCTGCGGCAATTGAGTAACAGCCTGCATTATTAAGGATTAATATTTTAACATGGCGCTGCCGAACCCCTCAGACCTGAAAGTCCTGGTCGTCGACGACCATATGACGGCGCGGGCCTATCTCGAAAAAAACCTGAAGGCCATGGGCTTCGCTCAAGTGGATCAGGCCTCGAGCACGGCGCAGGCCTCTGAAAAGATGGCTGCCACGAATTACAGCATCGTCTTCCTCGACTGGAATATGCCGGGCCGCACCGGATACAACTTCATGCAGCAGTGCCGCGAGAACACCGCTTACGACAAGGTCGCCTTCGTCATCGTCTCGTCTGAATCCGGCGACCGTTACGTTATCGAGGCGCTGAAAGCCGGCGCGACCTCCTACATCGTGAAGCCCGCGGCCGAAAACGTGCTGCAGGAACACATCAAGAAAGTCATGATCTGGCTGGAACAGCGCGCCGCGCTAGGAGACAGTTCAGCCACCGCCGTCAAGAACTGACGACTTTTGGCCTCAGCTAAATCCCCGATTTCGTTATTTGGGCAATGCCTTTTGCGCCGTCGATCGTCAGCCACAGGCCGCCGTTGGCGGCGAGCCCCTGAACCCTTTCGAAGAACTCCGGCCCCAGCCCCGTGATGCTGGGAATGCCCTGCTCCCGCGCAATCGTGCAGGCGTGCGAAAGCGCGCCGCCCTCGGCGAACAGCAGCGCGGCGGCGAAGGGAAACAGATCGGTCGTTTCGGGCTTGGCGTGCCGAAAGACGAGAATGGGAAAATCCGACATATCCGGCGGCCGAAAATTCTTCATCTTCTGCACGATGAAAACACGGCCCGTCACCTGCCCCCCGCAGACGGGGAGGCCCTGCCATGTGCCCGCGCCGTCAGCGGCGCGCGCAGCCGGTGCGGGCGGTTGCCTTTCTTCAGCAAGAGGCTCGTTCCAGAAATACGCAGGGCCGGTGAGCTCGCCGCTCTCTCGCTTCGGAAACAGTTCGAACCAGGCAGGTGACAGCTGCGTGCGGCGTTTTTGTATCTCCTGCATCTGCAGGATGGTGCGGCGCACCCGCGGCGGGGCCTTGTCGGGCGCGGAAAGCCAGCTGGCAAAATCCTGCGGCGTGTGTTTGGGCAGCCGCAGCATGACAGCCTGCAGCGCGAGCCCCAATGCCGTGCTCTCGACGATTTTCCCGTCCAGCGTCATGGGCAGGGGCGTGCCCAGCGTGTTTTCGACATAGTAGGCGACTCGCCACTGGCTTTTCAGCAAAGCCGGTATCCGCATCAATGTGCCGCGCTCGACATAGGAATAGCCGCCGTCCGGCGTCGGCGCCGGTTGCACGGCGCCGCAGGAAACGATCGTGGTCATGAAGCTCCAGTTGATATAGGGCACGTCGCCGACCCATCGCAGCAAGGATCCTCCCCCGGCGGGGAATCCGAGCCGCGCGGCCGCGCGGTTCCAGACCGAGCCTTCGTCGTTCATATCGTATATGCTGTCGAGCTTCCGGCGCTCCTCCGCCGTGAGCGGATACGGTAGCGACGCCTCGTCGGAGAACCTGAGCCACAGGATTGGCGTCATTTTTCTCCCCGCGTCAGAAGATGCACGCCGCCATAGGCCGTGATGTCCCGCGGCGTCGTGATGTAAAGAAGATCGCCATCGAAGACCGGAGGCGCATAGCCTCCCTGCTTCACGTTGAAGCGCCGGATCTCCGTGCCGCTTTCGGCATCAAGGATGCTGACGGCGCCTTCCGTGGTCACCGCGGCCAGCAACGGGGGGTTCGTATCTGCGCGCAGCGCGGCAGGCGCGTCAAGCTGCTTGCCAAGCGTCGTGGACCAGGCCGTCGTTCCGTCCCTGACTCGCAGCGCAACGATCTGCCCGGTTTTCAGCGTATGAATCACAAGCCCCTTGTCGAACAGCACTGAAGGCTCGGGCAGGGAAATGCCGGGCAGCTCGACGGTCCAGAGCAGTTTTCCGTCGCGGCTGACGGCATGCGCCCAGCCCTTGTCGGTCGCGACCTGCGGCCCGACCTGCCCGATCGCCGTCGTTACGAGTATCGCGGAATCCGGCCCCGGCTGCGGGGAACCCATGATATCCCCGGTCAGGTCGACATTCCATTTCTCCGACCCGTCGCCGGGGTCCAGTGCGAAGAGCTTTGCCTTCGGAACCTTGAGGTCGGGCCATGATGTCACGAACAGCGTGCCGTCCATGATGAAGGGCGTTGAATCGATATGCCCGATTTTCTTCCGCCAGACGGCGGAGCCGTCGCGCGTATCCAGGCACCAGAGGCTTTGATCGCCAGCCCCCGCCCACAGGCGGTGCTCATCCTCGCGGACAAGCGGCGATGATTCGACGTGGCTCAGGAACTGGCGCTCCCAGAGAACCTTGCCGTCCGGAAGGGAGAATGCCGTGATGCCGGCGGAAACCGCCGTATGCAGCCCCTCCCCCGCGTAGCCCTTGTCTTTCAGCGCCACCGGGTTCGTGAAAACGGGCTCGTGCTTCTTGATCGACCACACCGGCTTCCCATCCGCGCGCGAAATGGCATCGAGCGTCGCGGCGAAAGTGCCAAGGAGCAGCAGGTCGCCCGCGACGATGGGGCCGGCCAGCGGTTCGTTCCTGAGCGGCGCGGACCAGACGGGCGCGAAAGCGTCATATTGCCGGCCTGCGGAAACCACGGGCGGAAGCGTGGACAGCGCATTGAGCTTCGGCCAGTCCGCTGCCGCCAGCAGGCGCGATCCCTCTTCATCCGTCGGGATATGCGCTTTTTTCCAGCCGATGATGCACAGCGCCACGACGAAGCATGTGGCGGCAAATATCAGGAACGGCTTTTTGTGACGGCGCCAGACCGCAAAAGGCGTCACGCTGGCGGCGGCTCCGACAAGGCCCAGAAGCCATGGGATAAGCTCGATCAGGGGTATCAGCGCCGGAAAAATATGCAGGCGGTCATTCAGCCGCGGGAAGGGACGTAAAGGGTATTTTGCTTGAAATTCATGCATTTGCGTTATCTTCCGGCCTCCCCTTCACCATCTGACGACAGCCGGCCTGGAATCCTTGGAGCTTAAATGAAGCCGCGCTTCAAGGCTGACGCGTGAACTTCACGTTCCTCATGAAGATCGTGCCCTTGCCGTTGATCACGAGGTTCAGGATAGCTTGGTCCGGCACCTGATTTTTGCTCAAGGTGAAGGATGTTTCGAATTTGCTCCAGACCGCGGGAGATGTTTTTTGCAGCGGGCGGTCGTACCCGCGCGAGATCAGATAGCCCTTTGCAAGGCCCGGCACACGCAGCCACATTTCAAGAAAGGCCGCGCCGGTCAGGTCGCTGCTTTTCAATTCCGCCGAAAATGTCACCTTGGTCAGATCCATGCGCTTGTCCCTCAGATCCACCGGCGTCACGCAGATGGTCGTGGGCCATTTGGTCTCCACGGTCACGGCCCTTTCATCGATGTTCCTTGAAATACGCAGGCCCAGCACATCGGGGGAAATGATGTCCCATCCTTTCAGGATATCCTGCGGCTCCCCGGGCGCCGCGAAAGAGGCGGGCGCGGTCGCCAGCAGCGCAAGAAGCATCAGCGGTAAAAATCTTTTGATCATGGCAACCTCTTTTCCCTTCCCAATCATAGGGAAAGACCAAGAGCGGGGTCAACTGTGGTCTGAAAAACAAATGGCCTTATGGTTGCCATATTCCTGAGGCGGCTTGTCTTAGACGACGGTAAAGTTCACCGCGACGCCCACGCCCTGCTTCTTGTCCTTGTCCTTATAGAAGAAATGCATCTGGACGGCCTGGTCGTGCAACAGCTTTTTGGCCTCATCCGCCTTGGGCACAAAGGGGAACCCCATTTCCGTTTCATAACCCTCGTCGTTGAGGTAGGTCTTGACCTTGGCGCAGACGATATTGGCGATTTCGCAGGCAAGATCCTCGTGCACGGGATTCTGGGCGATGTATTCCTTGGTAAAGATCATTCCCGCCGCCTGCAGCAGCAGAAGCATCTCGAAGCGGAACACGAAATCGAGCGACGAGCGGCCCTGAAGCATTTTGACGCAGGAGATGACGACGTTGTCGGGCGAGACAGGCGGCTTGCGGTTTCCGGGAGAAACATCCTGGCCGAACATACTGTTGAAGGTTTCGATGACAGACATCGTCACGACATCTGCGATACGGCCCCTTGCGGCGTTGATGTCTTTCATGGAAAGACCTGCCTTTCGCCTATCCGGACTTGGGCGCGGCGCGGTTGCCGAGCCATGCGAGAACCTTGCCGACCTTGTCGTTGAATGTCGCCGGCGTGATGGGTTTTGTGATGTATGACGTGGCGCCGGCCTTCACGGCTTCGCGCACGTATCTTTCCTGGCTTTCCGCGGTGACCATGACGAAAGCCATGCCGTCGTACTTGCGGTCCTCGCGATATTCCTGCATCAGCGCATAGCCGCTTTTGCCGGGCATGTTCCAGTCGAGGAAGACGATGTCATAGGGCAGGGCTGCGATCTTGTCCTGCGCCTCGTTGCTGTTGGAAGCGACATCTATCGTTTTGAACCCCATGTTCGCGAGGTTCAGCTCGATCAGCTTGCGCACGACGACGTTGTCGTCGACGACGAGCACGCGCAGCTCAGCAATGTTGACGTCAGCCATGCCTTAACTCCCCGGCTACCAATATATAATAAAAAGCGATAAGAAAGGTTAAGCTTTTGTATTTTCGATAACGACGGGCGCGGGATTACTGCGCCGACTCAGGCACCAGTAAAGCCAGCCCGCCGTCACGATCGTTTCGATCAGCACCGGGAAGAGGCTCTGTGAAGTATCTGTCATTCCTGTCGGGTAGAAAGTGCCGGTGACGGTGCCGACGTTCTCCGGGACTTTGAAGCGCACGACCGATTTGAAAACATCGCTTAAGTTAAGGTCGATGGACGTAAAGGCGAGCAGCGGCAGCAGAAGATAGACGATAAGATAATAGAACATCAGCGCAAAACCCGTCCCGCGCCCGCGGAAGCTCAAGTGAATGGCGTGAATCGCGCAGCCGTCGCGCGCCATAAACAGCATGAAGGAGGCCATGAAGGCGCTGCCATGCGGCAGGGTGATAACCTTTTCCATGCCCGTCGCCGATGTCAGGGCGGAGAAGAACAGGAAGAGCATAATGGGCAACGTCGCCAGCCATTTCGGCGTATTCTCGAAGGCGCGCAGGAAATCGCCGGCTTTCAGGTGAAAGGCAAGCCGCGCATAGCGCCTGCTGTCGCCGGCTTCGGCGAACATGCAGGCATAGGCGATGATCGCCGCCTGGATGTAAGCGAAAAGCGCGGCGTGGAAAGCGCCGACTTCCACGCCCACCCCGGAGCCCCCGCGCGGCACAAAGCCGCTGGCCCATCCGACATAGGTTGCGACGAACAGCATCCACGCCGTGGGCATGCAGCGGTACATCAGCTCCGCCCGCGCGATGCGGTAGCTTCCGATGAGGAACCAGCCGATAAAGAACAGCAGGCTCATCACGACGAACAGATGGCGCTCATAGTCGTGCCCGTACCAGTGGATATCGACATGCTGGAACATCAGGGATGCGCGCGGGCGCAGGCGCACGGAATCATGCATGACCGTGTACGTAAAGACATAAGAGCCCGCAAAAGCCCCGACCAGAAAAGCGCCGATGCCGCGCGGGACTTTCGTGCGCCAGATCCTGCCGAACATGGCAAGGCTGTCGGCGAAGCCGTAAAGATACGCGACGGACTGGGCGATAATCCCCGACGCGACGAGGCAGAACAGAATATAAAGCGTGTCGTTATCCGGCTCGGGGAAGGGTGAGTCGCGGTTCTGCTCGCCAAAAAACTGTTCTGGCGCACGATAATCCGCATAGGCGTAGGCGAACAGCGCCAGCGCCAGAAAGCCGAAATACCAGGCGTAGGACGTCACGCCGAACAGTTTCCCGAGCGAAAGCTGCCAGGGAGAGATGGACGACATGCGCTGGAAATCCCAGGTATTGCCGCGGATTTCCTCCTGCATCGCATTCGCGGCTTCATAAGCGCCCCAGATGATGACGACGATGAAATAAATGCTGAGCGCGGCGTAAAGCGTCGAAGTCACGTCGAAGTCGCCGAGCCCCTTGGGCATTCTCGTCGTCGTCATCGCAATGAGAAGGATAATCAGCGGCGCCGCGATCAGCCGGAACGGCGAGAAGCGCAGCCACAGGTTGCGGTGGAATTCCGGCGTGAAGAAAAATTTCACGGCTTCGCCTCCTTGCGGGAGGTGACGTCCATATAGGCGTCCTGAAGCTTGTGCGCGGAGGCGCTGAAGCTGAAAACGGGGACGCCTGCAGCAATGAGCGCCTGCAGCATCTTCTGCTGGTCCTCTACCGTGCCGGTGTAGTCGCAGGCGGCGATGTCGTTTTCGGTGGATTTCACGGTCAGCCCCGGCTGCTTCTGCAGCATCTCGACATGGCTGACGCCGAGATGCGCGATGCCGATGTGCAGCGTGCGCACGTTCCGCGCCGCGTAATCATGCAGCTTCACATGCTCCGCCACGCGCCCGTTCTGGATGACGAGCATGTCGGTGCAGTAATCCTCGAGCTCGTTCAGGATATGAGAGGAGACGATCATCGTCTTGCCCTGCTGGCGCAGGCGGCGCATCATCTGCGACAAATGAATGCGCGCCTCGGGGTCCATGCCCGACGCGGGTTCGTCGAGGATGATGAATCTGGGGTCGTGTATCAGCGCGAGCGCGATGCCGAGGCGCTGGCGGTAGCCGCGCGAGAGCGTGCCCGCGCGTTCGTCCAGTCTTTTCTCGATGCCCGTGTCCATCGCGAGATCGAGCACGCGCTTGTTGACGTCGAGCGCCGGGATTTTCTGGCACCACGCCATATACGTCATGCACTGGCGCAGCGTCAGCGCGTCATAGAGGCCGAAGAAGTCCGACAGGTAACCGGTCAGGTGATGCACTTCGCGCGGATGATCCGCCACGTCGTAACCACCGATGGTTATTTTTCCGCTGTGATAATGTTCGAGCGCGGCAAGGCAGCGCAGCAGCGTCGTCTTGCCCGCACCGTTCGGTCCTACGAGCGCCGTGACGCTTCCTTCGGCTATGGAAAAAGAAACGTCGAACAGCGCCCGCTTGTCCGGATAATCGAAATTCAGCTTGTCGACGGTGACCATTGTCATAGATGAAGCCCTCTCTGATTCCCGGCATTTATCGTAACAGGTGCGCCCAAAGATAGAAAGCGCGCGCCGTTTTACTTCTTCCTGAAAAATCCCGCGCGCCAGTCGGTGATGAAGGCGTCGGGGAACATCGTGCCCGCGCGATAAGTTTTGGAAATGCCGCTCGGCGCGTAGTTCACGGTGAAATCACTTTTTAGCGGCGCGCTGCCGCGGATGCCGGTTTGCGCGGAGATGAAATTCAAAAATTCGCGCTCGTCCGCGTCCTCGTCGCTTTCGTTGCCGCCGAAAACCATGTTGTTGTAATTCAGCTTGCGCCGCGGCGGCGGACCGGGTTCATCCTGAGCGTTATCCTCTTTTTCGCCGCCGAAGGCGGGATCGTTATGAGCCGCTTTCGGCGGCACCTCGGGAGGCGCATCGTCGCCATCCGATCGCCATGGATACTCCGCATCGCGCCACTGTCCGGACGATGAGTAAAGGTACTCCCGCGCCATCATCAGGCCGACAGGCCAGAAGACGGAACCCAGCACGGCGCCGCTATACGCCATGCGTCCCTGCTTCCACAAGGGGCGCAGCAGCCAGAAGTAAACCAGCAGCGACAGGAGGCTCCAGGGCACGATGAAGATGAGCAAACGCATGCAAAAGCCTAGCATGGAACGGGCGGATAAGGCCAAAACAGGGCGTGAACAGGCCGTTCTGCGCAGATTTGCAAAAAGCGTGTTTTGGGGGTAAAAAGGGCCGGAAAAGCCTGTAAAAAGCGGGTTTTCAGCATGCCGGGAGCGCCATTGCAGCACATACTCCGCACACACTCCGCAGCATCAAAACGCATCGTCCGCGCAGCTTCTTACTGCTTAAATTATGAAAATATCATTATCTTTCGTTTGCATTCAAACTGCCCCCTTTCCCTCCCCCGTCGGTTTTTGGGATAACTGTGGAGGCAGAATTCGAGGGGGAATCACACCATGGCCGAGGGACTTGTCATCGACTCCGTGTCGAGGATCTTCGCGCATCCGTCGGGAGAGGTGCGCGCGGTTGATAATGTTTCGCTGCATATCCACCCCAACGAATTTTTCACGCTGCTCGGCCCCTCGGGCTGCGGCAAGACGACGCTGCTCCGCATGATCGCGGGGCTGGAGCAGTCGGATGCCGGGAAAATTTTGCTGGATGGCAACGACATCGCGCCGCTGCCGGCGTACAAGCGCCCGGTCAATACGGTGTTTCAGTCGTATGCCTTGTTCCCCCATATGACGGTGGCCGACAACATCGCTTTCGGGTTGCGCATGCAGAAAAAACCGGAAGCCGAGATTCAAAAAGCGATAAAGGATTCCCTCGCGCTGGTGCGGCTCGATGCGATGGCGGACCGAAAGCCTTCGCAACTCTCCGGCGGACAGCAGCAGCGCATCGCGCTCGCCCGGGCGCTGGTGAACCAGCCGAAGATTTTGCTGCTCGATGAATCCCTCTCCGCGCTCGACTACAAGCTGCGCAAGGAAATGCAGATTGAACTGAAGCGCCTGCAGCGCGATACCGGCATCACCTTTATCTTCGTCACCCACGACCAGGACGAGGCGCTCTCCATGTCCGACCGCATCGCGGTGATGAACAAGGGCAAGGTCGTGCAGCTGGGCACGCCGCCGGAAATTTACCACAAGCCCGCGACGCGTTTCGTGGCGGGTTTCGTCGGCATCTGCAATTTCGTGAAACCCAAAAGCCTCGGCCTCGACGGCCAGGACGATGTCGGCTTCCGCCCCGAAGACGCGAATTTCGCGACCGGCATGCTCAAAGGCATGGTGCGCACGACGGGCACGCTCTCCCACATCACCTATCGCGGCGCCATCACCCATTACCTTATCCAGCTCGACGGCGGCGAAACCATCACCGTCGCCGACGACGACCCCCGCAACCTGAAGGTAACCGAC
>SCTB01000044.1 GCA_004297545.1 Alphaproteobacteria bacterium
TCTCGAGGCGCTGCCGATGCCTGCGCGCGGCATGGCGCTGACGGCGGCGCTCACGTCCATGAACATCGCGGAGGTCTGCGGCCTTCAATGGCGGCACGTCAACATGACGGGCGGCTGGCTCCAGGTGGACGACGAGGCTGTGCCGCCCATGACGATCGCCGTGCGGCAGCATTGGGCGCACGGGCAGTACGGGAGCCTGAAGCGGGCCAGCCGGACCCGGAACGTGCCCATCTGCACGCCGCTGCTGGCGCTCCTGCGGGAGATTGGGCAGGGCGCGGCGGATGCGCCAGTGTTCGCGGGCCGCACGGGCAAGCCGGTCGACGCGCACAACATTTTCAATCGCGTTCTGCGGCCCGTCGGCAAGGCTCTCGGGATGCCCTGGCTAGGTTGGCACAGCTTCCGGCGGACTCACTCGACGCTGGCCGCGCAGCTCGGGATGGCGCTCAAGGATCAGATGGCCGGGATGGGCCATTCCGACGTGCGGATGACCCTGCACTATCAGCAGGCCGACGTGGAGCGCAGGCGGGAGACATTGGAGAGAATGGGAACATTGCTGGGCGGCACGCCAGGGAGGGTAAATTGAGCGTATGACGATAGACACGTTTTCGGATTGCGTTGAGAGTGGCCGTGCTCTTGAGATATCTGTCTCTACCGGAATGATTTTCCTGCGTGTGACCGGAGGCAGGTATCAAGACGAATTCATTCTGGACGGCGATGAAGTAGAAGCCTTCGTGAATTCATTGCGAGTGGCGCGCCAGACGAGGGTGACCCATGGCGGGCAAGGGGCTGGTAATTTGCCGCAAACCGTCGGCTTTCAGAAATGGCTCGCTGAACATACCGCGGAAGATCAGGGCTAGAAATGGAACGCAGGCGGGCCGTGCTGGAGCAGATGGGCGGACTGCTGGCGGGCGGAGCGGGGAGGGTGAATTGAGCAAGGCAAGGTTCAGCACGGCGCTGTGAGGCGGGGCTGTCCCCGGCGAGGCAAGGCATTTCAAGCTAAGGAGAGTGAATCGGATGGAAATCGTAGTTTTCAAGATTACGGGCTGGACTCACGGACTGCTGATGAATAACCCGGAGTCCATGAACATGGATGAACAGGACGGCAAGAAGAAACTGGCCGTGAAGACGCATCTAACCGGACAGGCGGAAGCCGAAACGAAGGTCTACAAAGACGAAAAGGGCTTCCTGCGTTTCCCGGCTGTCGCATTCCGCTCGGCTGCCGTGAAGGGCGCGACCGGGCGCAAGTTTGGGAAAGTGCATGCCAGCAAGGCCGCGAAGAGTTTCGTGTTCAATGCGGAGCAGTGGGTCACCATCATCGACGCGAAGACCGGGAAGCCGCGCAAGGATTGGGAGGTCTTTACCACCGGCGTGGTCAATCCGACGACGGGCGGACGCACACCGCGCAGTCGTCCGCTCGTCAAGAATTGGGCATGCCTTCTGCCCTTGGAAATCGACACGGAATTGCTGTCCGCCGACAACGTCCTGGAATTACTGAATCAAGCGGGCAAGGCCATCGGCGTCGGCGATTTCAGGCCGGGCTGTCCGCGCGGCATCGGCGGACCATACGGCAGGTTCTCGGCGCAGTTGGCGGCATAAAAGGTTTTCTCGGCCGGGCAATGTGCGGCGTTGCATGGCCAGGATCGGTCCGGCGGCGCAGGGCGAGGCAAGGATCTTTTATTTCCCCGAAGCGAAGCTGGGTCTGGCGTTGCACGGTCAGGCACGGCAAAGCGAGGCGGGGCTCGGCCAAGCAGGGCAAGGCAAGGACAATTCAAAAGGAGGCACAAACGTGAAACAAGTTAAAGTCGGATCGCTGGTAGTCGATTACAATCTCTACCCGCGCGTCGAAGTTGATCAGCAGCACATCGGTTACATGCGCGAGGCGCTGCGCGCGGGTGAAGCGCTGCCGCCGATCGTCATCATCGAAAAGGATTCGCGGATTATCGACGGCGTGCATCGGCGCGGCGCTTATATGGCAGAGTTTGGTCCCGATCATGAAATACAGGTTGTCGCCAAAGCGTATAAGAACGAAGGCGCAGCATACCTGGAGGCGATGCGCCTCAACGCCGGGCACGGGCGCAGTCTCACGCGATTCGACCGCGTGCATGCTCTTTTGCATGCTGAAGAGTTGGGCTTGACCGCCGATCAGACGGCAGTTGCGCTTGGTATGACCGTTGAGGCGCTCGGAAAATTGCGTGCGGATCGCGTGGGTAAGCTTCACGTGCCCGGCAAGAAAAGCACGGAAGTGCCGATCAAGCGAACGATTTCGCACATGGCGGGAAAGTCGATGTCCGCCGAGCAGGTGCATGCCAATTCCAAACTCAGCGGGATGAACCAGACGTTCTACGTCAATCAGATCATCACACTGATCGAGGCGGACCTGTTGGACACCGACAATGAGGATTTGCTGAATCGCTTGGCGCATCTGGCGCGGCTCATTGCGAAGTACGCGAAGCGGGCGGCGTAGGGTTTCTGAGCCGCGGCGAAGCCGGGCGTTGTATGGCGAGGCCGGGCGCGGCTAGGACGGGCAGGGCACGGCAAGGGATTTTCAATCCCCGATGAGAAGGGGTCTCTGCTTGGTACGGCGGGGCGACGTATGGCGGGCTAAGGTATGGCGGGGCGAGGCAAAGCGAGGGATTTACGAAAGGTTTTTGATATTGGCCGGGCCGGGTGCGGCAAGCCATGGTACGGCTGGGCCGGGCCAAGCGAGGCGAGGCAGGGCAAGGATTTTATACCGATGTGGAGCGCAGGCGGGCCGTGCTGGAGCAGATGGGCGGACTGCTGGCGGGCGGAGCGGGGAGGATGAATTGAAAGCGTTCAGACGCAACATGGGCCTGTATCCGGAACTGTGGCGGGTGCGCTACTACGGCTTCAAGGGAGAACGCGAGGGATTCTTCAACGTCCTCGTCATA